>DATFEJ010000131.1:0-42688 GCA_035251235.1 Burkholderiales bacterium
CCCAGTAGGCGAGGCCGCCGGAATCCACGCCCAGGCGCGTGCTGGCGTCGGCGTCGGTGATGCCCGCCACCCGGCGCAGCACGCGCGCGTCGCGGTCGGCCTTGTCCAGCGCGCCGCCGGGAAACACGTGCGCGCCGGCGAGGAACGCGGCGCTCCTGTTCCTCTGCAGCATGAAGGCCTCGGGCCCGAGGCTGCCATCGCGCAGCAGCAGCAGCGTCGCAGCGGGGCGCGGGGCGAGCTTGTCGGCCATGCGCGCGCTCAGCCGGCCCGGCCGGCGCGGTCCTTGTCGTTCTGCGCCTTGATGAGCGCGCGCGCCTTCTGCCAGTCGGCGTCGCTCATCTGGTCGAGCTCGGTGAAGGAGGCGCCGGTGGCGAGGTAGCCGCCGCCGTCGATTGCGATCGTCTCGCCGGTGAGCCATTCGCAGCCGTCCGCCATGAGGAAGGCGGCCAGGTTCTGCAGCTCCGCCATCCGGCCGATGCGCCGCATCGGGTTCGCCTTGGTGGAGTCGCCGAAATCCGCGCCCGGGCGCAGGCGCTTGGTCGCGCCCTCGGTGGGGAAGGGGCCCGGCGCGATGGCGTTCAAGCGGATGCCGTGCTTGCCCCATTCGACGGCGAGCGACTTGGTCATGACGTGCAGTCCCGCCTTCGACATGGCAGAGGGCACGACGTAGGGCGAGCCCGTCCACACCCAGGTGACGAGGATCGAGATCACCGAGCCCGGGCGGCCGCCGTCGATCCAGCGCTTGCCGACCGAGTGCGTGACGTAGAAGCTGCCGTGGAAGACGATATTGGCGATGGCGTTGAAGCCGTTCGGCGTCAGGTCCTTGGTGGGGCTGATGAAGTTGCCGGCGGCGTTGTTCACCAGGCCGGTGAGCGGCCCGGACTCGTCCCAGATGCGCTGCGCCATCGCGTCCACCGCGGCGAAGTCGCGGATGTCCACGGCATGCGTGCGCACGCGCCCGCCGTGTTGCGCCATCAGCTCCCTGGCGGCCGCCTCCAGCACCCCCGCGCGCCGGCCCGCGATCCAGACGTCCGCCCCGAGCTGCAGGTACTTGGCGGCGATCTCTTTCCCGAGGCCGGTGCCGCCCCCGGTGATGAGGATGTTCTTGCCCTTGAGCAGGCCGTCCCGGAACATGCGCTTCTCCCGCGTGCAGGAGCGCACATTCTAATTCACGCGGGCGCGGCCTCCGCGGGCGCGTACGAGGCGATGCCGTTGCCGAACGACCAGTTCTCGCGCGCCACCTCGACGAGGTTCACCCAGACGTCCTGCGGCCGCAGGCCCACGGCCTGCGCGAGGTTGTCGGCGATGCGCCGGTAGAGCGCGCGCTTCTGCTCGAGCGAGCGGCCGGCGGTCAGCGTGATCTGCACCAGGACGATCTCGTCGCTGCGCTCGATGCCGAGGTACTCGGCGTCGTATACCAGGTCGCCGCGCGCGTGCTGCGTGATGACCTGGAAGCGGTCGCGCGCCGGCACGCCGATCGTCTCGACCAGCGCCCGGTGCACCGCGTCACCGACGCGGCGCCGGTCCCCGGGCGTCAGGCCCTCGACGAGCGAGATGCGTACGAGCGGCACGCGTCCTGCGTCCCGGTCCGGCGGCCGAGCAGCGCCTGCGCCGAGCGGGCGAGGAACGCCTGCACGGCGAGGGCGCGCTCGCGATGCGCGTCGCGCTCCAGCTGCGCGCGCAGCTCGTCGTCGCGCAGGTAGCCAGCGTATTGCAGATCCATGGCGGCTCTCCTTGCGGGTCAGGCGAGCGCCACGGTGGCGTCGCCGAAAGCGTGCACCAGGGCGAGGCCCTTGCGGCTGAGGCGGTAGCTCGCCCCGGCCTCGAGCACCACGTCCTTGTTCATGTTCTCCTCGGTGATCCACACGCTGCCTTGGTCGCAGCGGATGGTGCTGCCCAGGGCGTCCACCACCCTGAGCGTCTGCCCGCGCGCGAGGCGCAGGGCGCCGGGTTCCAGTTCGATGCGCATGACCATCTCCTGTCGGGTTGCGTTTGGCATGCGCATGGTGCATCCTGCCCGTCGCGCTCTCAAACGGTAAGAATTCAGGCTTTGCATGAACAATGGGAATGTAAGGCTGCCGTCCCTGGACCTGCTGCGCGGCTTCGAGGCCTCGGCGCGGCTGCTGTCGTTCACGCGCGCCGGCGAGGAGCTGCACCTCACGCAGTCCGCGGTCAGCCGGCAGATGCAGGAGCTCGAGGAGCAGCTCGGCGTGAAGCTGTTCGAGCGCCGCCATCGGGCGCTCGCGCTCACCGACGCCGGCCAGCAGTTCTATCCGGCCGCGGCGCAGGTGCTGGCGACCATGCGCGCGGCCACCGACCGGCTGCGCGCGCAATCCGGCCGGCGCGCGCTCGCCGTGACCACCACGCACTCCTTCGCCGCGCTGTGGCTCATCCCGCGCCTCGCGGGCTTCACGCGCGCCCACCCCGGCGTCGACGTGCGCATCTCCGCCGACACGCGCGTGCAGGACCTGGAGCGCGACGGCCTCGACGTGGCGATCCGCCACGGACCGGCGAGCCTCGCCGGGCCGGGCGCCGAGCGCCTGTTCGGCGAGCGCGTCTTCCCGGTGTGCAGCCCGAAGCTGGCGCGCGATGCGCGCCGCCCGCTCAAGGAGCCCGCCGACCTGCGCCACCACGTGCTGCTGCAGTACGACGATCCGGATGCGCGCCATCCTTGGCTGCACTGGCGCTCGTGGCTCGAGGTGGAGCGCCTGGCGGAGTTGAAGCCCGCGGGGCGCCTGTCCTTCTCCGGCTACGAGCAGATCATCGCCGCCGCGATCGCCGGGCACGGCGTGGCGCTCGGCCGCAGTCCGCTCCTGAAGGACGCGCTCGAAGCGGGGGACCTCGTGGCGCCGTTCAAGCGCAGCGCCGACCCGGCGCGCGCCTACTACGCGATCGCGTCGAGCCACGCGCAGGGCCGGCCGGAAGTGGCCGCGTTCGTCGCCTGGCTGAAGCGCGAGGCGGCCGGCGCGGAGGCTAGCGCAGCGCCGCGGAAGAAACGCGCCTGACGCCGGCCTTTTTCATGCCCTGCCAGGCGGCGGCGAGCGAGCCGCCGGTGTCGATCGCGCGGCACGCATCCTCGATCACCACGGCCTGCAGACCGAAGCGCCGCGCATCCATCGTGCTCCAGGCGACGCAGAAGTCGGTCGCCAGCCCCGCGCAGAAGACACGCTGCACGCCGCGCGATTTCAGGTAGCCGTCGAGGCCGGTCTTCGTCCTGCGGTCGGCCTCGAGGAACGCCGAGTAGCTGTCCACCTTCCGGTGGTGGCCCTTGCGGAGGACGAGCTGCGCGTGCGGGATGTCGAGGTCCCGATGGAAGGCTGCGCCCGGCGTGCCCTGCACGCAGTGATCGGGCCAGAGGATCTGCTCGCCGTAGGGCAGACGGATCCTGTCGTAGGGCTTGCGGCCGGGATGGCTCGAGGCAAACGACGCATGGCCCGCGGGGTGCCAGTCCTGCGTGAGCACCACGACGGCGAAGTCCGCGGCGATGCGGTTGACGAGCGGCACGATCTCGTCGCCGCGCGGCACGGCGAGCGCGCTGCCCGGCATGAAGTCGTTCTGCACGTCGACGACCAGGAGGCAGTCCGTCGAGCGGCGCATGTATGTCAGAGCGTGAGGACGATCTTGCCGATGTGCGCGCTCGACTCCATCAGCCGGTGCGCCTCGGCGGCCTGCTCGAGCGGGAAGGTCCGGTAGATCACCGGCCTGATCTTGCCGGCGTCGATCAGCGGCCAGATGCGGCTGCGCAAGCTCGCGGCAATCGCGCCCTTGAACTCGATCGGACGCGGGCGCAGCGTCGAGCCGGTGAGGGTGAGGCGGCGGCGCATCAGCTCGTTCACGTCGAGCTCGGCCTTGGGTCCGCGCAGGAAGGCGATGAACACCAGGCGTCCGTCGTCGGCGAGCGCCTTCAGTTCCTTCGGCACGAAGTCGCCTGCCGCCATGTCGAGGATCACGTCCACGCCCTTGCCGCCGGTGGCCGACCGCACGCCCGCGACGAAGTCCTCGGTCTTGTAGTTGAAGGCCGCCTCGGCGCCGAGCTGCAAGCAGGCGGCGCACTTCTCGTCCGTGCCGGCGGTGGCGAAAACGCGGTTGCCGGTGGCCTTCGCCATCTGGATGGCGGTGACGCCGATGCCCGAAGTGCCGCCCTGCACGAGCAGCGCTTCGCCCGGGGCGAGGCGGGCGCGATCATAGACATTGGACCAGACGGTGAAGAAGGTCTCGGGGAGCGAAGCGGCCTCCACCATGGAAAGGCCCCTGGGCACCGGCAGCGCCTGCACTTCCGGCGTCACGCAGAACTCCGCGTAGCCGCCGCCATGCGTGAGCGCGCACACCGCATCGCCCGGCTTCCACATCGTTACCGCAGCGCCGCATGCGACGACCTCGCCGGCGACCTCCAGGCCGGGCAGGTCCGAGGCGTCGGGCGGCACGGCGTAAAGGCCCATGCGCTGCAGCACGTCGGGGCGGTTGACGCCCGCCGCCGCCACCTTGACGAGGATCTCGTGGGTTTTGGGCACCGGGCGCGGGCGCTCCGCGGGACGCAGCGCCTCGGGCCCGCCGGGCTTGTCGATCTGGATGGCGCGCATGAAGGCGCGCATCTTAACGCAAGCGCCACGGCACATTATGATGCTCGCCTCCATGCCGCGCGTTTTCGCATTCCTGGCCGTGCTTATCTTCGCGTCCGCGGCGCACGCGCGAGAGACGGCGCCGCTGCCGAGCGAACGCGGCTTCACTTCGCTCGGCGCCTACGTCGAGGTGCTGGAGGATCCGTCGCGCGCCCTGCGGCTGGAGGACGTGCGCGCGCCCGGGCACACGGAGCGATTCTCGCGCCCGGGCACCGATCCGCTCAATTTCGGCTACTCGCGCTCGGCGTGGTGGCTGCGCTTCCGGCTGCCGGGCGGCGCACCCGCCGGCGAGGAATTGCTGCTCGAGGTGGCGTTCCCGAGCATCGACCGCATCGAGCTGCACCGGCCCGAGGCGCAGCCGGGCGGCGAGGCGCGCTACTGGGCGCGCCTGGCGGGGGACACGTTTCCCTGGGACGCGCGCGAGGTGCGCCACCGCAACTACGTATTCCGCTTTCCGGCGCCGACCGCCGCCGGCGATCACGAGTATTACCTGCGCGTGGAATCGAAAAGCGTGGTGACCGTGCCGCTCACGCTCTGGCGCCCGGAAGCCTTCGCGGAACAGGGGCGCAGCTCGCAGCTGGTGCTCGGGCTGTTCTACGGCCTGGCGCTCGCGCTCATCCTCTACAACCTGATGCTGTTCGTCGCCGTGCGCGACGGCGTCTACGCCTACTACGTGGCGTACGCCGTGGCGTTCGGGCTGTTCCTGTTCAGCTACGACGGGCTGGCGTACCAGTACCTGTGGCCGAACAGCGTCTGGGCGGCCAATCACGCGGTGGCGATGACGCTGTGCCTGACGCTCGCCCTGGGCGTGCTGTTCGCGCGCGGCTTTCTCGCCACGCGGCGCGTGGCGCCGCGGGCCGACCTCGCCCTGCGCGCCATCGCCGCCACCGGCGGCACGTTGGCCCTGTTCGCCGCCACGGGCTGGGTGCTCGACTACGGCACCGTGCTGCGCATCATCTCCGTGCTCGGCTTCGCGGCCGCGGCGCTCGCCACCTACGTCGCGGTGCGCGCGCTGGTCGCGGGATACCGCCCGGCGCGCTACTTCCTGCTCGCCTGGTCGGCGCTGCTGGTGTTCATCGGCGTCGGCGCGCTGCGCAATTTCGCGCTGGTGCCGACGACTTTCGTGACCATCTACGGCCTGCACATCGGCTTCGCCCTGGACGTGCTGCTGCTGTCCTTCGCGCTCGGCGACCGCATCGGCATCCTGCGGCGCGAGCGTGCGGTGGCCCAGGCCGAGGCCCTGCAAGCGCAGCGTCGGCTGCTCGAGGCGACGCGCGAGAGCGAGCGCGAGCTCGAGCTGCGCATCGCCGAGCGCACGGCGGAGCTGAATCGCGCCAACGAGCGGCTGCGCGCCGAGGCGGGCGAGCGCGAAGGGCTGATGGCGCTGCTGCGCAACCAGGAGGAGCACCTGCGCTTCATGGCGCAGCACGACCCGCTGACCGGCCTGCCCAACCGGCTGTCGATGCAGCAGCGGCTGGCGCTCGCCATGGAGCTGGCCAAGCGCAACCGCAAGAAGCTGGCGGTGATGCTGGTCGACCTCGACGGCTTCAAGTCCATCAACGACACGCGCGGCCACCCGGCCGGCGACCAGGCGCTGGTGCAGCTCGCCTCGCGCCTGCGCACCAGCGTGCGCGGCTCGGACACCGTGGCGCGCTACGGCGGCGACGAGTTCGTCATCCTCGCCGGCGAGCTCGATCGCACCGAGGACGCCTCGATGATCGCCGAGAAGGTCGCCGACATGGTGCAGCTGCCGCTCGCGCTCGCCGGCGGGCCGACGAGCGTGTCCTGCTCCATCGGCATCAGCGTCTTTCCGGACGACGCCGAGGACGCCGAAACGCTCATCGCGCTCGCCGACAAGGCGATGTACGCGTCCCGCTCGGCGAGCGGGCAGCGCTTCGCGTTCTTCGCGCGGGCCGAGCCCTAGAAGCTGGACTTCGATTCCATCGTCAGCTGGTACGAGTCCAACCCGGGCTCGCGTCTGAGGGGGAAGGCGATGTCCAGGTGCAGCGTGGTGCCGGTCGCGGAGCGCGCGCTGAGCAGCCGCAGCCCGAAGCCGACGTTCGCGGACCAGTGCGCGTCCGGGAAATTCTGGTAAGGCTCGCCCCAGGCCCGGCCCACGTCGTAGAAGACGGCGCCGCCGACGCGGATCAGCCGCAGCGGATACCAGTCGCTGTACAGGCGCTGCTCGGCGGTCAGCAGCACCCGCCGGCTGCCCAGCTGGTAATTGGAGGGATAGCCGCGCAGGCCGGTATCGCCGCCGAGAGACAGGTACTGCGTGGCGTCCGAGAACTCGGTCGCGTCACCGGAGAGCGCGACGTAGAGCAGCGCCCCGCTGCCGCGGCGCTGGTAGTAGCGCAGCGCACCGCCCAGCACGACGCGGTCGTTTTCGCCGTTGGCGTACTCTCCCGACACCGCCGCGGAGGCGAGCAGCGTGCGATCGCCGTGGAAGCGGAATCCTTGGCTGACGCCGGCCGCGTACCAGGTGATCAGGTCCGTGGAGCCGAGGCCGGGCGTGGAGCGCCCCACCTGCACGCTCGCCTGCAGGCCGAGCGCCTGGTATTCCGGACGCCCGATGCTTTGGACGTTGGTGACTTCACGGAAGTCGTCCTCGACCACCTCGTAGCGCAGATACGGGCCGGCCCGCAGGCGGTCGCCCGGCAGCGTCGCCGGCGCGCGCGGGTCGTTCTCGTACCGGTCGCGCAGATAGCTCAGGCCGAGCGAGAAGCGGTTCGCCCAGCCGTTCACCAGGCCCGGCGACCATCCGCCGGAGACGTCCGCGCTTTCCGTGCTGCGGTAGAACCGCCCGGCCTCGGCGCCGCCGGCATACTGGGTGAGCAGCCGGTTGTCGGTGGCGACCGAGAAGTTGCCCGCGCCGCGCGCGTCGAGCGCGTAGAACGGGCGCGTCACGTTGAACGAGCGGCTGTCGCCGTCGTCGAAGTTCGCCTGCGCATAGGCGACGGTCGTGCGACCGTCGAACGCATACGGGTAGCTCACGCCGAAGTCCACGCCGCTCGGCGTTCCGCCGGCGGTGGTGACCTCCGTGGTCGAGCGTGTCGACAGGGTCAGCCGCGCGCCCGTGCCGAAGAGGTTGTACTCGCTAATGCGCGCGCCGCTGGTGGTCGTGCCCCCCGCGCTCTCGAGGCTCGCGCCGAACTGCAGGGTCCAGGAATCTCGCGTGCGCACCTCCAGGTCGACGACGCCGTCGCGCCACGCGATCGGCCGGATGCTCGCCTGGTACAGGTAGCGGTTGCCGCGCAGCAGGCGCTCGGATTCGAGCACGCGCTGCGCGACGAGCTTCTCGCCGCTGCGGAACAGCAGCTGATTGCGGATCACGTGGGGCCGGGTCTGGATGTGGATGCCATTGGCGAGCCGGAAGAGCCAGTTGTTCTCCGCCGGATCGTCGAGGTTGAAGACGTCGTCGGCGGCGATGCGGATCTCGCCGATGACCGCGCCGGCGGCCTCCAGTTCCGCCAGGGAAGGCAGCGCGGCCGGCGTGGGCGCCTCCTCGGCGTTAACGGCGCACGCGATGAAGGCGAGCAGCGCGGCAGCGAGCGCGCGCGGGCGCAACGCGCTTCCTATCCGCTAGCGGGCGGACAGCTGCTTCGCCGCCCAGCCGAGATCGACGTTGCCCCCGGAAATCACCACCCCGACCTTCCTGCCCTTCGCATCCAGCTTGCCCGCCAGCAGCGCGCACGCGGCCAGCGCGCCGGTGGGCTCGACCACGATCTTCATGCGCTCCCAGAGAAAGAACATCCACCGCAGGAGCTCGTCATCGGTCACCGTGAGGAAATCGCTCACGTTCTTCTGGATGATGGAGAAGGTGAGCTTGCCGAGCGACATCGTGCGCGCGCCGTCGGCGATGGTGTCCGGCAGCGGCACGCTCTCGAGCTTTCCGGAGCGGAAGGAGCGCAGGCCGTCGTCGCCCGCCGCCGGCTCCACGCCGATGACGCGGCACTGCGGCGAAAGATGCTTTGCCGCGATGGAGCAGCCCGACAGCAGCCCGCCGCCGCCGCACGGCACCATCAGGAGGTCGAGCGGCCCCGCTTCCTCGATCAGCTCCTTCGCCGCGGTGCCCTGGCCCGCGAGGATGTGCGGGTGATCGAATGGCGGGATCACCGTGAGGCCGCGCTCGGCGGCGAGCCGCTCTGCGATCTTCTGGCGGTCCTCGTTGCTCGCGTCGTAGAGCACGACCTCGGCGCCGTAGCCGCGCGTCGCCTCCAGCTTCACCTTCGGCGCGTCGGTCGGCATGACGATGGTGGCGGGCACGCCGAGCAGCTTGCCGGAGAGCGCCACTGCCTGCGCATGGTTGCCCGAGGAGAAGGCGACGACGCCTTGCTTCTTCTGCTCGGGCGAGAGCTGCGACAGCGCGTTGTAGGCCCCGCGGAACTTGAAGGCGCCCATGCGCTGGAAGTTCTCGCACTTGAAGTGCACCCTGGCGCCGGTGAGCGCGTCGACGGTGCTCGAGGTGAGCACCGGCGTGCGCTTGGCGAACGGCTTGATGCGCTCGTGCGCAGCGGCGACGTCGGCGTAGGTCACGTCCATGTCGGCACGTATGTCGGGGTGATCATGCCCGGATTGTAGAATGCCACGCATGGACTACTCCAAATACCAGGACCTGAACTGCCGGCTGATCGAGCCGGGCATCCTCGAGATCGTGATGGGCGACGAGGCGAGCGGCAAGCTCTCCACCGCCGGCCGGCGCATGCATGCCGAGCTCGCCGAGATCTGGCGCGACGTGGACCGCGACCCCGCGGTGCGCGTCGCCGTCCTGCGGGGCGCGGGCAAGGGCTTCTCGGCGGGCGGCGATTTCGGCCTGATCGAGGACATCATCCAGGATTTCGAGACGCGCGCGCGCGTCTGGCGCGAGGCGCGCGACCTCGTCTACAACATCATCAACTGCTCGAAGATCGTGGTCTCGGCGATGCATGGTCCCGCGGTAGGTGCGGGACTGGTGGCCGGGCTGCTTGCCGACATCTCCATCGCGGCGAAGAACGCGCGCATCATCGACGGCCACACGCGCCTGGGCGTCGCCGCGGGGGACCATGCGGCGATCGTCTGGCCGCTGCTGTGCGGCATGGCGAAGGCCAAGTACTACCTGCTCACCTGCGAGCAGGTGTCGGGCGAGGAGGCGGAGCGCATCGGCCTGGTGTCGCTTTGCTGCGAGGAAGCCGAGCTGCAGGCCAAGGCGCTGGAGGTGGCGCGCAAGATCGCGCTGGGCGCGCAGACGGCGCTGCGCTGGACCAAGTACAGCCTGAACAACTGGCTGCGCATGGCCGGCCCGACGTTCGACGCTTCGCTCGCGCTGGAGATGCTGGGCTTCACCGGGCCAGAAGTGCGCGAGGGCGCCGCATCGCACCGCGAGAAGAGGAAGCCCGTCTTTCCGCCGGAGCCGAAGGACTTCTAGGCGGCGAGCAGGCGCTCCAGGTCGCGCGCCACCACCGCCGGGTCGGGCGGCACGCGGCCCTGGGTGGTGAGCAGCACGCGCACCGGCAGGTCGACCAGCGTGGGCTCGGGATGATCGCGCAGGTGCGCGAGGTTCTGCAGCATCGGCAGGATATGCTGGCTCTTGGTCCCGGCCATCGCGCTTTCCACCCCCTGGATGATCGCGTGCTGGGCGCGCGCGATGCCGATGAGAAGTTCGGCGAGCTGTTGCGCGGAAATTTCCATGGTGTTCTCCCCCTCGGCGGATGTCGCGCCGATGGTAGCATCGAGCATTGATGCTGCGTCGCCCGGTTGCCGCCCTCGCCCTGGTCGTCGCCGGCGCGGCAACGGGCCTGGCGCTGCACCTTGCTACCGTGCAGGGGGACACGATGTTTGCCGGAAAGCGGCCCACCTATCTCGGCGTCAAGGACGGACGCCTGCCGCGACCGCGGAGCACGCCCAACTGCGTGTCGAGCCAGGCCGATCCTGCTGACAAGGTGCATTACATCGAGCCGATCCGCTTCGAGGGCACGGCGCCCGAGGCGTTGGCCATGGCGCGCAAGGCCGTGGAGGGCATGCCGCGTGCCACCGTCATCCGGCACGAGGGCAACTACCTCTACGCGGAATTCCGCTCCAGGGTGATGGGCTTCGTCGACGACGTGGAGTTCACCTACGACGAGAAGGCGCAGGCGCTGCACGTGCGCTCGTCCTCGCGGCTCGGGCGCCGCGACTTCGGGGTCAATCGCAAGCGCGTCGAGGCCTTGCGCTCGCGCATCGAAGGCCAGCGCAAGGCCCAGGCGCGCCGGTGACGACCATGGCCAACGCGTTGCGCATCCTGCTCGTCGCGCTCGGATTGTGCGCGGGGCCAGCGGCGGCGCAGCGCCCGTCCGACGCCGAGGTGCAGGCCACGCTTTCCGCGGTGGTGCACGTGCAGTCCCGGATCCTTCCCGACGCGCGCACCGCGCAGTCGCTGGGCATGCGCCGCGAAGGGACGGGCATCCTGGTGCGCGAGGGCTACGTGCTCACCATCGGCTATCTGGTCATCGAAGCCGAGTCGGTCGAGGTCACCTCCGCCAGCGGCGCCACGGTGCCCGCGTCGCTCGCCGCCTACGATCATGCGAGCGGCTTCGGGCTGCTCAAGCTGGCCGCGCCGCTCGCCGGCAAGCCGTTGCCGCTGGGTGATGCGTCGGCGCTTGCCGAGCGCGACGCCGCGATGGTGGTCGGTTACGGCGGCCGCGATGCGCTCAATCTCGTGTACGTCGTGTCGCGCCGCGCGTTCGCGGGCAGCTGGGAGTACCTGCTCGACTCCGCGATCTTCACGTATCCGCCGGTGCAGAGCTGGTCCGGTGCCGCGCTGATCAGCGCGCGCGGCGAGCTGCTCGGCGTGGGTTCGCTCATCGTGCCGGACGCCGGCGGCCCGGGCACGCAGACGCCGGGCAACCTGTTCGTGCCGGTCGACCTGCTCAAGCCCGCGCTCGACGACCTGATCGCCCACGGTCGCGCCGCTGGTCCGATCCGTCCCTGGCTCGGCCTGAACGCGGAGGAGCTGCGCGGACGGCTGTACGTCTCGCGGGTCTCGCCGGAGGGGCCCGCCGACCGTGCGGGACTGCGCAGCGGGGATCTCCTGCTCGCCGTGGGCGGCGAGGATGTCGGCTCGCTCGCCGATTTCTATCGCAAGCTGTGGGCGCGCGGCGCTGCGGGCACCGAGATTCCCCTGCGCGTGCTGCAGGGATCGCAGACAAAGGAGTTGCGCGTGCGCTCGATCGACCGGCTCGAGTACCTGCGCCGCAAGCCGAGCTATTGATGTCCCCGGGGCGGCGGGACGCGGCGCAGCTGCGCGTCCTGGCCCGCGCGCGCCACGACCAGCGCGTAACGCGCGTTCTGCTGCATCGCCTGCAGGTAGAGATTCTGTCCGCCGAAGTGCCGCGCGGCGAAGTCGTAGGCGCGCGCGAGCTGCAGGTCCAGCCGCTGCGTCGCGACCATGCAGAAGGCGTGCGTGCGCCGCACCAGGTCGATGCCCGAGCGCGCCAGCCGGCCCGCGAGCCCACCGGCGACGAGCTCCGGGTAGAGGCGGTCGCGGCGCTTCTCCAGGTAGCAGCGGTCCGACATCTGCGCGATCAGGTCCGCGGTGCCCAGCATCTGGCCCACGCGGCGCAGCAGCGTATCGTCGACGCGGATCGATTCGGCGCGGCGCTCGTGCCCGGTGTAGTGCACCAGCGCCGCCGCATCGTCGGCATGCTGCGCAAAGCCCGCCACGCGCAGGTACGCGCGCAGGAACGTCGCGCTCCTGCTCACGCGGGACAGGGTGTAGCGCGCGCCATGCCCGTGGCGGCGGTCGCTGCGGCGCCGCAAGTAGCCGACGTCGTGGAACAGCGCGCTCAGCACGCCGACATGGAAGGCCGCGGGGGGCAGCTGCGCGCACCCCCGGCGGCCGCGCTCGTAGCCGTCCATCAGGCGCGCCATGGCGAGCGTCGCGTCGAGCACATGCTGCAGGTCGTGGAACTCGGTGTCGCAGGCATGGAAGGCGGGGTGCCGGCCCTGGTAGAGCTGCACCGCGTGGTCGAATCCCTGCTGCAGGGGATCGGCGGGCGCGCCCGGATACAAGGCGCGATAGATGCGCAGGACCTCCGTGCCGACCGCGCTCGCATCGGTCGTCCGTACGGTATCGGTCACATCGTGATCGTTGCGGCGCATCGCTTGCCCGACCCCCTATGCGCACCTGCGCGGAGGCGCTAGGATGCTCGGCACCGGCCCATGGATGCGGTGAACTTTTTCACGGCCCGCGGCAAAGGCGGGCAAGCGATCGTCATCCGGCGCGGGTGGTGCCGGCACGGGGCAGGGCGGGCCGCGTGAGCAACATGCCGTTGACTGCCGAGGAGCGCGCGCAGATCGAGGCGCGCATCGAGGTCCTGGAAACCGAGCACCGCGACCTGGACGACGTCATCGCGCGCCTGGCCGCCGATCCGACGCAGGATCAGTTGCAGCTGCGGCGCATGAAGAAGAAGAAGCTCCTGCTGAAGGATCTGATCGCGCGGCTGCGCGACCGTCTGATTCCCGACATCGTCGCGTGATTGCCCTGTTGCAGCGCGTCGCCGAGGCGCATGTGGCTGTCGCCGGCGAGGAGGTGGCGCGCATTGGCCACGGGATGCTGGCGCTGGTCGGGGTCGAGCGCGGCGACTCGCCGCGCGAGGCCGAGCGGCTCGCCGAACGGGTGCTCGGCTACCGCATCTTCGCCGACGCCGAGGGCCGCATGAACCTCGCGCTGGCGGATGTCGGCGGCGCGCTGCTCGCGGTGCCGCAGTTCACGCTCGCCGCGGACACGCGCAGCGGTACGCGGCCCGGCTTTTCCACCGCGGCGGTCCCGGAGGCGGGCCGCGCCCTGTTCGATGCGTTCGTGCACGCCTGCCGTGCGCGGCAGGCGGAGGTCGCCTGCGGGCGGTTCGGTGCCGACATGCAGGTCAGTCTCGTGAACGACGGGCCCGTGACTTTCTGGCTGCAGGTTTCTCCGCGTCCCGCGTCTTGAAGTCCGCCGGCGCGACCACCTCGATCATCTCCAGGTCCGGCGAGTGGCGGATCTCGCGGTGGCGGATGTTGGGCGGCTGGTAGAAGCAGGTGCCCGCCTTCATGCGCACGCGGCCGACGCCCTCGTACTCGAACACCGCCCAGCCCTTCAGCACGTAGACGAACTGCACCCGGCAGTCGTGCCGGTGCCACTGGCCGTGCGGCGCCTTGCCGCGCCGCGCGCGGATGACATGCGCGACGACCTTGCCGCGCGTCGCCCGGCGGATGCCGAGATCGCGGTACTCGAAGTAGCTGCGCAGGCCGCGACGGGCGAACTTCGCGCGCGCCCGGTGGCTGACCATGAAGCCGTGTTTCATGCGACGTTCCTCCCCGGATGGCTTGCCGGCGGCCTCAACGATACTCCGGCTGCACGCGCGTCAGGTAGTCCTCGAGCTGCGCCGCCAGGCCGCTGACGGCGGCGGCATCTTCGCGCTTGGATCGCTCCTCGATGGCCTTGCCGATGCGCGTGATCTCGTCGAATCCATAGCTGCCGCCGACGCCGCTCAGCGAATGCCCGATGGCGCGCGTGGCGGAGAAGTCGCCACCGTCCAGCGCCGAGCGCAAGCGCAGTACGTCGCGCCCGCAGTTGGAAAGAAAGCGCACGGCGAGCGCGCGCAGGCGAGCGTCCACGGTGACGCGGATCGCGTTCGCGCCGGCGGCCGGCGCGGGCGGCGCGGCGCCCTCGGACAGCGGCGCCAGCAACTCGCGCAGGCGTTCCGGGGAAACGGGCTTGCTGATCACATCGTCGCAGCCCTCGATCAATGCCCGCTCGACGGGAGCCCCGGCCTGGTGCGCCGTGAAGCCGATCACCGGGCGCGTGTAGCCGCGCTCGCGCAGCACGCGCACCGTCTCGTAGCCGTCCATGAACGGCATGTCCATGTCGAGCAGCACCACGGTGTAGGGCTCGGCGAGGGCTGCCTCGATCGCCTCGAGCCCGTCGCCGACGGCCTTGCAGGCGAAGCCGATGTCCGCGAGCTGCGCCTGCACCAGGTCGCGCAGGTCGGCATTGTCGTCGGCGAGCAGCACGCGGCCGGAAAGCCTGGCGGGTGCCGGCGCGGGGGCCGGGGCGGGTGCCGCCGCGGGTGCCGGAAGCCGCGCCTCGGGGGCCGGGATGCGCACCTCGAAGCTCGAGCCCACGCCCACCTGCGAGCGCGCGTGCAGCGCGCCGCCCATCAGCTCGACCAGCCTCTTGGTAATCGACAACCCCAGTCCCGTTCCCGCGGCCGTCACGCCGGGCGCGCGCTGGAAGGGGACGAAGATGCGCTCCAGGCTGTCGGCGGGAATGCCCGGGCCGGTGTCGCGCACTTCGCAGCGCAGCTCGCCGTCGCGCCAGGTGGCCGTCAGCGTCACCGTCCCCGCGGCCGTGAACTTGATCGCGTTGCCCAGCAGATTGATGAGCACCTGGCGCACGCGGAACGCGTCGAGCATGAGCGCCACGGGCACCTCGGCGGCCACGTCCTGCTCCAGCGCGAGCTGCTTCTCGTGCGCCATCACCCGCAGGGTGGCCACGACGTCCTCGATCAGCGCGCGCGCCTCGTGCGGCGTGCGGTTGAACGTGAACTGGCCCGCTTCCATGCGCGCCAGATCGAGGTTGTTGTTGACCAGCGCCAGCAGGTGCTCGCAATTGCGCGCGATGATGCCGCTGTGGCGCAGGCGCTGCTCCTTGCCGATGTCGTCGCCGTACAGGTTGAACTTGTTGAACCCCATGATCGCCGTGATCGGCGTGCGCAGCTCGTGCGTCATGTGGTTGAGGAACTCGGTCTTCAGGCGCGTGGCTTCCAGGGCGGCGGCCTTCTCGTAGTGCAGGCGCTGCCTTTCCTGGTGGAGCGCGAACAGCCAGGCGGCGAGCGCCGCGGCGTATGCGCCCAGTCCCGCGACGGCCGCGAACAGCCAATGCGACTGCTGGGCAGCCATTGCCAGGCCGAGGACGGCGCCGATCAGCACGAGCGCCAGGGCGCCCAGCCCGAGGGCGAAGTCCCGCGGCGGCGGAGCGGCGCCGCGGAACGCCAATCCTGCGGGCAGCGCGAGCGCGATCAGCACGAGCAACGCGTTTAGCCACGCCCGCGGCGGGCCCAGTACCTTGCCGGCGCGCAGGCTCTCTACGATGAGCGCGTTGACGTACAGGCCCGGCAAGCGCCCGACCGGCGTCTGCGCGAAGTCGCCGAGCACGGCGCTCGAGCTGCCGACGAGGACGATGCGATCGCGCACCAGGTCGGCGACATGCGCGGTCCCCGCGGCGCCGTCCGCGGCATCCACGATCTGATGGAAGGGGATGACGGACAGCGCGGAGAGGTTGGCGGGAAGGCGCGGCGCGATGCTGCCGTCATCGGCCATCGGCCAGGACAGGTCGCCGGCGTGCAGGCGAGCGCCGACGATCCGCAATTGCCGGCTGGGCTCCGCCGCCAGCAGCGCCGCGACGGAAAATGCGGGCAGGACCCTGCCATAGGCAAGGTGCAGCGGCCTGACGCGCCGCACGACGCCATCGTCGTCGGCCGCCGTGCTGAAGACCGCCACGCGCGCTCCGGAGTCGCGCGTCAGTTGCGCGAGCGGCAGCGTCAGGTCGTTCCAGGCGTATGCGTGTGCGGCGACGTCCGGGGCGGCCGAAGCTTCCAGCGGCGCCACGGCGGCAAGATGCTCCAGGTACTGCCGGGATCGCACGTAGGGATACGGCAAGGCTGCGGCCGCCAGCACGCCGCGCCGGTCGAGCGCGGCGGCGAAGGCATCGTCGCCTTCGCGCGGCTCGGCGAACAGGATGTCGTAGGCGACGGCGCGCGCGCCGCTTCCTGCGAGAAAGCGGTGCGCCTTGGCATAGACGTCGCGGCCATACGGCCAGGCGCCGATTTTCGGCTGCAGATGCTGCATCGATGCTTCGTCGACGTCCACCACCACGACGCCGTCGAGCGGCAACGCGGCGGCAAGCCGCCGCTGCAGCGCATCATCGACCCACCAAGACAGGCGCGGGAAGAGATCGGAGTAAGCGAACAGGGTCGCCAGCGCCAGCCCGGCGGCGGCCACGGCCAGCACGCGCACCCAAGGCAGGTAGGAACGCGATTGCACACTGTCCTATCGGGGCATAGTGAGCGACAATTCTAGAGGAATTCCTCAGCGCGGCCGTCCGCCCCGGGGGCGTCGGCGATGGCTGCCCAACGGCGCCGGGATTCAACACACTCATGCGCCGTCGTGCCAGAGAAGTCGTATTGTTGTTGCTCGTCGCCTTGTCGATGGCGATGAGCGGCCGCGTTGCCGCGCAGACTCCGCTCGAAGAAGTTCTCGCCAGGGCGGCCGCGCTGACTGCCGCGGGCCAGCACACCGAGGCCTACGCGCTGCTTTCCGCGGAAGAGGACACTCATATCGGCGAGATCAAGTTCGACTACGTGCTCGGGCGCGCGGCGCTTTTCGCCGGGCGCCCGGATCGGGCGACGATCGCGTTCGAGCGCGTGCTGGCGCTCGATCCGGGCCATGCCGGCGCGCGCATCGACATGGGGCGCGCGTACCTCGCGCTCGGCAACCTGGCGCAGGCGGAAGTCGCGTTCCAGGCGCTGCTCGACATGGATCCGCCGCCAGCGTTGCGCGCGCAGTTGCTCATCTACCTCGGCGAAGCACGCGCGGACCGAAAGCGCAAGGTGGCTGCCCGGGGCTACCTGAGCGTGTTTGCCGGCGCGAGCTCCAACGTCAATCAGGCGCCCGGCCAGGGACAGTTCTTCGTGCCGGGATTGCTCGCGGTGCTGCAGCTCGCTGACCAGAACATCGCCAAGGACGACACGTTCGCGGGGATCGGTGGCGGCGTCGAGGCGGCGAGGCCGCTGAGCGGACGTTACTCGCTGATCGCGGCCGCCGAGTTTCTCGCCCGCCAGAACACGCACTATTCCGACTTCGACGTGGGCGGAATCTGGGGAAGCATGGGCATTGCGCATACGGGCGACCTGCACGTGGTGCGCGCGCAGTTGCAGCTCGTGAATGGCACGCTGGGTGGAGACACGAGCCGCAGGGTCGAGGCGGTAAGCGTCGACGTGACGGAGACGTCCGCGGCTGACGGCTCGCTGGGCTGGATGTTCGCCTTTGCGCACGCCGGCCGGACCCGGCATCCGCCGGCCGACCTGCAGATTTTCGATGCCGACTTCCTTACTGTCGGCATCGGTGCAAACCTGAAATTTGACGAGAAATCGACAGCGAGTGTCGCCTTCCTGGCGGGTGGCGACAACGACCAGGGCGGAAATCCGAGCGGCGACCGTTTCGGGATCGGATTTCGCCTTGCAGGCGAAAGGGTTATTGCGCCTGGATGGCGATTGTTCGGCTTGCTTGGAGCGTTGAATTCGCGCTACGACGGGTTTGACCCGTCCTTCCTCGTGTATCGCGAGGACCGGCGCTGGGATCTGGAACTCATTGTTCGGCATGACCTTTCCAGGGACCTTGAACTGCGTGTCGGGGCCATACGCACGGTCCAGGATTCGAACGTCCCGATCTATGAATACACGCGGACGGACTGGTCGATCGGCCTGCGGTACCAGTTCAACTGAGGGTGGGTCAGAATTTGTCAGGGCGAGGTACCCTGGGGCTGTCCACAGGCCTGATAGTTGCTGCATTGTTCATGCGACGTCAGCCAATCCAATTGCGGGTGGAGGCTATATGAGAAAAGGTCTCATCTTTCTAGGTCTGGTGGTCGGTGCCGCGGGCGCTGGCCAAGCGCTTGCGCAAACCGCGGGCGTCATCCAGTTCGCTGCTGGCGCGGTCAAGGTCGTGGCGCCTGGCGGCGCCGAGCGCGAGGCCCGCAAGGGCGTGGCGGTCAACGTGGGCGATACCCTGACGACGCCCGCCGGCGGCCTTGCCCAACTGAAAATGGGCGACGGCGCGATCGTCGTCGTGCAGCCCGAGTCCCGCCTGACCGTGGCCGAGTTCCACTATGCCGGCGTCGAAGACGGCAACGAGAAGGTGCGCTATCGCCTCGAGCATGGCGGCTTCCGCGCGGTGACCGGCGCCATCGGCCGCACCCACAAGAAGAACTACCTGATCGAAACGCCGATCGCCCACATGGGCGTGCGCGGCACCGACCACGAGTCCTATTACTTCCCGGCCACCGGGCCGGTGAGCGGCGATGGCGTGAAGCCCGGCGCCTTCAACAAGGTGAACACTGGCAGGACCTACCTGCGCACGCAAGCGGGCGAAGTCGAGATCGAGCCGAACCAGGTGGGCTTCGTCGCCAGCGCCGGCGAGGTGCCCACGATCCTGCCGAGCGTCCCGGAGTTCTTCAATCGCTCCATCGCCCCGCGCAACGCGGGTCGCTCGCCGAAGCACATCCCGGATGCTGCCGAATTGGCGCTCGTGGAGCGGGCGCCCGATGAAAGTTTGGCCAACGAGGTTCGGCTTCTTCGCACGCGTGGACCGAGAGTCACGCCAGGAAGCGGAGAAGGCCCGCTGGTCGCTTTCTCGAAGCAGGTGGGGAAAGATGGGGGCTTCGGCGAATCCGGCAATGGCGTGACGGTTGAAGTGCACGACGCGCAGTCGACCACGGGCAGCTTCGGAACCGCCATCAACTGGACGACCTGGTCCGGCGGAGAGGTGAAAGTCGGCGGTGTGAAGACGGCCGGTGCGACGCAGGTCATCTCGACGACGGACAAGACGGACCTCCTCGCGGCACTGCCGGCGCTCCCCGTCAGCGCGACGTATTCGTACAGCGGCGTCGGTCCGGCTCCGACCAACCAGGCGGGCACGTCGGGCGTGATCAATTCGCTGAACGTGGGCGTCAGTTTCAGTACCCAGAAGATCACCAGCTACGACCTCAACGCAACGGCTGGCGGAACCACCTGGAATTCGAGCTTGAACACCACGGCCCCGCACTCGATCACGAATTTCACCGATGCTGGGGGGATCCGCTTGACCGGGACCTGCACCACGTGTGGGGGCACGACCGCCGGTACCGCGCACGGCACCTTCGTTGGCTCGCAGGCGGAGAACCTGATCACCACTTTCGGCTTGAGCGGCTCTGCAAGCCAGTCTCTGAACGGAGCGGCGGTCCTCAGCCGCCCGCTGCCGTAAGACGCAACCCCGTGGCCGCCACCCCAGACCGCCGCAACGTCCTGATCGTCGACGATCACGAGCCGACGCGGCTCCTGATCGGCCGCATCGTGACGCAGGAAATGGGCGCGCGTGTCATGCTGGCCGGCACCTGCGAGGAGGCGCTGCACCTCGCGCTGCAGACGAAGTACGACATCATCCTGCTCGACCTGCTCATGCCCGGCATCGGCGGATATGAGGTGCTGCGGCGCCTGCGCGCCGAGGGCGCCAACCGCGCGACGCCGATCCTGGTCGTGTCGGTGATGTCGGACCATGACTCGATCGAGCGCTGCCGGCTGCTCGGCGCGACGGCCTTCGTCGCCAAGCCGGTGGACCGCGAGCTGGTGACGACCATGCTGCGCAGCCTGCTCGCGCCCAAGCACGCGGACGCGCAGCCGGCGAAACGTACCGACCTGCGGGACAACGGCAACTAGCGTAGCCCGGGAGTTTCTGGGCGCGGAGCTTCTCGGGTAAGCTCCGCGGCATGTTCGAGCAGTTCATCGGCGTCAAGCCGGTCGAGGAACGGCACCGCTTCGACGCCGGCCGACTGGCGCTTTACCTGCGCGGCAAGATCGAGGACTGGCGCGGCGACCTGACCGTCGAGCAGTTCAAGGGCGGCCAGTCCAACCCCACCTACCGCATCACCGCAGGCGGCAAGCGCTATGCGCTGCGCCGCAAGCCGCCCGGCAAGCTCCTGCCTTCGGCGCACGCCGTCGAGCGCGAGTACAAGGTGATCAAGGCGCTCCACGGCGTAGGCTTTCCTGTGGCCAGGCCCTGGGTGCTGTGCGAGGACGAGTCGGTCATCGGCACTGCCTTCTACGTCATGGACTGCGTCGAGGGGCGCGTGCTGTGGGACCAGGCGCTGCCCGGCATGACGCAGTCCGAGCGCGGCGCGATCTGGGACGAGCTCAATCGCGTCATCGCGCAGCTGCACGGCATCGATTACCGGGCCGTCGGCCTGGGGGATTTTGGCAAGCCCGGGGACTACATCGCGCGCCAGGTCTCGCGCTGGACCAAGCAGTACCAGGCCTCCGAGCTGGAAAGGATCGACGAGATGGACCGCCTGATCGAGTGGCTGCCGAACAACATCCCGGCGGGCGACGAGACCTCGGTGGTGCACGGCGACTTCCGCCTGGACAACACCATATTCCATCCCGCCGAGCCGAGAATCCTCGCCGTGCTCGACTGGGAGCTGTCCACGCTCGGGCACCCGCTCGCCGATTTCGCCTATCACTGCATGAGCTGGCACATCGCGCCGGGCAAGTTCCGCGGCATCGCCGGCCTCGACCTGGCGGCGCTCGGCATCCCGAGCGAGCGCGAGTACGTCGAACGCTACTGCAAGCGCACGGGGCGCAAGGGCATCGACCCTTCGACCTGGGACTACTACATGGCTTATAACCTCTTCCGCATCGCCGCGATCACGCAGGGCATCGCCAGGCGCGTGGTGGACGGCACGGCGGCGAGCGAGTACGCGCGCGAGGCCGGCTCGCGCACGCGGCCGCTGGCCGAGCTGGGCTGGGCGCAGGTGCAGAGAATTCTCAAGAGAGCTGCCTAGGAGAAGCGCATGGACTTCGAGCATTCGCCGCGGGTCAAGGAACTGCAGAAGCGCCTCACGGCGTTCATGGACGAGCACATCTATCCCAACGAGCCCGCCTACTACGCGCACACGCGCGGCGACAAGCGCTGGGAGCCGGTGCCGATCATCGAGGAGTTGAAGCCCAAGGCGCGCAAGGCCGGGCTGTGGAACCTGTTCCTGCCGCACTCCAAGCGCGCGCCGGAAGGGCTGTCGAACCTCGAGTACGCGCCGCTGTGCGAAATCATGGGCCGCACCAGCTGGTCGCCCGAGGTGTTCAACTGCTCGGCGCCGGACACCGGCAACATGGAGACCCTCGAGCGCTACGGCACCGAGGAGCAGAAGACGCAATGGCTCGAGCCGCTGCTGCGCGGCGAGATCCGCTCGGCGTTCCTGATGACGGAGCCGGACGTCGCCTCGTCGGACGCGACCAACATCCAGATGCACATCAAGCGCGACGGCAACGACTACGTCATCAACGGGCGCAAGTGGTGGTCCTCGGGGGCGGGCGACCCGCGCTGCAGGGTGTACATCGTCATGGGCAAGACCAATCCCGATCACGCCTCGCGCCACAGCCAGCAGTCGATGATCCTGGTGCCGGCGGGCACGCCGGGCATCACGGTCCTGCACCACCTGAACGTCTTCGGCTACGACGACGCGCCGCACGGGCACATGGAGATCGAGTTCAAGAACGTGCGCGTGCCTGCCGCCAACATCCTGCTCGGCGAGGGTCGCGGCTTCGAGATCGCGCAGGGGCGCCTCGGGCCCGGGCGCATTCACCATTGCATGCGCCTCATCGGCCAGGCCGAGCGCGCGCTGGAGAAGATGTGCAAGCGCGCCACGCAGCGCGTCGCCTTCGGCCGCACGATCGCCGAGCAGGGCGTGACGCGCGAGAGGATCGCCGAGGCGCGCATCATGATCGACTCGGCGCGCTTCATGGTGCTGCACGCCGCCTGGAAGATGGACACGGTGGGCAACAAGGTCGCGCAGAAGGAGATCGCCATGATCAAGGTGCTCGCGCCCAACATGGCCTGCCAGGTGATCGACTGGGCGATGCAGGTGCATGGCGGCGGCGGCGTGACCGACCGGTACGGTCTGGCCAACATGTACGCGCACGCGCGCACCCTGCGCTTCGCCGACGGCCCGGACGAGGTGCACCGCAACGCCATCGCCAAGCTCGAGATCGCCGAGCAGACCTCGGTCGCCGAGGCGCTGTCCGGCCGCAAGCGCTGACATGGAGCTGAAGGGCAAGGTGGCGGTCGTCACCGGCGCGGCGAGCGGCATCGGGCGCGCCGCGGCGCTGCGCTTTGCCGCCGAAGGCGCGGCCGGCCTGGTGCTCGGCGACCTGAACGCGGAGGCCCTGCGCGCCGTGGCGGCCGAGGTGAAGGGCCTGGGCGTGCCCTGCGACGTGAGCAAGGAAGCCGACATCGGCCGGCTGGTCGGCGAGGCCGAGAGCGAGTACGGTCGCGTCGACGTCTACTTCTCCAACGCGGGCGTCATCAGCCGTGGCGGGCTGGAGTCGAGCGACGCCGAGTGGGAGCGCAACTGGAAGATCCACGTCATGGCGCACGTCTGGGCGGCGCGCGCCGTGGTGGAGAAGATGGTGGCGCGCGGTGGCGGCTACTTCCTGGTCACCGCGTCCGCGGCCGGCCTGCTCAACATCGTCGAATCCCTGACTTACGGCGTGACCAAGCATGGCGCCGTGGCCTTCGCCGAGTGGCTGGCGATCGCCTACGGACGGCGGGGCTTGCACGTGTCGTGCCTGTGCCCGCAGGCGGTGATGACCGGCATGTACACGGGCGGCGGCGGCTCGGCGGGCGTGGACGGCGCGCTCAGCGCGGAGCAGGTGGCCGAGGAGATCGTGAAGGCGATGGCCGCGGAGACGTTCCTCATCCTGCCGCACCCGACCGTGCTGCAGTACATGCGCAACAAGACCGCCGACTACGACCGCTGGATCGGCGGCATGCAGAAGCTCTTCGCAAAGCACCAGGGAGGCAACACGTGATCAAGCTGTGCGGGTTCCGGATCAGCAACTACCACAACAAAGTGCGCATCGCCTTGCTGGAGAAGGGCATCCCGCACGAGGAGAACGAGAGTGTCAAGCCGTCGCAGGAAGACACCCACCTGGAGAAGAGCCCGATGGGCAAGGTGCCTTACCTCGAGGTCGACGGCGAGTGCCTGCGCGAATCCGCGGTGATCATGGAGTACCTGGAGGAGGCGTATCCGGCCAAGCCGCTGCTGCCCCGCGATCCGCTGGCACGCGCGAAAGTGCGCGAGCTCAATACGTTCATCGAGCTGCACCTGGAGCTCGTAGTGCGGCCTCTGTACCGGCACCTCGGCGGCAAGCCCGTGCCGGATGAACTGCGCCAGCGCGTGGAGAAGGACGTCGCCAAGGGTGTGCGCTCGCTGAAGGCGGTGGCGAAGTTCGAGCCGTTCATCGCCGGCAAGGAATTGACGATCGCCGACTGCGCCGCGTTCGTGCACCTGCCGCTCGTCACGCTGGTGACGAAGAATTTCCTCGGCCGCGACTACCTCGAGGATATTCCGCAGGTCAAGCCGTATCTCAAGATGCTGGGCGAGCGCCCGGCGTTTGCCCAGGTGAACGAGGACCGCAAGGCGGCGAGCGCCGCCGCGAAGAAGTGAGCAGCGCCGCCGACTACCTGCGCTTTTTCGTCACGCTGACCGCGGTCGTCGATCCCTTCCTCGCGGTCCCCTTCTTCCTCAGCTTCACCGCCTCCCGCAGCGAGGCCGAGCGGCGGCGCCTCGCGCAGGTGGTGGCGTTCATCGTGTTCGTCGTGCTCGCGGTGGCCGTGTTCGTCGGCGAGGCGCTGTTGCACTTCATTGGCGCGAGCCTGCCGGCGTTCCGCGTCGGCGGCGGCCTCGTGCTGCTGCTCATGGCGCTCGCCATGCTCAACGCACAGGCGGGCGGCGTGCGCCAGTCGCAGGCCGAGGCGCGCGAGATGCAGGAGGGCGAGCTGCAGGGCGTCGTGCCGCTCGCCATGCCGCTGCTCGCCGGCCCCGGCGCCATCAGCACCGCCATCATCGCGGCGGAGGGCGGCAGCCCCGCACACCAGGCGATGATCGTGCTGTGCATCGCGGCGGTGTGCGTGCTGTCGTGGATCACGCTGCGTGCGGCGCACCGCATTGCGGCGCGCATGGGCACCACGGGGCTGAATGTGGCAACGAGGATCCTCGGGCTGCTGCTGGCCGCCATGGCGGTGCAGACCATGGCGGTGGGGCTGAAGCAGCTGTTTCCGGGGCTGGGCTAGGGGCTATCGCCCTTGCAGCCAGTCGGCCGCATCGCGCCACAGGCTGTCCTTGAGCCGCTCGCGGAAGAACCCGAAGTGCCCAATCGGGCCGCCGCCGATGGCCGTCGCGTCAACGTGCTCGACTTTGCGTGGCGCGTTCGGGTAGAACCCGAGGAACGCGTCCACCGCTCGTGGCGGCGCATAAGCGTCGTCCGAGATGGCGTAGATCCGTAGGGGAGCTGTGAACCGCGCATAGGCTTCCTGCGCCCCGAGCGCGCCGACGACGTACCCGGGATGCCGGCACCAGCGCGCCCACTCGGCGGCCACGCCTCCCGGCAGGTCCTCGCCCTGCCCGATGACGCGCGCAGGGACGTAGCCCATCGACCACGACACGCCCGGCAACAGCAGGTGCGTCAGGAACCACATGCCGATCCTTCCCGCGCCGCTCCAGTGCTTCCAATAGCCGCTCTGCGCGCCCACGGTCATCGCCGCGACATAGCGCTCGTTGCCCGGCACGAGGCCGAACACCTGCCCGCCGAAGCTGTGCCCGACGCCGATCAGGCGAGCGCCATTCGTGGCGCGGGCGAGGTAGTCGAGCGCGCCGGCGATGTCCTTGTCCGCCCAGTCGCGCATGCGCGCCTGAAAGCCGCGCAGCGACGGCGGGCGCGAGCGGCCGATGCCGCGATAGTCGAAGGTGAGCGCGGCAAAGCCGCGGCTGGCGAGGTAGGCGGCGAATTTGCCGTAGTACTCCTGCCGCACGCCCGTGGCCGCATGGATGAGGACGGCGCGGCGGTTCGGCGTGGCGGGGCGGTACAGCGCGCCCGCAAGCCGGTAGCCGTCGCGCGCGGGAAACTCGACTGCCGTGCCGCTCACTTCGGCACGGGGCGGGGCCGGCCGTTGGCGTCGATCGCCACGTAGGTCAGCGTCGCCTCGGTGACCTTGACGACGCGCGCGTCGGCGCGGCCGCGCTCGGCGAACACCTCGACGTTGACCGTGATGGACGTGTTGCCGATGCGCACGACGTCCGCGTACAGCGACAGGATGTCGCCGATCTGCACCGGCTGCTTGAAGACGAAGGAATTCACCGACACGGTGGCCACGCGCCCGCGCGCCACGCGCCCGGCCGCGGTGCCGCCGGCCACGTCGACCTGCGCCATGATCCAGCCGCCGAAGATGTCGCCGTTGTGGTTGGCGTCGGCCGGCATCGGCACGACGCGCAGCGCGGGGATCTTGCCCTTGGGCAGCTTCAGGCCCGGGGGCTGGTGCGAGGCGCGGCCCATGCTTACTTCGCGTTCGAGGCGAGGTAGTGCAGCGGGCCGCCGCGGAAGGGCGCGAAGCCGGTGCCGAAGATGAGCCCGGCGTCGATCAGCTCGGCGTCCTGCACGATGCCCTCGGCGAGGACGGCCTGCGCCTCCTGGAGGTACGGATCGATGAGCGCGTCGATCAGGCGCTGGTCCCAGGCGCCCGGCTGGTCCTTGACCGCCTTGCCGCTCTCATAGCGGTAGATGCCCTGGCCGGACTTCTTGCCCAATTGCCCGAGCGCGACTTTGTTGAGCAGCACTTGCGGGGCCTCGGGCTCGCCGTGCTTGCCCGGCTTCGCCAGTTCTTTTCCGGCCGCCAGGCAGATGTCCAGTCCGACCGTGTCGGCGAGCTCGATCGGGCCCATCGGCATGCCGAAGGCTTCCATCGCCGCGTCGATCGTCTCGGGCTTCATGCCCTCGTCGAGCATGCGGAACGCATTCTGCATGTAGGGCCCGAGCACGCGATTGACGAGGAAGCCGGGCGAGTCCTGGACGGGCAGCGGCAGCTTGTCGATCTGACGCACGAAGGCGATCGCCTTCTTCGTCATGTCCTCGCGCGTGCCTGCGCCCGAGACGACTTCCACCAGCTGCAGCTGCGGCACCGGGTTGAAGAAGTGGATGCCGACCAGGCGCGAGGGATCCTTGAAGCCCGCGGCGACGTCCGCGAGCTTCAGGCTCGAGGTGTTGGTGGCGAGCACCGCGTCCGGCCGCGCGATCGCTTCCACCTTCGCGAACAGCGCGCGCTTGGCCTGCAGGTTCTCGTAGATCGCCTCGATCACCACGTCGGCGCGCGCGGCGCCCGTGCCGGCGACATCCGGAATCAAGCGGTCCATGGCATCGCGCTCCCGGCGCTTGTCGCGCAGCCGCTTGGCGAAGAGCTCGGCGGCGCGCTTCACCGCCGGTGCGATACGCTCGGGCGACGTATCCTGCAGCGTCACCGTGATGCCGCGCATCGCGCACACGGCGGCGATGTCGCCGCCCATGACGCCCGCGCCGATCACATGCACGTGGCGCGCCTTGAAGTCGGTGCCCTTGGCGAGGCCCTTCATGCGCTCCTGCAGGAAGAAGATGCGGATCAGGTTGCGTGTCGTAGGGTGGCTGGAGAGCGCCTCGATCGAGCACAGCGGGTCCGCCGGGTTGGCGAACGGATCGCCGTCGTACTTCACCCAGGCGTGCAGGATCGCGTAGGGCGCGGGATAGTGCTCGCGGCGCGCGCGCTTCGCCACCTGCTTCCTCGCCTGCGCGGCGACGAAGCTGCGCCCGATACCGAGCATCAGGCGGTCGGCGAGGCCGAGCTTGCGCGGCGGCTTCGCTTCCAGGGTCACCATGCGCGCCGTGTTCTCCAGGATGCGCAGCGGCACGGCCTCGGTGGCGAGGCCCATCTTCTTCGCGCGGCGCGCGTCGATCGCGCGCCCGGTGAGGATCATGTCGAGCGCCGCCGCAGGGCCCACGAGCTTCGGCAGCCACTGCAGGCCGTGCCAGAAGGGCCAGATGCCGAGCATCACTTCGGGGAAGGCAAAGCGCGTCTTCGGATCGTCGAGCGCTACGCGATAGGTGCAGGCGAGCGACATTTCCAGCCCGCCGCCCATGCAGAAGCCGTTCACCATCGCGGTGGTCGGGAAGGGCAGGTCGCGCAGCTTCTGCATCGTGTCCCAGCCCAGGCGCGTGAACTCGACCGCCTCCGCCGGCGTCTTGAAGCTCACGAACGTGTTGATGTCCGCGCCGGCGATGAAGTTCTCCTTCGCCGAGCGGATGACGAGGCCCCTGGGCTTGGCGCCGGCGATGGCGTCGAGCGCCGCGCCGAGCTCTTCCAGCGCCTCGCGCGAGAAAGTGTTGGTCGACTCGCCCTGCTTGTCGAACGTCAGCCAGGCGAGGCCGTCGCGTTCCTTCTCCCAGCGCCAGTGCTTGAGCATGGCTGCAGTCTGCGCGCGTTCCATGGTCAGGCTGCCTCCAGCAACATCGCGCCGCCCAGGCCGCCGCCGATGCAGATCGAAGCCATGCCGCGCTTCGCGTTCTTGCGCTTGAGGAGCTTGAGCATGTGCAGCACGATCCTTGCGCCCGAGGCGCCCACCGGATGGCCGAGCGCCACCGCGCCGCCGTCCACGTTGAGCTTCTCCTCGTCGAGCTCGCCCATGGCGCGCTCGAGGCCCAGCTGCTCCCTGCAATACTTGTCGTCCTTCCACGCCGCCAGGCAGCCCAGTACCTGGGCGGCGAAGGCCTCGTTGATCTCCCAGTAGTCGAGATCGGCGAGTCCCAGGCCGTGGCGCTGCAGGATCGGCGTGGCCGCGTGCACGGGGCCGAGGCCCATCTGCGCCGGATCGAGTCCCGCCCACTGCGAATCGACGATGCGCCCGATCGGCGCGAGGCCGTGCTTGCGCACCGCTTCCTCGGAAGCAAGGATCAGCCAGGCCGCGCCGTCGGTGATCTGCGAGCTGTTGCCCGGTGTGACGTTGCCGTACTTGCGGTCGAAGAAGGGCTTCAATTTCGCCAGCCCCTCCATCGAGGCGTCGCGCCGCACGCCGTCGTCCAGCGGGTAGGCGTTGCCCTTGGCGTCATAGAGCGCCTCGACTTCGCCGCCGCCCGACTTGAGCGGACCCTCGTCCTGCGCGCGTGCCACGCGCTGGTGGCTGCGCACCGAGTAGGCGTCCATCTGCTCGCGCGTGATGCCGAAGCGGTGCGCCAGGTTCTCCGCGGTCTGGCCCATCAGCAAGCCCACCATCGGGTCGGTGAGGCCCTTCATGATGCCGATCACGGGCGCGAGCAGCGCCTTGAACGGCATGCGCGCGAAGAGCGCCATGCGCTGCCCGGTCGACCTGGCTGCCGCCATGTCCGAGAACCAGCTCACCATCTGGTCGTTGTAGAGCAGCGGCGCGCGCGAGAGCGCGTCCACGCCGCCGGCGAGCACCAGCTGCGAGCGCCCGGCGAGGATGTTGTTGACGCCCGAGTCGAGCGCCTGCATGCCGCTCGCGCAGTTGCGCATCACCGTCCAGCCCGGCACCTTCTCGCCGCAACCCATGCGCAGCGCGGCGACGCGGCCGATGTTCACCTCGTCCACCGAGGGCGCGGCGCAGCCGAGGATCACCTCGTCGAGGTCCTGGGGCGCGAACTTCTGCCGCACGAGCAGCGCGCGCCCCGCCTGCACGGCCAGGTCGCCCGCCGCGAACGGCCCGGGACGGTTCTTGGATTTCAGGAACGGCGTGCGCGCGCCGTCGACGACGTACACGGGTCGGTGGCTCATGTCAGGCTGCCTTGGCTTGTGCGGGCTTCTCGCTGCCGAGCTTGTGCAGGACTTCGGCGCGGCCGTAGTCCTGCGGGAAGTCGTCCACCATGATGACGCGCTTGCGCAGCGCTTCCTTGCGCTGCCACTGCGCGTGCTCTTCCGCGGTGATGATGCCCTGCTCGCGCGCCGCCTGCGCGGTATCCACGCCGGCGCGGGTCTGCAGCGCGCCGCTCTTCACGGCCTCGCGGAACTTCTTCTCGATCGGCTCGCAGGCGACGCTGGCGAGAAACGCCGACTCGAGCACGCCGGTGGCGTCCGCTTCGCCCCTGGGCAGGTAGACGCCCGCGGTCAGGCGGTCGCGCGCCGCGCCCGGCTCGAGCACCAGCCTCGCGCACTCGTGGTTGCGCGAATCGAGCGGCGGCCGGAACGGCATGCCGAGCGGGAAGATCGTCCAGCGCAGCAGCGTGGCGAGCGCCTTCACCGGGAAATTGGACAGCACCTGGTCGATCGCCTGCTGCGCGCGGTACAGCGCGTTGCGCACCGACCAGCGCACGAGCGGCAGATCGGCTTTGAGGCGGCCCTGGTCCTCGTAGCGCTTGAGCGTCGCGGAGGCGAGGTACATCATCGACAGCACGTCGCCCAGGCGCCCGGAGATCTTTTCCTTCCTCTTCAGCGCGCCGCCCATCGCCAGCATCGACACGTCGGCGAGGAAGGCGAACGCCGCGGACAGGCGCGTGATGTGGCGATAGTAGTGGCGCGTGTCCGGCGCGGTGGCGAGCGGCGCCGCGGCGAACATCGAGCGCGTCAATCCATGCACGAAGGCGCGCACGCCGTTGGACAGGGTGTGGCCGACGTGCGCCGTGAAGGCGTCGTCGAACTCGCGCGAGGCCTCCTCGCCCCGCAACTCCTTGGCGGCGCGCATTTCGCGCAGCACGTACGGATGGCAGCGGATGGCGCCCTGGCCGAAGATGATGAGCGTGCGCGTGAGGATATTGGCGCCCTCTACCGTGATGCCGACCGGCAGCACCTGGTAGCCGCGGCCCACCCAGTTGTTCGGACCGAGGCAGATGCCCTTGCCGCCGTGGATGTCCATGGCGTCGTTCACGCAGGCGCGCGCGCCTTCGGTCATGTGGTACTTGGCGATCGCCGAGATCACCGAGGGCTTCTCGCCCTGGTCCACGGCGCCGGCGGTCATGACGCGCGTCGCTTCCATCATGTAGGCGTTGGCGGCGATGCGGCCGAGGGCCTCCTCGACGCCCTCGAGCTTGCCGATCGGCGTGCGGAACTGGCTGCGCACGCGCGCGTAGGCGCCCGTCACGCGCGCCAGCGCCTTCGCGCCACCCGCCGAGGAGGCGGGCAGCGAGATCGAGCGGCCCGCGGCGAGGCAGTTCATGAGCATCATCCAGCCCTTGCCCGCGTATTCGCGCCCGCCGATGATCCAATCGATCGGCGCGAACACGTCCTTGCCCCAGTTGGGGCCGTTCTGGAACGCGCCATTCAGCGGCAGGTGGCGCCGGCCGATGTTGACGCCCGGCGTCGCGGTCGGAATGAGCGCGCAGGTGATGCCCAGGTCTTCCTTGCCGCCCAGCAGCTGCTCGGGGTCGTACAGCCGGAACGCCAGGCCAAGCAGCGTCGCCACGGGTCCGAGCGTGATGTAGCGCTTGTCCCACGTGAGCCGCATGCCGAGCACTTCCTTGCCCTGCCAGGTGCCCTTGCACACGACGCCGAAGTCCGGGATGGAGGCGGCGTCCGAGCCTGCCTCCGGGCTGGTGAGCGCGAAGCAGGGAATCTCCAGGCCTCTCGCCAGGCGCGGCAGGTAGTGGTTCTTCTGCTCTTCGGTGCCGTAATGCAGCAGCAGCTCGGCGGGTCCGAGGGAGTTCGGCACCATGACGGTGACGGCGAGCGCGTTGCAGCGCGACGACAGCTTGGTGACCACCTCGGAGTGGGCGAGCGCGGAGAAGCCCAGGCCGCCGTACTTCTTCGGAATGATCATGCCGAAGAAGCCCTTGTCCTTGAGGAACTGCCAGAGATGCGGCGGCAGGTCGAAGCGCTCGTGCGTCACCTCCCAGTCGTCGGCCATGGCGCAGGCCTCTTCCACCGGTCCGTCGACGAACGCCTGCTCCTCGGCGCTCAGGCGCGGCGCGGGCGTGCCGAGCAGGCGCTCCCAGTCGGGCCGCCCGGAAAACAGATCCGCGTCCCACCACACGGTGCCCGCGTCGATGGCCTCCTTCTCGGTCGACGACATGTCGGGCAGCATGCGGCGGTAGGCGGCGAGCACCGGATCGCTCAACAGCCGCCGGCGCAGCGCCGGCAGGTTGAGGACCAGCGCCACGGCGAGGAACGCGGCGGCGAGGGCGGCGTTCGTGGCCGCGCCCAGGCCGAGAATCACCGCCCAGGTGCCGCCCATGACCCCGGTGGCGGCGGTCCAGACGAAAATCGGCGCGCGAAAGAACGCGAGGCCGGCCAGTACGGCGACAGTAGCGATGGCGAAGGTCGTCACGGAAGCTCTCCTTGGCTTGCGCTAGGCGGCGATGCGGACCTGGTGCGCGCCCGGAAGCGGGGCGAGCAGGCCTGCGCTCATGAACGCGACCAGCCGGTCTTCCAGCACGCGCGCGTCGTAGCGGTCCTCGGGCTTCGCGCCGGCGATCAGTTGCACGGTGTCGGTGGCGGCGAGCGTGTAGGCGAGGGTGCCGAACATGAAGTGCATGCGCCACACCAGTTCGTCCCTGGGCAGCTCGGGCAGCGCGCGCACGAACGCCGCCTTGAAGCGCTCCATGACCGGCGCGTACATGCGCCCGATCAGCTGGCGGATCGTCTTCGCCGGCTCGGTATAGGCGCGGCCGAGAAGTCGCGTGAAGTTGCGCCCGCCGCTGCGCGTGTCTTCCACCATGCGCAGGCTGGCGCCGAGAAAGGCGCGGATGATCGCCTCGGGCGCGAGCGCTTTGCCGCCGGCCTCGGCCTCCAGCCGGTCGAGCTCCGCGGCGCGCTCGGCGTTCATCGGGTCGAGTCGCCGGCGGAACACCGCCTCGATGAGCGCATCCTTCGAGCCGAAGTGATAGTTCACGGCCGCGAGGTTCACGCCGGCGCGCGCGGTCAGCATGCGCATGGACGCGCCCTCGAAGCCGTGCTGCATGAACATCTCCTCGGCGGCGTCGAGGATCCGGGTCTGGGTCTCTTTGAGGGGCTTCAGGGCGCGAAGACTCATGGTGGCAGCCTTATTCAAACGAACGTTTGAATGATAGTCAGGCAGTTCCTTGTGCGTCAAGGGGTTCGGCGGATGCGGCTGCATTAGAATCCGCGCCTTCCCATGGCCGCGCACCCCCTCGGTTCTGCGCCCCCGCCGGCTGCCGGCGGGGGCGACTGGCGCGTGCTGCGCATGCTGCTGCCCTACCTGTGGGAATACCGCGGGCGCGTGGTCGTGGCGCTGGTGTTCCTCGTCTCGGCCAAGCTCGCCAACGTGGCCGTGCCGCTGGTGCTGAAGGAGGTGGTCGACGGGCTCGACCCCACCCTCGCCGTGCTGGCGGTGCCCGCCGCGCTGCTCGCCGCCTACGGGCTGCTGCGCTTCTCGACGACGCTGTTTGCCGAGCTGCGCGACGTCGTGTTCGTGCGCGTGGCGCAGCGCGCGATCCGCCGCGTCGCGCTGGGCGTGTTCCGCCACCTGCACAGCCTGTCGCTGCGTTTTCACCTCGAGCGCCAGACCGGCGGCATGACGCGCGACATCGAGCGCGGCACGCGCGGCATCTCGACGCTGCTCTCCTACCTCATCTTCTCGATCCTGCCGGTGATCCTCGAGTTCGCGCTGGTCGCCGCGGTGCTGCTGGCGAAGTTCGACTGGCGCTTCGCCGCCATCACCTTCGGCGCCGTCGCCGTCTACCTTGCCTACACGTTTCTCGTGTCGGAGTGGCGCATCGCCATCCGCAAGCGCGCCAACGAGCTCGACTCCAGGGCCAATACGCGCGCCATCGACAGCCTGCTCAATTACGAGACGGTGAAGTACTTCGGCAACGAGGAGTTCGAGGCCGGCCGCTACGACGAGAGCCTGCTGCGCTACGAGAACGCCGCCACCACCAGCGAGGCCTCGCTCGGGCTGCTCAACATCGGGCAGAGCCTGATCATCGCCGTCGCGGTCACGGCCCTCATGTTCCTCGCCGCCGAAGGGGTGGCGCTGCGCAACCTGTCGCTGGGCGACCTCGTGCTGGTGAACGCGCTTCTGATCCAGCTGTACATCCCGCTCAATTTCCTCGGTATGGTGTACCGGGAGATCAAGCAGTCCATGGCCGACATGCAGCGCATGTTCCGCCTGCTCGGCGAGCACCTCGAGGTGCGCGACAAGCCGGACGCGGTGCCGCTGGCCGCCGGTCCGGCCGCGGTCGAGTTCCGCGACGTCGACTTTTCCTACGAGCCCGCGCGCCAGATCCTGCACGGCGTGAGCTTCGAGATCCCGGTCGGCCACCGCGTGGCGGTGGTCGGGCACTCCGGGTCGGGGAAATCGACGCTCGCGCGCCTGCTGTACCGCTTCTACGACGTCGGCGGCGGCTCGATCCGCGTGAACGGCGTCGACATCCGCGACCTGACGCAGAAGAGCCTGCGCGCGGCCATCGGCATCGTGCCGCAGGACACGGTGCTGTTCAACGACACGATCCTGTACAACGTCCGTTACGGCCGGCCCGGGGCGAGCGAGGCCGAGGTGATCGCGGCGGCGCGCGCGGCGCACATCCACGATTTCATCGAAAGCCTGCCGCAGAAGTACCAGAGCACGGTCGGCGAGCGCGGGCTGAAGCTCTCCGGCGGCGAGAAGCAGCGCGTGGCGATCGCGCGCGCCATCCTCAAGAATCCGGCCATCCTCATTTTCGACGAGGCGACCTCGGCGCTCGACTCCACGGCCGAGCGCGCCATCCAGGCCGAGTTGGAGCGCATCGCCCGCGGGCGCACGGCGCTGGTCATCGCGCACCGCCTGTCCACGGTCATGGACGCGGACCAGATCCTGGTGCTGGACCATGGCCGCATCGTGGAGCGCGGCAAGCACGGCGAACTGCTGGCAGCCAACGGCGAGTACGCCCGCATGTGGGCGCTGCAGCGCGAGGCAGCGCAGGCCGAGGCGGTGCTGCAGCGCACCAAGGCAGCGTAAGCCTGGCCGCGGACGGCGAATAGTTCATCTTTTTTCTAGAACTCTTGGTGTACCGCCTTATTTTTACTTGCGTTTCCCGTTTACCCTGCTTACACTCCGCCGCTCCAGTAGGGGAAACAGCGTAATGCGCTCAGGGGAACGCAGGCTCCACTCGCTCGAGAAGATCGTCGCCATCGGCGCGCTGGCGGCGGTGCTGTTCGTCAGCATCGGCTTCGCGCGCGCGGGCGACGGACCGAAGTTGCGTTCCGCGGTCGCGCTCGTGCAGGACGCCGAGAGCGGCGAGACCCTGTACGAGAAGAACAGCGACACGATCCTGCCGATCGCCTCCATCACCAAGCTGATGACGGCGGTCGTGGTGCTGGAGCGCGGGCTGGATCTGGAGCAACGCGTCGCGGTCAGCGCCGAGGACCTCAAGGCCACGCGCAGCTCGCGCGTGCGCGGGCGGCTGCGCCCGGGCTCCATGCTGACGCGCGACGAGCTGCTGTTGCTCGCGCTCATGGCTTCGGAGAACCGCGCGGCGGCCGCGCTGGCACGCACCTATCCCGGCGGCACCGAGGCTTTCGTCGCGGCGATGAACGACGAAGCCGCGCGCCTCGGCCTGCACGACACGCGCTTCGCCGACCCGACGGGCCTCTCGCCGGACAACGTGTCCAGCGCGCAGGACCTCGCCCGGCTGGTGAAGGCCGCGCACGGCTATCCGCTGATCCGCGATTATTCCACGCGCTCGAGCGCGCAGGTGCGCGCGCGCGACGGCACCGTCGGCTTTCGCAACACCAACAGCCTCGTGCGCTCCGATCGGTGGGACATCGAGCTGTCCAAGACCGGCTACATCAGCGCCGCGGGCCGCTGCCTCGTGATGCACATGCGGGTGGCGTCGCGCGACCTGGTGGTCGTGCTGCTCGACTCGTGGGGCAAGTACACGCGCATCGCAGACGCCCGGCGCATCCGCCAGTGGCTCGAGTCCAGCGCCGCGCGCGAGCCGAACGGCTAGGCCGCACGCGGTTCTACGGGTCGGTCGCGCCCGCGGACAGCTTCCGCGAGGACGTCATCGAGGGCCTGTCGCAGCCGCAGAAGTCCCTGCCGCCGAAGTATTTCTACGACGCCGAGGGCAGCCGCCTCTTTGATCTGATCTGCCGGCTGCCCGAGTACTATCCGACGCGCGCCGAGCTGGCGCTCACGCGCCGGCACCTTGCGGACATCGCGCGCTTCGCGGGGCGCGGCTGCGAGCTGATCGAATACGGCAGCGGCGAGAGCCATAAGACGCGGCTGCTGCTCAAGGCACTGCGCCCGGCCGTGTACGTCCCCGTGGATATCTCGTCCACGGCGCTCGCGGGCGCCGCGCGGCGCCTGTCGGCGGAGTTCGCCTGGCTGCACATCTTCGCGGTGATCGGGGATTTCTCGCAGCCGCTGCGCCTGCCCGTGTTCCGCCAGCGCGCCGGGCGCCGGCGCGTGGTGTATTTCCCCGGCTCCACCATCGGCAACCTGGCGGTGCCGGAAGCGCAGGCGTTCCTGTCGATGAGCCGCGCCCAGGTCGGCGCGGACGGCGCCATGCTGATCGGCGTGGACGTGAAGAAGGACGCCAACGTGCTGCACGCCGCGTACAACGACGCGAGCGGCGTCACCGCACGCTTCAACCTGAACCTGCTCGTCCGCGTCAATCGCGAGCTTGGCGCCGACTTCGACCTGCGGCGCTTTCGCCACTACGCGTTCTACAACGCGCCGCTCGGGCGCGTGGAGATGCACCTGGTGTCGCTCGCGCGCCAGGCAGTGCGCATCGGCCGGCACCGCTTCGAGTTCGAGCGCGGCGAGACCATCCACACGGAGAATTCCCACAAGTACGCGGTCGAGGAGTTCCGCGCGCTCGCCGCCGAGGCGGGTTTCCGCGGCGCCAAGCTCTGGCAGGACCGCCAGGGCCTGTTCTCCCTGCACGGCCTGGTGGCGGACTAGCGTGCCGCGCCGCTAGGGCCTGCGGGCCGGGCCGCCGGTCCGCGCCGGCGAACGAATCGCGCGCGTGACGTTGTCGATGGTGCGCAGCTGCATCCTCTTCACCGGCGAGGGCGGGCTCTTCTCGTCCGGAATCTCGGTGCCGTAGCCCGGCTTGTCGATGACCACGCTGCCGAACTGGTTCTCCACGACGATGGCGCTGGGCGCATCCGCGCCCTCCGGCTCCAGCAGCGCCACCTTGGCGGAGGCGTCCACCATCGCCCCGTCCTTCTCCTGCCGCTCGATCACTTCGCCTTCGACATGCGTGCCGCGAATGCCGATCGTGGCGACGCTCACGCTGACGCGCATGTCCTTTCTCTTGGTGCGCGCCACCAGGCCGGAAACGAAGCGGAAGGCCCCCTTGAAGATCCTGGAGTGGAACGACTCCTCCTCAGCGGCACCGCCCGTGGCATGGCTGTAGCGCGACACCTCGAACTCCGCGTTCGGTCCCAGCGTGAAGCGCGTCTTGTCCGTGAACTCGATCTGCAGCACGGTCCCGGCCCCGGTGCGAATGCGCTCACCGGCGAAGACGGCATCGCCCGCCGCCAGCTTGCGCGCGGGCGCGCCCGGCGCCTGCGCGTTGCCGAGCCGGTCGCCCGTCATCTGCGACACCCGCCCGATGGACGGCGTCGCGGCCACGGCGAGCGCGGGCAGCAGCGACAGGCAGAGAGCAACCAGCCTCAATCCAACAAAGGGGAGTTTCATTGGCCCGCTCCTTGACGATTTCCTCGCGTGAGCCTGATTATCCAGCAATGGGCGCTCGCGGGCACAAGTTCGCACTCCTGTTGTCCGTGACGCTCACCGGCATGGCGGTCCTCGTCGTCGAGATCTCCGCCGTGCGCATGCTGGCGCCCTATTTCGGCAACTCCATCTTCACCTTCTCGAGCGTCATCGGCATTGTGCTGGCGGCGCTGAGCCTTGGCTACTACGTGGGCGGCAGGCTCGCCGACCGCAAGCCGTCCGAGGCGTGGTTCTACTCGCTGATCGTGCTCTCGGGCTTCTCGGTCCTGGTGCTGCAGGTCCTCAATGCGGTCCTGCTGCCCGCCATCGCCTACAAGCTGTCCATGGTCAACGGACCGCTGCTCGTTTCCCTGCTGATGTTCTTCGTGCCCGCCCTGTTCCTGGCGATGCTGTCGCCGTACGCCATCACGCTCTTGCACGCGCGCGCCACGGGCGGCGGCGTGGGCAACGCCTCCGGGCTGGTGTTCTTCTGGTCCACGCTCGGAAGCATCGCGGGCAGCCTGGGCACGGGCTTCCTGCTGATCCCGCACTGGGGCATCGGCAGCATCATGATCGGCGTGGGATCGGGCCTGGTGCTGCTGGGCGGCGCGGGGCTGCTGGCGGCGCGCGGGATGCCGAGAATCTATCCGGCGGGCCTGATGCTCCTCGGCCTCATATGCGCCATGGCGCTCAGGCAGATCGCCGCCGAGGAGCGGGCGGACGTCGTCTACGCCGCGGAAGGCCTGTATGAACGGATCGTCGTGCGCGACATGCGGCACCAGGGCCGCCCGGTGCGCATCCTCTGGCAGGACCGCAACATGAGCAGCGGGCAGTTCCTGGACGACGGCGGCATGGCGTTCGAGTACACGAAATACTTCGAGCTGTACCGGCTGTTCGTCCCCGAGCTGAAGGCCGCCCTGGCGATCGGCGGCGGCGCGTACAGCGTGCCGAGGTCCATCCTGCAGGACGCGCCGCGGGCGATCGTGGACGTGGCGGAGATCGAGCCGACTCTGCACGAGCTGGCGGTGCGGTACTTCGAGCTGCCCGAAGATGCCCGGCTGCGAAACCACGTGATCGACGGGCGCCGGTTCCTGCACGACACGACGCAGCGCTACGACCTGATCTTCTCCGATGCGTACAGCTCCTTCGTCTCGATGCCGCCGCAATTCACGACGCGCGAGTTCTTCGCGCTCGCCAGGAGCAGGCTGTCGGAGAACGGCGTGCTGATTGCCAACTATTACGGCAGCCTGGCGCCGGAAACCCGGTCGATGATCTATTCCGTGCTGAGGACGATGAACGCCGTCTTCCCGCAGGTCTACGCGGTTGCGACGGAGGGGCCGACGAGCGAGAAGCTGCAGAACTTCATCTTCATCGGGCACAACGCGGTGCCGCCGGGCGGACGCGTCGACCTGCGGCGGGCGGCGGACGTGGAATTCGTCCATCCGATGCTGAAAGGCGTCGCTGCGCTGGAGCTTCGTCCCGCGCAGGCCCTGCTCGAGGCCTACCCGGTGCTGACCGACGATTTCGCTCCGGTCGAGAACTACGCGGCGAACGCCATCCGCCGGTACGACGCCGTGCGCAAGCGGCGTTGAGGGCGCGCTACAGCTCGAGGCGCAGCGTCATGGCCACGCCCCATTCGTTGACCTGCTCCTGCGCCACGCGCGAACTGAACAGGAAACTCGCCGTCAGGCCCTTGCCGAAGTGGCGCCAGCCGGCGGTGAGCAGGACGCTGTCGGGATCGTTGGCCGGCTGCTCGCCGGTCGCGAACTCGACCTTCTGAGGATCGCGCGTGTTCTCGTACATGGCGCCGAAGAAGGCTTCCGAGGGGCCGGCGCCGTAGGCGAGCTCGCCCAGCACGTTGTATTGCTCGACGGTTTGCTTCGAGCTGGCGACGGGAATACCGATGCTTTCCGTGTAGGCATCCTGCTCGCGCCGCGTGGCCAGCGCACCCAGTGATGACGTCAGCTTCCAGTTGCCCCAGTTCGAGACATTGGTCAGGTTCAACGAGGCAAAACCGCGCGTCGAGTCAAACTCGCTGTCCACGGCAATCGCGGTGAGCGGCCCGGTTCCCAACGTCCTGGATTGGCGGGTGTTGAACTGGCCGTACCCCAGGCTCGCGTCTAAGCTCCAGGAATCGGACAGCAAGAGGGCGAAATAGGGGCTTACGTTGTAGCCGCGCGTCTTCTCGTTGCCGAAATTGAAATTGGTGACGTAATTGCTCGCCTCATAGCCCAGCGCGACGCCGAGGATGTACTTGTCCGAACGCGTGAAGTCGTAGCCGGCGAGCACGTTCTGGGTCGAGCCATAGAAGCTGGTGCGCCAGAACTCGTTTTCCAGCGCGTTGTACGCGGTGCTAATCCACAGGCTGCTGCTGTCGCCGCCGAGGCCGCCCGCGCCGGAAGAGTCACCGGCGGCCGCGAGGTACTGGTAGTCGCTGCGGATGTCCGCATGCGCGTTGGCCGCCAGGAGGCGTCCCGCCTGCGTCACCTTGTCGCTTTTCTTGCCGCGCCGCTGGCTGAGCATTTGCATGCGGATCGTGCTCACGACCGGCTGCACCTGTGTCTCGAGGGTGGTTGCTTCAGTGATGGTATTACTGGGGGCTAGCAGCTCGGGGATAAGCGTAAATGCCAGGGCGTTTCCGCCGTACAGCAACAATGCACATCCGACAATCCTGCCGAGGGTTTTCTGGCGCACGGCGTTCTCCCAAAATATGGACGCAGTCCCTTAGGGCGCGGCCAGAATAGTCCAAGTCAAGGGCAGTGACAACGTGGACGATTGTCAGACCGCGCCGATGCGCGCCTCGCGCGGCCGGTGGCCGATGGCGCGCGACACGCGCTCGGCGGTCTCCTTGATGAGCGCGCCCCACTGCGGCTTCATGCGGTCGGCGGGCGTGGACAGCGACAGCGCCGCGATCAGCTGGCCGTTGTCGTCGCGCACGCCCGCGGCCACGCAGCGCACGCCGAGCTCGGCCTCCTCGTTGTCGGTGGCCCAGCCCTGGCGCTGGGTGCGCTCCAGGTCGCGCTCGAGCAGCTGCGGGCTGCTGAGCGTGTTCTTGGTGTGCGCCGCGAGCCCCGTGCGCTTGGCGTACTCGCGCAGGCGCGCGAAGCCGTCCTCCAGCAGGAAGAGCTTGCCCGCGGCCGTGACGTGCAGCGGCGCGCGCGCGCCGATGGCATGCACGATGCGCATCGCCGAGCGGCCGGAGGACGTGCGCTCCACGTACACGATCTCGTCGTCATGGCGCACGGAGAGGTTCACCGTCTCGCCGGTCTGCGCGTGCAGCTCGCGCATCACCGGCAGCGCCAGCTCGCGCACGCTGATCCGCGAGCGCACGCGGTTGCCGAGCTCGAGCAGGCGCATGCCCAGGCGGTAGCTGCCGGGATCGAGCCGGTCCACGAGGCGCCCGCCCGCCATCGCCGAGAGGATGCGGTGCGCGGTGGACGGATGCAGCCCCGCGTACTGCGCGATCTGCTTCAGCCCGAGCGGCTCGGGATGATCGCCGAGCACGTCGAGCAGCTTCATCATCCGGTCGATGACCTGGATCGGTCCCTTCGCAAGGTCCTTCGCTGCCATGCGGGCCATTCTATCTCACGATGTGAAATGCCCATGCTAGTATCGGTTCCATGCCGGTGGTGACCTGCATCGAGGATCTGCGGCGCATGGCGCAGCGGCGCGTGGCCAAGGCGGTATTCGACTACGTCGAGCGCGGCTCCTACGACGAGCAGACGCTGCGCGCCAACCGCGCCGACCTCGAGGCGCTGCATTTCCGCCAGCGCGTGGCGATCGACGTCGACAACCGCTCCACCCGCACCACGATGGCCGGGCAGGAGGTGACGATGCCGGTGGCGATCGCGCCGGTCGGCCTGACGGGCCTCAATTGGGCCGACGGCGAGATCCTCGGCGCGCGCGCCGCGGAGAAGTTCGGCATTCCCTTCACGCTCTCGACAATGTCCATCTGCTCGATCGAGGACGTCGCGGGCGCAGTGACGAAACCTTTCTGGTACCAGCTCTACGTGTTCCGCGACCGCGGCTTCGCCGCCTCGCTCATCGAGCGCGCGAAAGCGGCCAAGTGCTCGGCGCTCGTCCTCACGCTCGACCTGCAGATCCAGGGCCAGCGCCACATGGACCTGAAGAACGGCCTCACGGTGCCGCCGCGGCTCACGCTCGGCACCATGCTCGACGTGATGCGCAAGCCCGGCTGGGCGCTCAACGTGATCGGCGGGCGGCGCAAGTCCTTCGGCAACCTGGAGGGCCAGATCAAGGGCGCCGACACGCTGCTGACGCTCGCGCAGTGGATCGCCGGCCAGTTCGACCCGACGCTGTCCTGGAAGGACGTGGAGTGGGTGAAGAAGCTCTGGGGCGGGAAGCTCATCCTGAAAGGCATCCTGGATGCCGAGGACGCGAAGATCGCCGCTGCCACCGGCGCGGACGCCCTCATCGTCTCCAACCACGGCGGCCGCCAGCTCGACGGCACGGTGTCCTCGATCCGCGCGCTGCCCGAGGTAGTGCGGGCAGTGGGCGACAAGATCGAGGTGTGGTTCGACGGCGGCATCCGCTCGGGGCAGGACGTGCTGCGCGCGCTCGCGCTCGGCGCGCGCGGCACGATGATCGGCAAGTCCTTCGCCTACGGACTGGGCGCGATGGGCGAGGCGGGCGTCACCAAGGTGCTGGAGATCATGCAGAAGGAACTGGACGTCACCATGGCCCTGTGCGGCCTGCGCGACGTCAAAGACGCGAGCCCGGCGATCCTGCGCGGCGCTTAGCCCGCAGCGCGAAGCGCCCGGGCGCGAGCGCGTCGGCGAGCGCGACTTCCAGCGGCAGGGGCTCGCCCTCCATCTGGCTGGCGAGCAGTTCCGCGCCCAGTCCCGCCCACAGCAGCCCGCGCGACCCGTAGGCGAGCGCACCGTACAGTCCCGGCGCAGGCTCGAGCGCGCCGACCAGCGGCAGCCGGTCGCGAGCGACGGTGCGAAACGACGTCCGGCCGGCGAGCTGGCGCGGATCGAGTCCCGCCGACGCCCCGGGCACGATGCGTTCCAGGCGCTCGAGATTTCCCTCGTGGCTCTCGGCGCGCACCGACGCGTCGGTGTCGTCCAGGTCGAAGCTCGCACCCGTGACCGTCACGCCGTCGATCGGCGGCAGCACCATGCCGCCGCGCAGCAGCACGCAGCGCAGCGAGCCCATGGGCGGCAGGTAGGTGAGCTGGCCGCGCACGCGGCGCAGGCGGATGTGCTCCGACGGAGCGAGACGAAGCGCATCCGCCGCGTTGGCGAGCACCACCGCGCCCGCCTCGGCGAGCGCCTCGCCCTCGCGGTCGCGCAGGATCCAGCGTGATCCCGCCTGCTCGAGCGCCGCGACCTCGCGGCCCAGCAGCTGTCTCGCGCCGGAGCGCGCGAGCAGGGCGCGCGCGTAGCTGCGCGGCCGGATCCAGCCGGCTTCGGGAAACCACAGTCCGCCTGCGGCCACGTTCACGCCGGCGCATTTGCTCGCCTGGCGGGCGTCGAGCCGCTGGGCATAGTCGAGCGGCGGGGCGAGCGCGTCGATGGCCGCACGCTGCGCGGCTTCCTCGCGCGCATCTCGCGCGAGCTGCAGCACGCCGCAGCGCTGCCACTCGGGCGCCGCGCCGATGGCGTCGAACTGGCGCCAGTGCTCGAGCAGGAAGGTGAACGCCGCGCGCGTAAGGCGCGCGAGGTGGCTGTCATCCGAGGACAGCACGGGGTGGAAGGTGCCCGCGTGATTGCCCGAGGCCTCCAGCGCGGGCTCCAGGTGCCGCTCGACGAGCGTCACTTCCCAGCCGCGCGCCGCCAGGCGTTCGCAGGCGGCGGCGCCGGCAATGCCGCCGCCGATCACTGCGGCCGAGCGCTCCGCG
>DATFEJ010000187.1:0-17360 GCA_035251235.1 Burkholderiales bacterium
CGGACTGGGCATCGTGCTCGCGGGCATGTTCCTGCTCCCGCGCGGCGGCGGCTGGCCGGTATTGATCGCGTTCAATGCCATCGTGCTGGGATACGCCGCGCTGCTGATCCTCGAAGGCAGCGCGCAGCTGCGGGCGAAGCTGGTGGGCGCGGGATGCCTGCTGTTCGCCATGATCGCCATCGGCCGCTACGCGGACCTGTTCACCAGCCTGCTGGTGCGCGCCGCGGTGTTCGTCGCCGTGGGCGTGATGCTGTTCCTCGTGGGCAATTTCTATTCGCGCAGCCGCCGGCGCGCGCAGGGGGCGCAGCCGTGAGCCGCCGCTGGCTGATCCTCGCCATCGCGGCGCAGCTGCTCGTGCTCGCGTGGATGGCCGGCGAGCGCGAATGGATTTTCCGTACCGGGCAGGTGGTGCATCTGCGCACGGCGCCCATCGATCCGCGCGACCTGTTCCGCGGCGATTTCGTGCGCCTGCAGTACGACGTCAACAACGTGCGCCGGGAGCACGTCGATGGGGCGACGGCGGCACCGGCCAGGGAACGCCGGCGCCACGAGGTGGTGTACACGCGCCTGCAACCGGCGGGCGAAGGCCTATACGAGGCCGCGGGCACATCCCTCGAGCGCCCGGCGCAAGGCCCGTTCCTGCGCGGGCGCACCGAGGACGGCTGGCGCATGGGCTGGCGCGGCGGCGGCCACTTCTTCGTCAAGTACGGCATCGAGCAGCTGTTCGTGGAGCAGGGCGCGGGCCTTGCCATCGAGAAGCGTCGCGGCGCGCGCGACGCCATGCAGGTCCCCATGGAAGTGGAAGTGGCCGTCGCGCCCTCGGGCACCGCGGTGATCCGCGGCTACCGCTGGAGCCGGCTCGGCATGAAGCTGGAGGTGCTGCGCCGGCCAGCGCCGCGCAACCGCAACGCGCCTTCTCCCGGACCCGAGCAGCCGCTCAGCCCCAAGCTGCGTATTACGCTCGCCAACGCGTCGGACGCGCCGCTCACCGTGGCCGACGCGGGCGAGCATTGCGCGTTTCAGCTGGTGCAAGTCGAATGGGGAGGGCCGGGCTATCCCCCGGCGTCGCCGGGCTGCGGCGGCGAGCAGCCCGCGGTGCGCGCCATCGCGCTCGCGCCGGGGCAGGCCTACAGCGCGGAGCTGGACCTCTCGGAGCCGCGCTGGCACGTGCTCGCGGGCGGCACGCCGGTCGAGATCGGGGCCTTGCCGGGGATCGCCCAGTTCAGGATCGAGTACCGCACGCCGCAGGGCGCCGGTACCGAGGCGACGCTCTGGCGCGGCCGCATGGCCTCGCAGGCATTCAATGCCAGCGGCGTGATCGACTAGCGGCGCGCGCCTACTTCTTTTCCTGCGCGGCGCGCAGGTCGTCGGCGCTGAGCGGGCCGGTGAAGTCGAGGTCCTGGCGCTCCTCGCGCTCGCTTTGCTTGCGCAGCGCCGCCTGGATGTCCGCGACGCGGAAGCTGCCGGTGAAATCGAGCTCGTTCTTGCTCGGCGCGGTCTGCACCGACTTCACCAGGCCGCCGCCTTCCAGCTCCTCGAGGATGTCGTTCACCGCGGCCTCCGACCAGCCGAGCTTCGCGCAGATGTCGTCCGCCGCGGTGTCCTTCTCCACGAAGCCGAGCACGCGCCGGCAATCGAGCGGCACCAGGCTGTTCTGGGTATCCCAGGCCCGGCGTCCGGCGTCGGTGCGGGTATAGAGGCGCGCCATCGCGCCTATCTTCATCCTCGACGCCCCCCGAATCAAGGGGGCGGCCGGCCGGCCGGCGTCAGCTTGTGCAAGAAAAGGCCGGCTAAAGTGCCTGGCGCGCGATGCGCAGCCGGGTGGCCCGCATGTCGTCGCCCCGGATCTCCCGCAGCGCGTGGCCGACGAAGCTCGCGACCACGTCCTTTCTCCAGTAGAGGTCGAGGTCGGTATTGTCCATGGGCTTGGCGCGCGAGGCGACGATGGCGCCCGCCTCGGCGATGGTCTCGTCGGTGAGCTTCCTGCCCTTCAGGGACTCGCCCGCCTTGTCGACCAGGAACGGGCGCGAGGCGACGGCGCCGAGCGCGAGACGCGCCTCCTGCACCATGCCGTCCGGCGCGAGCTTCACCGCCGCCGCCACCCCCAGCACCGGGAAATCGAACGAGCCCCGGCGGCGCAGCTTCCAGTACGTGCTCTTCCATCCTTGCGCGTCGGGCAGCAAGACCGCGGTGAGGATCTCGTCCGGCTTGCGCGCCAGGTAGTCGATGCCGTCGTTCTTGTAGAGCTCGGCGACCGGCACCTCCCGCTCGCCCGCCACGGACACCAGCCTCACCTTCGCCCCGAGCGCGATCAGCGCGGGCGCGCTGTCGGTCGAGGACACCGCGACGCAGCGCTTGCTCGCGGTCGCCACCCAGCAGGTCTCGCCGTCCTTCTTCAGGCAGTAGTCGATCGCCTTGCGCCATTCATGGCTCTGGTTGTAGTAGGTGCAGCGCGTATCGAGGCAGATGTTGCCGCCGAGCGTGCCCATGTTGCGCAGGTGCGGCGTCGCGACCTGCGCCACCGCCTGCCACAGGCCGCGGTACTTCTCGCGCACATGCGCTGCATCCGTGATCTCGGTGAGGGTGAGGCCGGCACCCAGCGTGAGGCCGGAGCCATTGGCGATTCTCTTCAGCTCGGGCACGCGGCGCAGCGACACCAGCGTCGCCGGGGTCTGGTGGCGCCGCTTCATGTTCGGCACGAGATCCGTGCCGCCCGCGATCAGCATCGCCTGCGGACCTTCGCCGGAGAGGATCTGCGCCGCCTCGGCGACCGAGGCGGGGGACCGGAAACCGAACCACGGCATGCGGATCATGCGGCTTTCCTGCCTTCCTGGCCCTTGAGCTCATTGCCGTCGCCGCCTTCCCACGGCGGCAGGACGAAGGTCGGCGCCGGATACGGCACCGCGGGGAAGCTCTCCGGGCCCACGCGCGGCGCCTCGCCCTTTTCTTTCTTCTCCATTGCGCGCAGCACCTTGTCGGGCGTGATCGGCACTTCGTCGATGCGCACGCCGACCGCATCGTAGATCGCGTTGGCGAGCGCCGGCATCACCGGCAGGAGCGGACCCTGGCCCACCTCTTTCGCGCCGTAGGGGCAGTTCGGATCCGGGTCTTCGATCAGCGCGACTTCGACGTCCGGCATGTCCAGCGACGTGAGGCTCTTGTAGTCGAGCATCGACGGGTTGCGGTGCACCAGCGCGCTCGAGAGCTTCGGCGGCAGGCGGCGGAACGATTGCTCCTCCATCAGCGCCTCGCCCAGGCCCATGTACACGCCGCCGATCACCTGGCCGCGCGCGAGCACCGGATTCAATGCGCGCCCGATGTCATGCGCGATCCAGATCTTCGGCACCGTGACCCAGCCGGTGTGCTCGTCCACTTCAGTCTCGACCACGCAGGCCGAGAAGCTGTAGGCGGGCGACGGCCCTACGCCCGCGCCCTTGTACTTGCCCGGGGGCTTGGGCGGTGCATAGGAGCCGACGGCGGCAATCGTGCCGAACTTCGTCTCGGCCAGCGCCACCGCCTCGATGAAGCTCATGGCCTTGCTCGCGTCCTCGGCCGCGTACACGCGGTCCTGCGAGAACACGACCCGGTCGGGGAGCGTGTTGAGCGCCTCGGCGGCCGCCGCCGCGAGCTGCTCGCGCACGCGCCCCGCGGCCTGCAGCGCCGCGTTGCCCATCATGATGGTGACGCGGCTCGAGTACGAGCCCAGGTCGATCGGCGTGATGCCGGTGTCGCCGGTGACGCAGCGCACGAATCCCGGATCGATGCCGAGCGACTCGGCGATGATCGACGCCAGCACGTCGTCCGAGCCCTGTCCGAGCTCGGTCGCGCCGCAATACACGGTCACCTGGCCGCTGCGATCGAGAAGCAGCTGCACCGCGGAATGCGGCATCTTGTTCCAGTAGATCGACACGCCCGCGCCGCACATGTAGGTCGAGCAGGCAAGTCCCAGGCCGCGCCCGGGCCCGAGCTTGCCGCGCCGTTCCTTCCAGCCGGACATCTCGACCACCTTGCGGATGCACTCGGCAAGGCCTGTAGAGCCTACGCGCAGCCAGCTCGCCGTGAGCGAGTCGGGCTTGGTGACCATGGCCAGGCGCATCTCGGCGGGATCGAGCTTGAGCCGCTCGGCGATCTTGTCGAGCTGCACTTCCTGGCCGAAGCGCGGCTGCGGCGTGCCGTGCCCGCGCTTGGGGCCGCAGGCAGGCTTGTTGGTGAAAACCCGGCACGCTTCGAACTTGAAGCGCGGCAGCTCGTAGGTCACCGGCGTCAGCACGCCCGTGTAGAAGGTGCTCGCCGGCCCGTGCGAGCCGTAGGCGCCGCCATCGAGCAGCGTCTGCAGGTGCATCGCGGTGAGCCGGCCGTCCTTGGTCACGCCGGTGCGGAACTTCATCAGCACCGGGTGCCGGCCGCGGTGCTGGTAGAAGACTTCCTCGCGCGTCAGGCAGATCTTCACCGGCCGGCCCAGCATCAGCGCCGCCTTGGACACCACGAACTCGTGGTTGCCCGGGTCGCACTTGCCGCCGAAGCCGCCGCCGTTCGGCGTGGCGATGACGCGGATGTGCGCGGCCGGGATCTGCAGCACGCGCGCGAGCTGCCGGTGCAGGTAATGGGGATTCTGCGTGCTCGAGGAGAGCAGCAGCTTGCCGTCGCCCTCCACCGAGGCGAGGGAGGCCTGCTGCTCCATCGGCAGGTGGGTGTTGCCTTCGTAGAAGAACAGGTCCTCGAAGACGTGGTCGGACTTCGCGAGCGCCTCGTCGACGTCGCCGAACTCGTAGGCCTGGTTGCGATGGATGTTGCCCTGCTCGCCGTAGTCGTGGATGCGCGGCTCGGGATTGGCGAGCCCCTCCTCGGGCGAGGCGACGGTCGGCAGTTGCCGGTACTTGACGTCGATCAGTTGCAGCGCCTCGGTCGCGGTCTGCTCGTCCACGGCGATCACGGCAGCGACAGGGTCGCCCACGTAGCGCACGCGCTCTCGCGCGAGCGGGTGCTCGTCCTGCGACACGGGCATGATGCCGTAGGGCACCGGGAATTCGGCGCCGGTGAGCACCAGGTGCACGCCGCGGTGCGCTTGCGCGCGCGCTACGTCGATCGACTCGATGATCGCGTGCGGGTGCGGCGAGCGCAGCAATTTGGCGTGCAGCATGCGCGGCAGCACGAGGTCGTCGGCGAAGCGCGCCTGGCCGATGGCCTTGGCGCGGCCGTCGACGCGGCGGCGCGGCTTGCCGATGGTGTCGAAGCGCGTCTTCTGGCGCGGTTTCTCGGGTGCGTTCATCGCTTGCCCTCCCGCATGACGCGCGCAGCGTCCTCGACCGATTCCCAGATCTGCTGGTAGCCGGTGCAGCGGCACAGGTTCCCCGAGAGCGCTTCCTTGATGCGCTCGCGGCTGGGCGCCGGTTCCTTGTCGAGCAGCGCCTTGGCGGTCATTACCATGCCGGAGGTGCAATAGCCGCACTGAGAGCCGCCGTGATCGGCGAAGGCGGCCTGCAGCGGATGCAGCTCGGTGCCTTTGGCGACGCCCTCGATGGTCTGGATGTCGCGACCCTCGCACTGCACCGCGAGCTCCAGGCACGCGAGCAGCGGCTCGCCATCCACCAGGACCGCACAGGCGCCGCACTCGCCCAGCTCGCAGCCGTGCTTGGTGCCGGTGAGGTTGAGGTCCTCGCGCAGCACTTCGAGCAGCGTCTTGTAGGGCGCGAACGACACCGCCTGCGCTTCGCCGTTGACGCGCAGCGTGGCGTGGACACGGTCGGGGACAGCGCTCATTTCAGGAGTCCTTTCACGAGGTAGTCCGAGAGCCCCTGGGCGATCTCGGCCGGGGTCTGCGGCCCGTCGGGCCGGTACCAGCGCGCGGTCCAGTTGACCGCGCCCAGCATGGCGCGGGTGACGAGGGCCGCGTCGCATGGCGCGAACTCGCGGCTCTGCACGCCGTCGGCGACGATGTCGCGGATCGCGCGCTCGTAGGCGTCGCGCTTCTCGATCATCGGCGCACGCATGTTCTCCGGCAGGGCCTCGACGTCGAGGTGCGCGGTGGCGCTCTCCAGCTCGTCCAGCATGCTGCGCACGTGCGCCCGGAGCACGGCGCGCAACCGTTCTGCGGCGGTGCCGCTCGCTTCCTGCACCGCGGCCAGCATGCGCACCAGCGTGCGCTCCTGGCAGAAGAGCAGGATCTCGTCCTTGCCGCTGAAGTAGTGGTAGAGGTTGCCCGGCGAGAGGCCGGCCTCTTCCGCGATCTCGCGCATCCCCGCCGCGGCGATGCCGCGCCGCCGGAACACGCGCGCCGCCGCGCGCAGGATGTCGAGGCGTCGCGCCTCGTTGCGCTGCCGGACGCGGGCGCTGGCCTGTCGTATAGAACCAAGGTTCAAGACTTGAACCACGGTTTGAATACTAGGCTGAAAGTCCCGCCGCGTCAACCTGTTGCATGAACCCTGGAGCCGTGGCGCGCAGCCTTTCCGGGGTCATCCGGCCGCTGCGCGTCATGTAGTCGTAGGCCAGGCCGAGCCCGTCGAACCGGCGCATGCGATCGGGAAATTCCTCGTACCAATAAGAGCTTGCGCTCGCCGCGGCGAACAGCTTGTCCACCACCGGGCGCCGTTCGCGCTCGAAGCCGGCCAGGGCCGCCGGCACGTCCTCCCCTGCCTCGCCGAAGGCGCGGTCGAGCGCGATGGCGTCCTCGAACGCCAGGCGCGTTCCCGAGCCGATGGAGAAATGCATGCTGCGCAGCGCATCGCCGATCAGCACCGCGTTGTCCACGTGCCAGACGGCGTTGGACAACAGCGGGAACTGGCGCCAGAGGGACTTGTTGGAGACCAGCGCGTGGCCGCCGAGGTCTGGCGCGAAGACGCGCTCGCAGTAGGCGCGCGAGGCCGCGTCATCCATGCGATCCAGGCCCGCCCGCCGCCAGGTCGGCTCGTCGCACTCGACGATAAAGGTGCTCATCGCGGGTGAGTAGCGATAGTGGTGCGCGACGAAGGCCCCGTCGCCGTTCTCGCGGAAGGTGAGCGTCAGGCAATCGAAGCGCTGCGCCGTGCCGTACCAGACGAAGCGATTGGAGAGCCACTCGATCTGCGGCGAAAACTTGCCGCCCTGCCGCACCACGGAATTGAGGCCGTCCGCGCCCACCACCAGGTCCGCCGGCGGCGGCCCCTCCAGGCGCGATTCGAAGCCGATCTCCACGCCCTCCTGCGCGCACAGGCGCTGCAGGAACTGGATGAGCTGCAGCCGGCCGATGGCGGAGAAACCGTTGCCGTCCACGTCCACTGCATCGCCGCGGTGCACGATGCGCTGCACCGGCCAGGACTCCATGCGCGCGGTGAGCTGCGCGTGCAGGTCCGGCGCATCGCGCTCGAGGAACTGCAGCGCACCCTGGGAGAACACCACGCCGAAGCCGAAGGTGGCGCCGGCGGGGTTCTGCTCGAAGACTTCGATGCGCCAGTGCGGGAAGCGCCGCTTGGCGAGCAGCGCGAAAAGCAGGCCGGCCGGGCCGGCGCCGATGACGGCGGCATGCATGCCCGGCTACTATAGCCGCCTCATCTTCGGGAGGAACGGAACCATGCGAATCGGATTGCTGGCAGCGGTCGTTGCGTCCTTCATCGCGGCCGGCTGTGCCGCGCCGCGTGCGCTCGATGCCGGCAAGGTCGGCGCGCTCGAGCAGGCATTCGCAGCGGAGATTGCCAAGAAGAAGATTCCCGGCGCAGTGATGCTCGTCTCGCGCGACCGCAAGGTGGCTTACGAGAAGGCGCTCGGCATGCAGGACCCGGTCACGGGCGCGCCGATGCGCATGGATTCGATCTTCCGCATCTACTCCATGACCAAGCCGATCGTCTCGGTGGTGGCCATGCAGCTCGTGGAGGAAGGCCGCATCCGGCTCGACGATCCGGTGGCCCAGACCATCCCCGAGTTGCAGGGCCTGCGCGTCGGCGTCGAGAAGGACGGCAAGCTCGAGATCGTTCCCGCACAGCGCGAGATGACGATCCGCGACCTGATGCGCCACACCTCCGGCTTCACCTATGGCGTGTTCGGCAAGGGCATGGTGAAGAGCCTCTACGGCAAGGAAGGCGTCGACAACGACAACATCACCAATGCGGAGCTGGTGCGCCGCCTCGCGAAGGTACCGCTGATGCACCAGCCGGGCACCGTGTGGGAGTACGGCCGCTCCACCGACGTCCTCGGGCACCTCATCGAGCGCGTTACGGGCCAGCCCCTCGACGCGGTGCTCGAGGCGCGCGTCTTCAAGCCGCTCAAGATGTCCGACACGGCCTTCTGGGTTCCGCTCGGCAAGCTCGACCGCGTCGCGGAAGCCTTCGACAAGGATCCCGAGGGCGCCGCCGTCTACCGGCTGCTGCAGGTTCGCTACAAGCCCACCTACCTCGCCGGCGGCCAGGGGCTGGTCTCCACCGCGCGCGACTACCTGCGCTTCGCGCAGATGCTGCTGAACGGCGGCGAGCTGGACGGGACGCGCATCCTCAAGCAGGAATCGCTCGCCGAGATGACGCGCAACCAGCTCGGCACGATCAAGGGCCCCTCACCGGCCTACGGCTTCGGCCTGGGGTTCGCGGTACGCCTCACGGACGACGGCAGCACCACGCCAGGCCGAGCGGGCGAGTACAACTGGAGCGGCTACGGCGGCACCACGTTCTGGGTGGACCCGAAGGAAGGACTGGTCGCGATCCTCATGACGCAAGGGCCGAACCAGCGCACGCATACGCGCACGCTGTTCCGCAAGCAGGTCTACGGCGCGCTCGCGAACTGACCGGCCCGCGCGCGACCTGGCCCGCGCCTACTTGTAGCGGTACACCACCAGCTTGTCGGCCGCCGACTCCGGCGTCCACACCTCGCCCTTGCGCCCGTGGATCTGGCGCACGTTGGCGGCCGCGGTCGAGGACTTGAAACTCTCGAATTTCTGTGTCACGGGATCGAAGCGCACAATGGCCTGCGCGGTCCACTCGGCGACCCACACCTTGTCGCGCTCGTCCACGTAGACCGCGTAGACGCGCGGGCTCTCCCCCGGCGCCTTCCACTGCGCCCAGGCGCCGCTCTTGGGGTCGAAGCGGCTCAACTGCCCCGAGTTCCACTCCGCCACCCAGACGTTGCCCTTCGAGTCGGACCACACGCGCCGCGCGCCTTGACGGCGCGTCGGCGGCTCGATGACGACCGCCTTGTTGCTCGCGGCATCGATGCGCGCAATGTGCGAGCCGGCGAGCGACGCGTAATACACGGTGCCGTCGGGCGTCACGTGGATGCCGTAGGGACCACGGCCGCCCGGCGACTCGAACACCTTCAGATCGTCCGTTCGCGGATCGAGCCGGCCGTACCAGCCGCTCTGGCCGGTAAACCAGTGGATGCCGGCCTTGTCGAAGATCGCCGTGTTGAGATTGGCGTAGCCGGTGCTCTCGGGCAACGGCCAAGCCTTCACCGCGCGCGTTTTCGGATCCACGCGCACGATGGCGTTCTGCCCGCTGTCGGTGAGCCAGGGCGCACCGTCCGCATCGAGGATGACGCCGTGCGGCGAAGAGCGAGAGCCCAGCGGGATCATCTCGACCTTGCCGGTCTGCGGATCGAGACGTCCGAGCTCGCCGCTCCTCTGTGCGGAGAACCACACCGGCCCGCCGTGCGCGGGATCCGCCCATACGTCGTGCGCGCCGACGCGCGCCGGCAGCGGATATTCCTGGATAGTGACCTGCGCGCCGGCCGCGCCCATCGCAGTCGCCAGCATTGCTGCGGCGAAGATCCTCATGCGCCTGCGAGCCTCCGGTTCATGCGCGCGGCGTTCAGGCGCGCTACGGCAGCTGGATCTTGCCGCCGCCCACGCCGCCCAGACCGCCCATGCCGCCGCCACCGGGCGGCAGGCCGCCCTGGGGCACCACGATCGAGGAGGCCGCCTGGCGGCGCAGCTCCTGCAACTCCTTCATCGTGCGCTCGATCGCTTCCTTGGCGAGCGGGCCGAACTGCTTGGCGGCTTCCTGGAGCGTGGCCGCCGGAATCTCGAAGGCGATCGGCAGCGTGCCGACCTGCGTCATCACCTGCGTCTCGCCCAGGTACAGCACCGGGCGCGCGACCTCCGGCGTCGCGTCGGGCTTCACGGGCGTCAGGCGCCGGATGGTGCCGATGCGCCGGTCGGTGAAGACTTCCTCGAGATAGAGCGCCGCGGGATCCATGCTCGGATCCATGCCGCGCCTTTCGTCATCAGTGGCCATGTGCGTCCTTTGTCGCTAGCGGAACATGTCCCGCAGTTTAACCTTCCAGAACTTCCCGGTCGAAGTGCGCGGGATCGCCTCGAGAAACTCGACGCGGTCCGGCAGCTGCCACTTGGCGAATGCCCCCGCGAGGTGCGCGCGCAGGTCCTCGGCGCTCGCCGTCCTGCCGGGCTTGAGCACTACGCAGGCGAGCGGCCGCTCGCCCCACTTGGCGTCGGCCACGGCGATCACCGCCGCCTCCTGCACGGCGTCGTGCCCCATCAGGCGGTTCTCCATGTCCACCGAGCTGATCCACTCGCCGCCCGACTTGATCAGGTCCTTGGTGCGATCGGCGATGCACACGTAGCCGTGCGCATCGATCGCCGCCACGTCGCCGGTGCGCAGCCAGCCATCGGCGGTGAACTTCTCGGCCTCGGGCGCCACTTCGTGGTAGCTGCCGGTAATGAAGGGGCCGCGCACCTGGATCTCGCCGACGCTCACGCCGTCCCAGGGCTGCTGCGCGCCGTCGTCGCCGACGAGGCGCAGGCTCACCAGCGGCACGGGGACGCCCGCGGTGGCGTAGCGCCTGAATTTCTCGTCCGCGGACAGCGCCTGCAGCTCCGGCTTGAGGTAGGAAACGGTGCCGAGCGGGCTCATCTCCGTCATGCCCCAGCCGTGCGTGACCGCGGCGCCGTGCCTGGCGTAGGTGCGGATGAGGGACTCGGGCATCGCCGCCCCGCCCACCAGCATGCGCACGCCGGCGGGCAGCTTGTAGCGCTGCGGGTCCGACTCGAGCAGCTGCGCCATGCTCATCCAGATGGTCGGCACGCCGAGGACGTAGGTCGGCTTCTCCTTCGCCATCAGGTCGAGCAGGTCCTCCGGGTGCAGGTGCGGCCCGGGGAACACCATCTTCACGCCGAGCATCACGCAGGCATAGGGAATGCCCCAGCAGTTGGCGTGGAACATCGGCGTCGCCGGCATCACGCTCGAGGCGGCCGACAGGCCCCAGTGATCCGGCAGGGCGCCCACCAGCGTGTGGATGACGGTCGAGCGATGCGAGTACGCCACGCCCTTCGGCCGTCCGGTGGTGCCCGAGGTGTAGCACATGGCGACCGGGTCGTTCTCGTCGTGCGGCACGTAGTCGAACTTCTCCGGCGCGCCGGCGAGGAAATCCTCGTAGCTCGTGAATTCCTTCGGCACCGGCTTGCCGCTGAACGGGAACACGATCACCTTTTCGAAGCTGGCCTTGGCGCGCAACTGCTCGTAAAGCGGCAGCAGGATGTCGTCGACGATGAGGAAGCGGTCCCTGGCATGATTGGCGATCCAGGCGATCTCGTCCGGCGCGAGCCGCAGGTTGAGGGTGTGCATGACCCCGCCCGCCGCGGGAATGCCGAAGTAGCACTCCAGATGCGCGTGGTGGTTCCAGCACAGCGTCGCGACGCGCTCGCCCTTCTTCAGGCCGGCGGCGAGCAGCGCCGCGGCGAGCCGGCGCGCGCGCTGGTAGAACTGCGCGAAGCTGTGCCGCGCGAGCGACTTGTCGGGCAGCCGGCTGACGATCTGCGATGCGGGGTACAGCCTCCCGGCGCGCTCGAGCAGGTCGTTCAGCGACAAGCCATCGCGCATCATGGTCGAGCGCATGGGACTTCCCTCCTCGGGGATCAGTTTAGCTTGCGCGCGGCGTCCAGCGTGAGCTCGATCAGCCGTCGCTGCGCGCGGCTGCCGCCGATGCGCTCGTGCTCCGCCATGTGCGGCTCGACGAGCGCGAGCGCCTTGCCGTAGTCCTTGCGCGCGAAGGCGTCGAAGGCTCGGGCGAGCGCCGGGACGATGGGGCCGGCGATGAGCTTGCCCGCTTGCGCCCGCTGCGCCAGCTGACCCAGCAATGTCTCCAGCGCGACCTCGTCACCGGTCGCCGCGTAGGCGAGCGCGCGATGCACGTCGGCGAATGCCAGGCCGGCGGCGGGAAAGTACCTGTCGCCGAATTCCTTCACCTCGACCCAGCGTTCCGGCTCGCGCTTGCGTCCCAGGAGCTCGGCGCGCCAGAGAAAAGCGGCGGCATCGGTGAGCACGTTGATCGGCGGGCCCCAGGCGCCGCCGGGGTGCACGCCCGCGAGATAGGTCCGCATGGCTGCCGCATGGTCGCCCAGCTCCAGTTGCCAGAGGGCGATGTGCCAGTGGAGGTGGCAGTGGAGCAGCCCTTCCTTCGCGTAGCCGGGAACCCACTGTTGCAGAAACTCCAGGCCCTGCCTCTTCTCCCCGGCCTCGTAGTGCACATGCGCCTTCACGTGCGCGCCATGCGCGCTGGCCGGATCCAGCGCCATTGCGCGCTCGATGTTTGCGCGCGCGGCCTCCGTGTCGCCGGTCTCGACCTGCGCAAAGGCGAGCTGCACCAGGAACCAGGGCGCCTCGCCGTAGTGCGGCGCGAGCTCCTCCATCAGCTGCCGCAGCTCCTGCTCGCGCCCCCTGCGGCCGGAGAACCCGATCAGGCCGAAGACGCCGGTGCAGGGCGCAAGCACCATCGCGTCCGTAGGGTGTTTTCCGAGATGCTCGCGCGCCAGCGCGTAGGCCCTGGCGGATGCGCCCTCGATGGTCAGCAGCACGACCTCCGCGTTGGCGCGCTCGCGCTCGGGCAGATTCGTCATGCGCTCGCGCGCCCTGGCCGCGGCGGCCTTCGCTTCGGGAATGCGCGCGGCGAGGAATTGCGCGCGCGCCAGGCCCGCGTGCGCCAGCGCGAATCCTCCATCCGCATCCACTGCGCGCTGAAAGGCCTCCTCGGGACGCGGCTTCGCCCCGAGCAGCCGATCGACGCCCTCGCGATACTCGGCCAGCGCGCTGGCGGAAGCCGTCGAGGGCCGTAACTCATCCATGCCCATGGTCATGCCGTGGCGCTCTCCTCCCGTGCGAAATCGTATATCTTCGCCGCATGGACAGGGAAGAAGCGGCGCTCGCCCAGCGCCACGACGCGGTGGAGGCCGCGGCCTATCGCGACATGTTCGCCGCCGCGCCGCCCGACATCTCCCGGACGCTCGGGCTGGACGTGCGGCAGATCGCCGGGGCGACGCTGCTCGTCGCCCCCGGCCTGCCCGCGACCATCTTCAACCGTGTCATCGGCCTGGGCAGCGACGCCGCGGCCACTGAGGCCGACCTCAAGGCGATCGCCGGCGTCTACGCCGGTGCCGGCGTGCGCAACTGGTGGATCCACGCCACGCCGGGCGAGCATTTCGATGGGCTGCGCGCCCTCCTGGCGGCGCACGGCTTCGCCTTGGCGGGACGCCGATCGTGGGCGAAGATGTGGCGCGGCACGGCTGCCGCGCCCGAAGTGCAGACCGCCGCCCACGTCCGGCCGGCGAGCGAGGCCGACGGCGCGCAAGTCGCCGGGGTCCTGGGGACGGCCTTCGCCATGCCGGCATCGGGCGCGCCGTGGTTCGCGGAGCTGGTGCGGCGCCCGGGGTGGCTGACGACCGCCGCCGTCATGGACGGCAAGGTGATCGGCGCCGGCATGCTCCATCTGCAGGGCGACGCTGCCTGGATGGGCGTCGGCGGCGTGCTGCCGGACGCGCGGCGCGCCCATGCGCACCGCGCCGTGATGGCGGAGCGCATCCGCGTGGCCATCGGCCGCGGCTGCGCCGGTATCTACACGGAAACCGGCGAGCCGGCCGGCAACGAGCCCAATCCCTCGCTGCGCAACATGGAGGCCTGCGGCTTTCGCAAGGTCTGCTCGCGCCTGAACTTCGCCGCGCCCGCCGCGAGCGCCTAGCCGCGCAGCTTGAAACGCTGGATCTTGCCGGTCGCCGTCTTCGGCAGCTCGCTGGCGAACTCGATCCAGCGCGGGTACTTGTACGGCGCGAGCTTCTCCTTGACGTGGGCCTTCAGCTCGTCCTCGCTGGCCTTCGACCCCTGCTTGAGCACCACGAACGCCTTCGGCTTCACCAGCTTCTGCTCATCCTCCTGGCCGACCACGGCTGCCTCGAGCACCGCCGGATGCGCCACCAGCGCGGCTTCCACCTCGGCGGGCGACACCCAGATGCCGGACACCTTCAGCATGTCGTCCGTGCGGCCGCCGTACACGTAGTAGCCGTCCGCGTTCTGCATGTACTTGTCGCCGCTCTTGGTCCACGGGCCGGCGAAGGTCGAGCGGCTCTTGGCGCGGTTGTTCCAGTAGTACATGGCGCTCGTCGGTCCGCAGATCTCCAGCTCGCCGAGCTCGCCCGGCGTCACCGGCTGCCCCTGCTCGTCCACCAGGCGCAGCTCGTAGCCGGGCACCGCTCGGCCCGTCGTGCCATAGCGCAAATCCCCCGGCCGGTTGGAGAGGAAGATGTGCAGCATCTCGGTCGAGCCGATGCCGTCGAGGATGTCCTGGCCCGTGCGCTCCTTGAAGCTCTGTGCGATCTGCGGCGGCAGCGCCTCGCCCGCCGAGACGCAGCGGCGCAGCGCCAGCGCCTCGCGCTTCGGAAAATTCGCGTCGGCGAGCATGGCCGCGTAGAGCGTCGGCACGCCGTAGAAAACGGTCGGCCGGCGCTCCGTCAGCCGCTTGAACACCGAGGCCGGCGTGGGTCGCTCCGCCATCAGCACCGCGCTCGCGCCTGCGGCGAGCACGAAGGACAGCGAGTTGCCCAGGCCGTAGGCGAAAAAGAGCTTGGCCGCCGAGAACACGACGTCGGACTCGGCGAGGCCGAGTACGCCGCGGGCGTAGAGCTCCGCGGTCTCGATCATGCTCGAGTGCGCGTGCACGGTGCCCTTGGGCATGCCGGTGGAGCCCGAGGAGTAGAGCCAGAAGCAGGCGTCGTCGCGCGTCGTCGGCGCCGGCGCGAGCTCGGCCCTGCCCTTGGCGAGCACCTCGTTGAACGAGGCCCCGGAGACGATGACGTGCTTGAGGAACGGGAGCTTCTCGACGATCGGCTTGAACTGCGGCAGCAACGCCTCGGATACGAGCAGCGCCTTGGCGCGGCTGTCGGACAGCATGTACTCGTAGTCCTTGGTGGTGAGCAGCGTGTTCACGGCGACCGGGACGATGCCGGCCTTGATCGCGCCGAGGAAGGCCACCGGCCAGTCGGCCGTGTCGTGCATGGCGATCAGCACGCGGTCTTCCATGCGCAGCCCCAGGGCGAGCAGGCCGCTGCCGAAGCGGTTCACGCGCTCGGCGAGCTGCGCGTAGGTCAGCGTGCCCGCGTCGTCCTGGAACGCGAGCTTCGCGCCGCGCCCGGCGCGCAGGTTCCGCTCGATGAGGTCGTAGGCCGCGTTGTACTCGCGCGGCACGTCGATGCGCGGCGGCGAGGTCGAATGGTCGGCGCGGGACAGTTCCATGAGGCGCTCTCCTGTGGTGCGATTCTAGGCGGTCTGGGCCAGGCGCTCGCGCACCCTGTCCACCCAGGCCTGGGCCCAGTCCAGCGCGATCTCCTCGGGCAGCGTCCCGCCCGAAGCGTCGTGCTGGTAGCGCTCGCCGATCCGCTCGGCCCCCAGGCTCGCCAGGATCTCGTCGAAGCGCTTGCCGCCGAAATTGTAGGTCTCGGCATAGGTACGGTCGCCCAGGCCGAAGACGCCGTAGCGCACCCCCGCCAGGTCGGGCTTGCCCGAGCACAGCGCCTCGTAGAGCGCCTTGGCGTTGTCCGGGACGTCGCCCTGGCCGTAGGTGGAGGTGCAGACCAGGTACACGGCCTCCCGGTCGGCAAACACGCCGGCATCCAGCTTGTCCATCAGCAGCGTGCGCACCTGCACGTCGTCGCCGTCCAGCGCGAGCTCCATCTCCTGCGCGCACAGCTGCGCCGTGCCGGTCATGGTGCCGACAAGGATGTTGATTTTCATGCCGCATACAGTATCATGCATGAACCTGCCACAGTCAAGCACTATACTGCATATGGGCGCCCTGCTGCCGCTACACCGCGAAGACCAGGCCGAATCGGCCTACCTGGCTCGCCTCGGCGAGCGAGTGCGCGCCTGGCGCGCCGAGCACGCCATGACGCGCAAGTCGCTGGCGCTCGCTTCCGGCGTCTCGGAGCGCTACCTGGCGCAGCTGGAGTCGGGCCAGGGGAACATTTCCGTGCTGCTGCTCAGGAAACTCGCGCGCGCCATGGAGCTGCCCGTCGAGTTCCTGGTGCGCGAGCACGCGCCGACGGCCAAGAGCGCCCGCGTCGCGCTGCTCGGCCTGCGCGGCGCCGGCAAGTCCACGCTCGGCGAGAAGCTCGCCGAGGCGCTGCACCTGCCGTTCCTCGAGCTCGACCGCGAAGTGGAGAAGGAGGCCGGCGCGCCGCTCGGCGAAGTGTTCTCCATGTACGGGCAGGAGGCCTTCCGCCGCTTCGAGCGCAAGGCGCTGGCGCGCGTCCTGGGCGAGCATCCGCAAGCGGTCATCGCCGCCGGCGGCAGCCTGGTCACCGACCCCGACACCTACAACATGCTGCTCGACCACTGCACCTGCGTGTGGCTGAAGGCGACCCCCGAGGAGCACATGGCGCGCGTCATGGCCCAGGGCGACCTGCGCCCGTTCAAGGGCAGCCCCGCGGCGCTGGAGGAGATCCGCCGCCTGCTGGCCGACCGCGACCGGCTGTACGCGCGCGCCGACGCCACGCTGAGCACCTCGGGACGCCCGCTGCGCCGCAGCCTCGCCGAGCTGAAGACGCTCGTCGCCAAGGAGATGACCGCATGAACGCCCCCGACGCCCTGCCCGTCCCGGTGTCCTTCGACACCGAGCCCGCGCGCTACCACCACTGGAAGCTCGCCTGCGACGGCCCGATCGCGACGCTGACGCTCGACATCAACGAGGACAAGGGCATTGCGCCGGGCTACAAGCTCAAGCTCAATTCCTACGACCTGGGCGTGGACATCGAGCTGCACGACGCGGTGAACCGCATCCGCTTCGAGCATCCCGAAGCGAAGGCCGTGGTGGTCACGAGCGGCAAGAGCCGCATGTTCTGCTCGGGCGCCAACATCTACATGCTCGGCCTGTCCACGCACGCCTGGAAGGTGAACTTCTGCAAGTTCACCAACGAGACGAGGAACGGCCTGGAGGACTCCAGCGAGCATTCGGGCCTCAAGTTCCTCGCCGCGCTGAACGGCACGACCGCGGGCGGCGGCTACGAGCTGGCGCTCGCCTGCGACGAGATCGCCATGGTCGACGACCGCTCGAGCACGGTGAGCCTGCCCGAAGTGCCGCTGCTCGGCGTGCTGCCGGGCACCGGCGGCCTGACGCGCATCGTCGAC
>DATFEJ010000207.1:0-8704 GCA_035251235.1 Burkholderiales bacterium
GGGCTACGTGCTGCCGAAGTACGAGTACCGCAGGCCGCCGGAGCTCTCGGGGGGCAATTCACCCCTCTACCCGGCGGTGGTGGTCGGCGCGGGGCTGGGGGGCCTCACGGCGGCGCTCGAGCTCGGGCGGCGCGGCGTGCAGGCGCTGCTGCTCGACGACGACGACACGGTGGGCGCGCAGGGCCTGTCCTCGCGCGGCATCTGCCACGCCAAGCGCACGCTGGAGATCTACGACCGCTTCGGCGTGGCCGCGCGCGTGCGCGCCAAGGGCGTGACCTGGAACGAGGGCGACGTGTTCGTGCGCGACGAGAGGATCTTCCGCTTCGACCTGCAGCCCGAGCGCGACCAGAAGTTCCCGGCGTTCGTGAATCTCCAGCAGTTCTACGTCGAGCAGTACCTGGTGGAAGCGCTCGCGCGCGTGCCGGCGGTCGACCTGCGCTGGAAGAACCGCGTGGTGGACGTGCGCCAGGCAGCGGACCACGTGGCGCTCGAGGTCGAGACGCCGGACGGCCGCTACCGCCTGCGCGCGCGCTACGTGGTGGGCGCGGACGGCGCGCACAGCGTGCTGCGCGAGAAGCTCGGCGCGAAGGATGCGGAGTCGGCGCTGTTCGAGAACCACTGGTGCATCGCCGACGTGAGGATGCCCGGCGCGCCCGGCGCGGTGAGGAAGGCCTATCTCGACGCGCCGCAGAACGACGGCGGCGCCATCTGGTACCACCAGATGGCCGACGGCGTGTGGCGCACCGACTGGCTCATCAGCCACTACGAGGACCCGGACGAGGAGGCGAAGCCCGAGCGCGCGAAGGAGCGGCTGAGGAAGCTCCTCGGGTCCGACACGCCCTTCGAGCTCGTCTGGGTGGGGCCGTGGCGCTTCCGCCGGCGCGTGCTGGAGCGGATGACCCACGGGCGCGTGTTCTTCCTCGGCGACGCGAGCGCGCAGCACTCGCCCTTCGGCGCGCGCGGGGGCAACCGCGCGGTGCAGGACGCGAACAACCTCGGCTGGAAGCTCGCGCTCGTGCTGCAGGAGCGCGCGCGCGCCGCGCTGCTCGACACCTACGAGCTCGAGCGCCACTTCGCCGCGCGCGAGAACGTGGAGATCGCCTCGAGGAGCGCGATGTTCATCGCGCCCGAGACCGACGGCCAGCGCCGCGTGCGCGACGCCTGGCTGGAGCTCGCGCGCCGGCACGCCTGGGCGCGGCCGATGGTGAACGTCGGGCGCCTCTCGGTAGCCACCGTGTACGGCGCGAGCCCGCTCAACCTGGAAGATGGCGCGCTCGGCGCGCCCGCCGCTCAGCCGGGCGCCGCCGCGCCGGACGGCAGGATCGAGGGCGGGTTCTTCGTCGACCGGCTCGGCGACGGCTTCGTCGTCGCCTACTTCGACGCGCTGGGGCCCGCGGTGGAGGACGCCGTGACCATCGAGGTGCCGCGCGAGGGCCACGAGGCGCTCTTCGCGCGCTACGGCGTGACCGAGCAGGCCACCTACGTCTTCCGGCCCGACGGCCACGTGCTCGCGCGCTGCCCCGGGATCGACAGCGTCTTCGCGCGCAGGGCCATCGAGCGCGTGCTGCACTACGTGGCGCCGAAGAAGCTGAAGGAGGCGGTCTCGCAGCAGCCCCCCGCCGACCGCCTGTTCGACATCCTGAGCGCGCAGCTCGACGCCATGCCGCCCGAGCACCGCTCGGCCGCGCTCGCGCCCGTGATCGCACGCATCGAGGCGCGTGGCGGGAACCTCGAGGGCATCAGCGGGCTGTAAATGGGGTCAGACCCCATTTTTCTTGTAAAATCCGGCCCTCTTCCGGCAGGGTCGTTAGCTCAGCGGTAGAGCACTGCTCTCACACAGCAGGGGCCACTGGTTCGATCCCAGTACGACCCACCAAGCCTTCCGCCTACTTCGTCCCGGATCCGAACAGAGCCTTGAAGGGGGACGTGTAGAGGTCGCTGAGGTACGGCCTGTCGCGCGGGCCGATGTAGTCCTTCGGGATCAGGGTGATCCACACCTCCGCCGAATAGCACGTGCCGGCGCTCTTGCGCGAAGCGTCCGCGCGCGGGTTGCAGTCCTCGCGAGCCGATTCGTCCATCTGCGCCGAGAATCGATTGCAGGTACGGGTCGAGGAGGAGCGGGTCAGCGTCAACGCCATGCGACGGCCGCCCGGCCCCGGCAGCGTCAGGTTCTCCAGCGCGGGCATGTCGAAGAAAGTGACGGTGATCGGCACGCCGCGAGGCTGGGTGGTTTGGACAACGTCCTTGGACGACTGCGGCGCCTCGGAATTGGGCAGGACCAGGGTAATCCTCACCGCGCCGTCGGCCACGCCTTGGACCAGCCCGATGGCGTTGCCGGGCAGCGAAGGCAATTCGTCGGGCGCGAAGACCGGCGTCGACGAAGGACTCTGCTGGCATTGCTCGACCCTCAACTTCTTCACCTCGGCGCCGGCGTTGGCCCGCAGGAGCTCGATCTGCCGCGTGGCTGCGCCGCGAGCGGCGCGGCGCAGCTGCTCGCGCTGGCGGAAGGCCTCGGCCTGCGCGGGCAGGACTTTGCGCGCTTCGCCGCCGCGCTCGATGAGATCGGTCAGGCGGCGGTCCAGGTCTTCGAACAGCGGCCGCACGTCCATCGATTCGAAGTTGCGCGCCAGAAGGTCGCTCAGGATGATCTCCTGGCCCAGGTTGACGAGCAACGCCTGGGCGCGCTCCGGCGTGTCGGCGCCGCCCGGCTGCGACTTCTGCGTGGCCTCGATCTTGTTCTTGAAGTAGGCCTCGAACAGGGTCTTGAACATGTTGGCGCGCAGGTCGGCATCGGCCCGCTCGCGCTGCGCCTGCAGCTCGGAGTAATAGCGGCTCTCGGTCTGGTTGGCCTGGAAGATGTAGAAGATGCCCGCGATGAGGGCGCCGACGATGGAAATCAGGACCTTCTGCAGCACGTCCGCCTTGGCGACGCGGATCTTCCAGACCAGCTCCTGGCGCCTGAGCTTGAGGTCGCGCTCGGCTGCGTCTTCCGGCGGGGACGGATTGGGCGGCGCCTGTGGAGCGGTCACGGTGTTCAGCCCTGGCAGTTGGCCTGGTTGAGGCCGTCGGCGATCTGTATGCGCACGACCGGGCCGTCGCCGCACTTCATTTCGTAAGTGCCGGGCCGCACGTTGCGGATGACGAAGCGGCCCGCGGCGCTGCTCTTCGCGCTGCCCGCCGCCGCGCCGCCGTAGCGAAGTTCCACGGGGGCGCCTGGCAATGGGCTACCGCCCCGAAGCACCACGCCGATCAGGTCGGCCGCGAGGGCGTTGCCGTGAAATGCCAGGAGCGAAAGCGCGACCGCGACGTGCGACCGGGCCGTCGAACGGCGCAGCGTGGTGGGCATCGAAGCACCCTAGCAGAACTGCGAACGCAACTGGCGTTTGCTGCGCTCTGGAGAGCAGACGGGAGCGCGTATTCGGACGCCCCGATAAGGCCAGGAGGGTAGTCAGACCCGGTCTTCTTTGTACGATCCCGGCCTTGTGCGGCAGGGTCGCCTGCCCAGCGGCACTGCCCACCGGCGTTGACGCAGTGCGGGTCGGGGCGCAGAATGTATTCATTGTGTACAAGGGGCCGCGATGAGCGATCCGGTCACGCTGAGGCTCGATCCCGAAACGCGCAAGCGGCTGGACAGGCTCGCCAAGGCCACCGAGCGCAGCCGGGCCGCGCTTGCCGCCGATGCCGTGCGCCAGTACCTCGACCTGAACGAATGGCAGATCGCCGCGATCCAGAAGGGCGTCGAGGACGCCAATCGCGGCCGCCTCATCGACCACGCCGAGCTGAAGGCCAAGTGGGAGAAGAAGCTTGCGGCTGCGGTGGACGCGTCTCGCTGAGCAGGACCTCGCGGCCATCGCGCAGTACATCGGCCAGGACAGCCCCGCTGCCGCGGCACGCGTCGTCCTGGAGTTGATCGACCAAGCGGAAACGCTGCTGCCCGGCAGCCCGGCCATCGGGCGCCCCGGGCGCGTACTGGGCACGCGCGAGCTGGTCATCGGCCACCTGCCCTACATCATTGCTTACCGGGCGCGCGACAGGTCTCTCGAGATCCTGAGGGTGCTGCACACCTCGCGCGCCTGGCCGGACGAGATGTGAGCGGGGCGACGGCCTCACCCCAGGAATACTCTGCCCACCACTCAAAGCACCCGCAAGCTGCGCCTCTCCGCGTCGATCTCCACGGTCGCGCCGTGCGGCACATTTGCGGTGATGTCGCCCTCGAACCCCGCGAGCATGGTGACGTTGCCGAACACCGCGCCCTGCACGAGGATCGGGTTCACGCTGTTGAAGACGAGCGCGAGCGGCACGACGCCGCGTGAAGCCATCTCGTGCAGCATCCACGCGCTCGCCACGCCGCCTTTCGCGGTGTCGAGCACGAGGATCTTCCCCACGTAGGACTGGCCCGCGAGCTTGTGGGAGGGTCGCGAGAAGGTGCCCTGGATGCGGTCCAAGTCGTAGCGCGCGGAGAAGCCGTCGTGCGCGACGAGCGCCGTGCCGCGCACCTTGCCGCCCAATGCGTGTCGCGCCGTGAAGATCATGCGGGCAGCCTGCCCTTCTCAGCGGCTTCCACGCAGCGCTCCATGGAAGCGAGCAGCGGCACGTAGCCGTAGCCGCCGAGGATGTTCACCAGCTTCGCGCTGTTGGTCGCCAGCCGCTTCCAGCCGTTCGCCTCGGCGATCTCGCGCGCGTAGGACTGGTAGAAGCACATGCCGGAGAGCACGTGCCCGCCCGCGGATTCGATGCGCGCCGTGAGGCCGAGCCGATCGGCATCGGGCTTCACCTGAGGGCTGGTGACCGCAAGCAGCGGCTTCGCGAAGCGCCGTCCGTCGCAAAGTCCCGCGAGTTTCTGCAGCTCGTAGAGCGAGAGCTGCGGCGCGGAGAACACTACGACGTCGACGTCCTCCTCGCCCGCGTAGGCCGATTGCAGCGCGCGCACGTCCGCCTCGCCGATGCGCTTCGCGACCGGCAGCTTGTCGCCGCCCGTGTCCTCCAGCCGCACGGCCTCCGGCGTCACTCCCACCAGGTGGAACATGGCGCTCGAGCCGAAGCTCGCCATCGCCGCGCCGAAATGCTTGAGCGCGTCCGACCCGGGCACCGTGTCGAGGCCCTCGATCACCGGCACTGCCCAGTAGTTGCCCGAGAGACGCCCGATGAGCCCGCCGAGCGCGCCCCAGTCATTCAGCGTCTTTGGCGTCCAGTCCACGCGCAAGCGCAGCGTCGCGCGCCGCTGCGCGTCGAGGTGAAAGCCGTAGCGCGGCGTGCGCCCGGTGATGCCCGCGGCGATCGCCGAGGGCCCGCCCTCGAAGTTCGAGCGCGCGCCGCACACCGAGTTGGAGTAGATGACCACGCCCGTGTCGCCGAAGGCCACGCTCTCGCCGCGCGCCGGCGCCTGGATGGTCTGGTAGTTGATGCAGGTATCGGTGAGCAGCACGCCGAGGCGCGCGAAGGCCTGCACGGCGCGCCGCTCCAGGTCCACCGCCCAGGCAGGCTGGCGCAGCACGGAAGTCTGCGCGAAGTCCGTGCCGCGCGGGTCGGTGATGGTCGGCACGCGCAGGCGCAGGGGCTTCTCGTCGGGCGTGGCGAGCGACTCGAGCCAGCGCACGCCCGCCTCGCCCAGGCTCTCGGTGTCGGCCATGACGTGCGCCTGCGTCACCTCTACGAAGTCGGCGGCGCCGAAGAAGTCGCCGACCTTGACCTGGTGCTCGAGGGCCATCTGCGCGGCGCGCCCGTGCTCGCCGGCGGCCATGGCGCGTTCCAGTGCGTTGAGCTTCACCCGGTGCTATTTACGCGCTCGCCCCCGCGCGGTCAACGATTCCTCAGGGCCGGCAGTCATGGCGAAACGCGCGCCGCTCGTAGCGGCCGCCGCCATCCGACAAAGTCTCGAGGAAGGCCACGAGATCGCGCGCCTCGGCCTCCGAGAGCTTGAGCGCCGCGAGGATCGCCTCGCCGTCGGCGTGCAGCCGGTCCGGGCTGAGCGTCGAATAGTGGTTCACCACGTCGCGCAGCGTGGCGAGGCTGCCGTTGTGCATGTAGGGCGCGGTGAGCGCGAGGTTCCTGAGCGAGGGCGTGCGGAACTCGCCGAAGTTGCGGTGCTCGAGGCGCACGTGCTGCGTGCCGGTGCCGCTCGAGCGCTTCGAATCGTCGTTGTGGGCGCCGAGCAGGTTGTACGGGCTCGCGCGCAGCTTCTGGATGCCGGCGTGGCGCCCTGCGTCCACGCGGCCCTTCTCGATGAAGAAGGGGATTCCCGTGTCGTGGAACTCGCCGTTGGTGAACGCCGGTCCGAGGTGGCAGAAGTTGCACTTTCCCTTGCCGATGAAGATGGCGAGGCCGCGCTTCGCACTTTCCGGGTACGCGGCGATGCCCGCCGCATCGCCCTTCACCAGAGAGTCGCGGAACTGGTCGAATGGCGTGCGCCCGCTGACGCGCGTCTCCTGGAACGCGGCGAGCGCCTTGGCGACACCCACGAGCACCGCCTCGTCCTCGCGCGGCAGCTCGCCGAACACCTTGCGGTAGCGGCAGGCGAGGTCGGCGTCGCCGCGCACGAGCGCCGCCACCTTCGGCGCGCTCATGCCGAGCTCGCGCGCGTCGAGCAGCGGCCGGATGCTCTGCGCCCACAGGCTGTCGTTGGCGCCGTCCCAGCCGAACCAGCGCTGCAGGCGCACGTTGGCGATGCTCTGCGTATTGCGGTCTACGAGCGCCAGGCCCTGCGCGCGCACGAGGCCGTCGGTCCAGTTGCGCTCGGGGATGTGGCAGCGGGCGCAGGATTGCTCGCCGTCGGCCGACAGGCGCCGCTCGAAGAAGAGGCGCTCGCCGAGCTCGATGGCATCGGCGTTCCCCGAGACGCGGTTCGAGGAATCGCGCGCGAAGGCGGGCGGCCAAGGCCCGTGCGCGGCGATGGCGCGCACTTCCGCTTCGGTGAAGGCGTATGCCGCCGGCGCGAGCGCGGCGAGCAGGAGGAGAAGCGGCGCGCGCCTCACTCTACGCGCACGCTGTGCCCGAAGCGCTCGGTGCCGCTTGCGCCGCGCACCTCGAACAGGAACTCCCAGCGGCCCGGCATGTGGAACATCAGCCCTTCGGCGCGGTAGCGTCCATCGCCGAGCGGCTTGAGCGAAGGCCGGTAGTTCATGCCGTGGCGGTGGTCCGGCATCCAGGCGTCCACGCGCACTTCCTTCGGCGGCGGGCACACCGCGACCGCGAGCGCGAAATGCTTGCCCACCTCGAGCCCCGGTTCCGCGCGATAGAGGATCGTGTGCTCGCCGGACTGCAGCTTCTGCGCCGGCCCGCCGGGCAGCTCGCAGGCGAGCGCGGCGGGCGCGGCGAGCGCGAGCAGCGCCGCCAGCCTCATTTCGCGGGCGCGAAGAGCCGCTCGCCGTTCTTCCACGCGATCTGCTCGGCGACCGCGGGCGGCAGGTCGGCGAGCCACTCGCGCGACCAGCGCGCGTGCTCGGCGACGTAGTGCCAGCGCTCGGGCGTGAACGAATCCGTGCCGACGAGGAAGCGGTCCGGGTAGGCGAGGAACGCCTTGCGCCAGTCGGCGTCCACCTTGCCGCCCGAGGCGTGGTCCGTGCGGAAGGCGAGGTCGCACCAGAGGTTCTTGTGCTTGGCGAGCATCGCCGTCACCTGCTCGGGATTCGCGAAGCCGGCGTGCGCCCACAGGATCCGCGCCTGCGGCCACTGCTTGAAGAGCCTCTCCACCGCGTCCGCGTCCGAATGCGCGTGCAGGTAGAGGTTGTGCTGCTTCGCGAGCTCCACCATGCGCCGCGGCACCGGCAGGTCCGCGTCCGCGCCGTAGAGATGGAACTCGCCGATGCCGGAGTAGCGGAACTTCGCCAGCCGCTCCTCCAGGTACGCGGGCACGCTCGGGTCGCGCACCCAGGTGCCGATCTCGCCGCGCGAGCGGTAGGGCCTGAGCTCCGTGATCACGATGTCCGGCGCCAGCGCCTTCATCTTCTGCTGCCCGTCGTCGCCGGAGGACGAGATCAGCGCACGCTTGATGCCAGCTTTACGCAGGATGGCGACCGCGTCGGCGGGCGGGAGGTTCTCCCAGGCGTCGTGGCTGTAGTGCAGGTGGGCGTCGAAGATGGGGAGGTCGGCAGGGCTGGCGAGCGCAGGCCAGAGAAGAACTCCAAATACAGCGAATCTCACCCACATGAACTGGCTCCTCTGCCGAAGATGCCACTACGACCTCGAAGCGCGGCATCCGGACAAATTCTACCTAGGGCACCGCTACCTCTCCCTTCCTCCTACCCCCCCAGCCCCAACCCCCGCGTCGCCGGCAGTGTGAAGTAGAACGTGGCCCCCTGCCCGCGCGCCGATTCCACCCACATGCGCCCGCCGTGCAGCACCACGATCATGCGCGCTCCCGGCAGCTCGCGCGCGCCGTCCAGCGGGCTGAAGATCGCGAAGTGGTCCTGGGGGTCGATGCCGACGCCGTTGTCGCGCACCGAGAACAGCCACTCCTGGCCGGCGGGGCGCGCCGAGACGTGGATGATGGCGGGCTCCTCGCCGCGGTGGCGCACCGCGTTGCCGATCAGCACGCGGAACACCCGCTCGAGCTGCCGCCGGTCGACGCGCACCGCGGGCAGCGAGCCGCCGTGCACGCTGGCGCCCGCCTCGTCCAGCATGGGCTTGAGTGCCGCCAGCGCGCGCGCAAGCACTTCGTCGCACTCGGTCTGCCGCGGCAGGCGCGGCGTAAGGACGGCGCGCGCGA
>DATFEJ010000362.1:0-5129 GCA_035251235.1 Burkholderiales bacterium
CTCGCCAACGACGAGCACGTGCGCGGGCGCGACATGTGGGTCGAGCTCGACCATCCGCAGCGCGGCAAGTGGTTCAACGTCGGCATGCCGATCAAGCTGTCGGCGTCGCCGGCCGTGATCAAGCGCTCGCCGACGCTCGGCGAGCACACCGACGAGGTGCTCAAGCAGGTGCTGGGCTACGACGACGCCAAGATCGGTGCGCTCAAGCAGGCGGGCGCGTTCGCGGCGCCGCCCAAGAAGGCTGCGTGATGAGGATCGCGATCGTCGGGCAGCAGGACTTCGGCAAGGCGGTGCTCGAAGCGTTCCTCGCGCGCGGCGACCAGGTGGCCGCCGTGTTCTGCGCACCCGAGAAGGAAGGCGCGCGCCCCGACGCGCTGCGCGCGGCGGCGCAGGAAAAGGGCCTCACGGTGCACCAGCTCAAATCGCTGCGCGCGCCCGAGGCGGTGCAGGCGATGAAGGATGCCGGCGCCGACATCGGCATCATGGCGTTCGTGCTGCAGTTCGCGCCGCAGGAGTTCGTCACGATCCCCAAGCACGGCACGATTCAATACCACCCATCGCTGCTGCCGAAGTACCGCGGCCCGTCGTCGATCAACTGGCCCATCTCCCGGGGCGACCAGGAGACCGGGCTGACCATTTTCCGGCCGACCGATGGCCTGGACGAAGGCGCCATCCTCCTGCAGAAGCGCACGCCGATCGCAGACAACGACACGCTGGGGTCCGTGTACTTCGAGCGCCTGTTCCCCATGGGGGTGCAGGCGATGCTCGAGGCCGCCGACCTGGTGGTCGCCGGCAAGCACAAGGAAACGGTGCAGGACGAAGCGCAGGCCTCCTATGAAGGCTGGTTCCGCGAGGCCGAGGCGAAGATCCACTGGGCGAACCACGTGGACACGATCCACGACCTGATCCGCGGCAGCGACCCCGCGCCCGGCGCCTGGACGACCCTTGCCGGCACCAAGCTGCAGCTGTTCGACTCGCGCAAGGAGCTGGTGCGCACCTTCGGCGCGGTCAAGGGCAAGATCGGCGAGATCCTGGGCGTGGAGGAAGGACGCCTGGTGGTGACGGCCCAGGGCGGCAGAATCCACGCCGGCAAGGCGAAACTGGGCGAGGGCAAGAAGGTGGCCGCGGCCGAGCTCGTCGCGGGCGGCGGTCTCAAACCAGGGCAGATCCTCGGTACCTGATCCGGTAAGCATTTGACGCAGCTTAGTTTTGACTGCAAGAATGCGGTCTAGACGGCTGTTTCAAGGGGAGTTGTCGGAGTCCGGTCCGCCTCGAGCCGACAACGGAGCATCGGGGAGAGCCCACGCATGAAGCGCGCATTCTGGAAGAGCGACTGGTTCCTCGGCCTGCTTGTCGTGGCCGCGGTGACGGTCCTCAATCTTTCCAGCGGCCTGATCCCCAGCCTGGAGCGCAAGGCCTACGACATGGGGGTGCAGGCCACCGCGCGCAGCCCCTCGGACAAGATCGCGGTCATCGCCATCGACAAGTCGAGCATCGACAACATCGGCCGCTGGCCCTGGCCGCGCGACGTGCACGCCGCGATGATCGATGCGCTCGCGGGCGCCAAGGCGAAGGTGATCGGCTACACGGTGTTCTTCTCGGAGCCGGAGAACCGGCGCGTGAACGAGACCATCGCCCGGCTGCTCGAGGTGACCGACGGCGCGGTGCAGTCGGCCGCCACGGCGGGCACGGCGGTTCCGCCCGAGACCGCGCGCCTGCACGAGCTGCTCAAGACGGCGGAGCAGGACTTCAATACGGACCGCAAGCTCGCCGGCAGCATGTCCGACGCCGGCAACGTGGTGCTGCCGGTGCTGTTCTTCGGCGACATTCCCCGCGGCCGGCCGGACAAGCCGCTGCCCGAGTTCCTGCGCCGCAACGCCGTGAAGCTGCAGGGCGTGCAGGACAATCTGCCCGAGCAGACCAGCGCGGTGGACATCTCCATCGTCGAGCCCATCGGCCGCGCGGCCGCCGCCGTCGGGCACCTGAATGCGTTTCCCGACGTGGACGGCGCGATCCGCACCGAGGCGCTGGCCGTCACCTACTTCGACGAGTACTACCCGTCGCTCGCCGCCATGCTGGTCGCCAGGAGCCTCAACCTCGGCCCGGCCGACATCCGCATCAGCGCCGGCGAGGCGATCCGCATCGGCAACCTCCAGGCGAAGACCGATCCGCGCGCGCGCATGTACACGTACTTCTACGGCGACCGCGAGGGCAGGCCGGCGTTCGCCGAGGATTCGTTCTTCGACGTGTTCACCGGCAAGATTCCGGCGGAGAAGTACCGCGACAAGATCGTGCTCATCGGCCCGACGGCCGCGGGGCTGTCGAGCCTGTTCGTGACGCCGGTCAATCCGAGCATGCCGGCAGTCACCCTCTCGGCGCACACCGTGTCGTCGCTCCTGCAGGAGCACTTCTTCGTCGTGCCCGTGTGGAGTCACTGGGTCGAGCTGGCCGCCAGCCTGGCGATCGCCGCCTACCTGGTCGTGCTGCTGCCGCGCCTCAGCGCGCGCGCCGCGCTGCTCGCCTCCGGCGCGCTGCTCGCCGCGCTGATCGGCGCGCATTTCGGTCTCATGGTGTCCGCGGGCATGTGGCTGCAGCTCATGCTGCCGGCGACGCTGCTGGTCATCGGCCACGCGGCGCTCGTCTCCAAGCGCTTCATCGTCACCGAGGCGGCCAAGGCGAAGTCCGACGAGTCCTCGGCCGAGTCCAACCGCATGCTCGGCATCGCCTACCAGGCGCAGGGCCAGCTCGACCTCGCCTGGGACAAGTTCCGCCAGGTGCCGATGTCGGGCGCGGTGATGGACAACCTGTACAACCTGGCGCTCGACTTCGAGAGGAAGCGCCAGTTCAACAAGGCGGAGTCGGTGTTCCGCCACATGCACGAGTACGACCCGAAGTTCCGCGACCTGGAAACGCGCCTGTCGCGCGCCAAGCAGCTGTCCGAGACCGTCATGCTCGGCGGCGGCTCGAGCCATCCCGGCGGCTCGCTCAATCTCGCCGCCGGCGAGAAGCCGAAGTTCGGCAGGTTCGAGGTGCAAAAAGAGCTGGGCAAGGGCGCGATGGGCGTGGTGTACCTCGGCAAGGACCCGAAGATCGGCCGCGAGGTGGCGATCAAGACCATGGCGCTGTCGCAGGAGTTCGAGGCCGACGAGCTCGCCGAGGTGAAGGAACGGTTCTTTCGCGAGGCGGAGACCGCCGGGCGGCTGTCGCACCCGAACATCGTCACCATCTACGACACCGGCGAGGAGCACGACTTCTGCTACATCGCCATGGAGCTGCTCAAGGGCGGCGACCTCGCGCCGTTCGTGAAGGCCGCCAACCTGCTGCCGGTGCCCAAGGTGGTGTCGATCGTGGCGCGCGCGGCCGATGCGCTCGGCTACGCGCACAAGCAGGGCGTGGTGCATCGCGACGTGAAGCCCGCGAACATGATGTACCACGCCGACACGGACACGCTGAAGCTCACCGATTTCGGCATCGCGCGCCTCACCGACTCGTCCAAGACCAAGACCGGCATGGTGCTCGGCACGCCCTCGTTCATGTCGCCCGAGCAGCTCGCCGGCAAGAAGATCGAGGGGCGCTCGGACCTGTTCTCGCTGGGCGTGAGCCTGTACCAGCTGCTGTGCGGCCAGCTGCCCTTTCAGGGCGAGTCGATGGCGCAGCTCATGTACAAGATCGCCAACGAGCCGCCGGCCGACATCCTGGCGATCAATGCCAAGGTGCCGGCCGGGCTGGTCGCGTTCCTGGAGCGCGCGCTCGCCAAGAATCCCGACGAGCGCTTCCAGACGGGCGAGGAGTTCGCGGCGGCGCTGCGCGTGGCGGGCGGCGGCGCCGGGTCCGCGGCGCCCTCGGGCGGCCCGAAGAGCGTCGACATCGAGCTATAGAGCGCATGGACCTGAGCCAGGCCCTGGAGATCGCCTCGTGCACGGACCCCGGCATGGTCCGCTCGCACAACGAGGACTCGATCGCCTCGGACCCCGCGAACGGGCTGGTGGTGCTCGCCGACGGCATGGGCGGCTACAACGCGGGCGAGGTGGCGAGCGGCATGGCGACCACCGTGATCACCACCGAGATGCAGCAGCTGCTGGCCAAGGTGCAGCCGCACGAGATCGACCCGCAGACCAACAAGGTGCTGGCCGGCGCGCTGGTGCGCGAGCAGGTGATGAAGGCGAACGCGTCCATCTACCACGCCGCGCAGAGCCAGCCGCAGTACGCGGGTATGGGTACGACGCTGGTGGTGTGCCTGTTCTACGACAACAAGACGCTGGTCGCGCATCTCGGCGACTCGCGGCTGTATCGCATGCGCGACGGCGAGCTGACGCAGGTGACGCGCGACCACTCGCTGCTGCAGGAGCAGATCGACTCGGGACTGATCAGCGCCGAGCAGGCGAAGCACGCGCAGCACAAGAACCTGGTCACCAAGGCGCTCGGCATCGATCCGTCGGTGGAGCCGGAAATGCACGAGTACGACACCCGCCCCGGCGACATCTACCTGCTGTGCTCGGACGGGCTCCCCGACATGGTGGAGGACGACGACATCAGCATGACGCTGGAGGCGCTCGGCGCGAACCTGAAGCTCGCCGCGCAGCAGCTCGTGCAGATGGCCAATGACAACGGCGGCAAAGACAACGTTTCGGTTATACTCGTGCGCGTCCTGCGGGAGTACCCTGCCGCGCGCGGCGTGATGGGGAAGTTTCTGGGTTGGCTAAAATAGGCTCCAGGGGTCGGCTATGGCGAAACTGATACTCAGCATGGACGGGTTGGTGCTCAAGGAAATCCCCTTGACCAAGGAGCGCACCACCATCGGCCGCAAGCCGCACAACGACATCCAGATCGACAACCTGGCGGTGAGCGGCGAGCACGCCGTCATCGTCACCATCCTGAACGACTGCTTCCTCGAGGACCTGGGCAGCACCAACGGCACGCTGGTCAACGGCAACCCGGTCAAGAAGCACTTCCTGCAGAACAACGACGTGGTCGAGCTCGGCAAGTACCGGCTCAAGTTCGTCGGCGAGGCGCCGGCGCCCGCGGCCACCGCCGAGAAAGCGGACTTCGAGAAGACCATGGTGCTGCGGCCTTCGGCCATGAAGGCCGCGGCCGAGCAGGCGAAGTCCATGGGCGCCGGCGGCGCGGAG
>DATFEJ010000214.1:0-27413 GCA_035251235.1 Burkholderiales bacterium
TCAGCTCCCCGGGGCCGAGCGAGTTCGGCACCATGACGATGGTGACGCCCGCGGCCAGCACGAGGAGCGCGGCGGCGATCGGCACCCAGATGGCGAGCGACAGCAGGGGGGCGTGGGTCATCGGCTAGGACCAGAACCGCCAGATCACCCAGCTCATGCCGGCGAGGATGCCGAACAGCATCAGGAACGCGTAGGTATTGAGGATGCCGGTCTGCGCGAGGCGCACGATGCCCGACACCCAGCCCACGACGCGCGCCGAGCCGTTCACCGCCAGGCCGTCGATGAACGTCTGGTCGCCGGCCTTCCACAGCCCCGTGCCCACCACGCGCGCGCCGGCGCCGAACAGCCACGCGTACAGCTCGTCGAAGCCGTACTTGCGCTCGATGACGGCATACACCGGCCCGAGGCGCATGGCGATGCGCTTGGGCAGGCTGGAGGGCTTGCGGTACAGGATCGCGGCCACCGCGATGCCGGCGAGCGCCAGCCAGAACGGCAGCGACGCGAGGCCGTGCGCGAAGAAGGCCCAGGCGCTCTCGACTTCGACGAAGCGGCCCACCAGCCAGCCGGCGAGCACCGACGGGACCGCCAGCAGCACCAGGGGCACAGTGACCACGGCGGGCGACTCGTGCGGCGGATGGCCCGCGTCGTAGCGCGGCGCGCCGTGGAACGCCATGAACACCATGCGGAAGGTATAGGCGGCGGTGACGAACACGCAGGCCAGCACGCACAGGTAGGCGAAGCCGCCGCCGGGAATGCTCGCGTGCCGCGCGGCCTCGATGATCGCGTCCTTGGAGAAGAAGCCGGCAAAGCCCGGGATGCCCGCCGAGGAGATGGCGGCCAGCAGGAAGGTCCAGTAGGTCACCGGCATCGCAGCCTTCAGGCCGCCCATGCGGCGCATGTCCTGCTCGTGGTGCAGCGCGATGATCACCGAGCCCGCGCCGAGGAACAGCACCGCCTTGAAGAAGGCGTGCGTCATCAGGTGGAAGATGGCCGCCGAGTAGGCCGAGGCGCCGAGCGCCACCGTCATGTAGCCGAGCTGCGAGAGCGTCGAGTAGGCGACCACGCGCTTGATGTCGTACTGCGTGAGCGCCACCAGGCCCATGAAGAGCGCCGTGATGCCGCCGATCACCAGCACCACGGAGCGCGCGGTGGCCGAGAGCTCGTACAGCGGCGCCATGCGCGCCACCATGAAGATGCCGGCCGTCACCATGGTGGCGGCGTGGATCAGCGCGGAGATCGGCGTCGGGCCCTCCATCGAGTCCGGCAGCCAGACGTGCAGCGGGAACTGCGCGCTCTTGCCCATGGCGCCCACGAACAGCGCGAGGCAGATGAGCGTCATCGGCGCGGCGAGCGTGGGCGCCTGCGCGAACACCTGCGCGTAGTCGAGGCTGCCGAAGTACGCCAGCACCAGGCCGATGCCGAGGATGAAGCCGAAGTCGCCCACCCGGTTGACGAGGAAGGCCTTGAGGTTGGCGTGGATCGCCGTGGGCCGCGTGTACCAGAAGCCGATCAGCAGGTAGGACACCAGCCCCACCGCCTCCCAGCCGAAAAAGAGCTGCAGGAAGTTGTTCGCCATCACCAGCATCAGCATGGAGAAGGTGAACAGCGAGATGTAGGAGAAGAACCGCTGGTAGCCCGGGTCCTCGGCCATGTAGCCGATGGTGTAGACGTGCACCATGAGCGACACGAAGGTCACGACCACCATCATCAGCGCGCTCAGGCGGTCGATGAGAAAGCCGATCTCCAGCCGCACGCCGCCGCTCGTCAGCCACGTGTAGACGGTGCCGTTGAAGGTGTTGCCCTCGAGCACGTCGGCGAAGATCCAGCACGAGGCGAGGAACGACGCGAGCACGCCGAGAATGGTCACCGTGTGCGCGCCCGCGCGGCCGAGCGCGCGGCCGAAGAGGCCCGCGAGGATCGCGCCGGCGAGCGGTGCCAGCGGCACCAGCAGGTAAAGGGCTTTCATCCCTTCAACGAGTCCAGGTCCTCGACGTTGATGGTCGAGAGGTTGCGGAACAGCACGACGAGGATCGCCAGGCCGATGGCCGACTCCGCGGCCGCGACCGTGAGGATGAAGAACACGAACACCTGCCCCGCCAGGTCGCCGAGGAAGTGCGAGAAGGCGACGAAGTTGAGGTTGACGGCGAGCAGCATCAGCTCGATGGCCATCAGCAGCACGATGAGGTTGCGGCGGTTGAGGAAGATGCCGACCACGCTGACGGCGAACAGCAGCGCGCCGAGCACCAGGAAATGGTTGAGCGTCAGCGCGCCGCTCACCGCTCGGTCTCCGCCGGCATGGAGACCAGGCGCACGCGCTCGTCGCGCCGCGCGGCGAGCTGCCGGGCGGGGTCCATCGCCTTCGTGTCCTTGCGCCGGCGCAGGGTGAGCGCGATGGCGGCGACGATCGCCACCAGCAGGATGACCGCCGCGATCTCGAAGGCGTACACGTACTGCGTGTAGAGGACGCGGCCGAGCTCGCGCGTGTTGCTGTAGCCCGCCGGCACGACCCGCGTGCTGGTGGCCGAGCCGAAGTGGCGGCTGGCCAGCATGGCCACCAGCTCGAAAGCCATGATGCCGCCGACCACGATGGCCATCGGCAGGTTCTTCCAGAAGCCCTCGCGCAGCCGCTCGAGGTTGATGTCGAGCATCATCACCACGAACAGGAACAGCACCATCACCGCGCCCACGTACACCAGCAGCAGGGTGATGGCGAGGAACTCCGCGCGCAGCAGCAGCCAGATGCCGGCCGCGGTGAAGAAGGCGAGCACCAGCGCGAGCGCGGCGTGCACCGGGTTGCGCGCCGTGATGACGCGCAGCGCCGCGCCGAGCAGGATCGCGGCGAAGGCGTAGAAGAGGAAGCTCTCGAACATGCCGGTGCGCTCCTGTCAGCGGAAGGCGGCGTCCGCCGCGCGGTCCCTGGCAATCGTCTCCTCGTAGCGGTCACCCACCGCGAGCAGCATCGGCTTGGTGTAGTACAGGTCGCCGCGCTTCTCGCCGTGGAACTCGAAGATGCGCGTCTCGACGATGGCGTCCACCGGGCAGGCCTCCTCGCAGAAGCCGCAGTAGATGCACTTCACCAGGTCGATGTCGTAGCGCGTCGTGCGCCGCGTGCCGTCGGCGCGCGATTCCGACTCGATGTGGATGGCGAGCGCCGGGCACACCGCCTCGCACAGCTTGCAGGCGATGCAGCGCTCCTCGCCGTTCGGGTAGCGGCGCAGGGCGTGCAGCCCGCGGAAGCGCGGGCTCTGCGGCGTCTTCTCCTCCGGGAACTGCACCGTGATCTTGCGCGCGAACAGGTAGCGCCCGGTGAGCGCCAGGCCGCGGAACAGCTCCAGCAGCAGGAAGGCGCGGAAGAAGTCGGCCACGCGCTGCATCATCGCCACAGGCTCCACGGCGTCTGCATCCACGCGCCGATCACCACGATCCACACGAGCGTCAGCGGGATGAACACCTTCCAGCCCAGGCGCATGATCTGGTCGTAGCGGTAGCGCGGGAAGGTGGCCCGGATCCACAGGAACAGGGACACGATGACGAACATCTTGGCCAGCAGCCAGAGGAACGGCGGCAGCGCCTCGGCCAGCGGGCTGGCGATCGGCGCCTGCCAGCCGCCGAAGAACAGGATCGCGGTCAGCGCGCTGATCAGGATCATGTTCATGTACTCGGCGAGGAAGAAGAGGGCGAAGCTCATGCCCGAGTACTCGATCATGTGGCCGGCGACGATCTCGGACTCGCCCTCCACCACGTCGAAGGGCGCGCGGTTGGTCTCGGCCACGCCGGAGACGAAGTACACCACCAGCATCGGCAGGAGCGGCAGCCAGTTCCAGGAGAGGAAGGTGAGGCCCATGTCGGCGAAGCGCCCCCTGCCCTGCTGCGCGACGATGTCCGAGAGGTTGAGGCTGCCCGAGACCATCAGCACCACCACCAGCGCGAAGCCCATGGCGAGCTCGTAGGACACCATCTGCGCCGCCGAGCGCATGGCGCCGAGGAACGCGTACTTGGAGTTCGACGCCCAGCCGGCGATGATCACGCCGTACACGCCGAACGAGGTGAGCGCCAGCACGTACAGCAGCCCGGCGTTGATGTCGGCGAGCACCAGCTCGGGCGCAAAGGGGATCACCGCCCAGGCGGCGAGCGCGGGCATGAGCATCATGATCGGCGCCAGCACGAACAGCCCCTTGCTGGCGTGGGTCGGCAGGATGATCTCCTTGAACAGCAGCTTCACGCCGTCGGCGATCGGCTGCAGCAGGCCCAAGGGGCCGACGCGGTTGGGGCCGATGCGGATCTGGATCCAGCCGATGAGCTTCCTCTCCCACAGGGTCAGGTAGGCGACCGCCACGAACAGCGGCGCGACGATGGCGACGATGGCCGCCAGCGTCCAGGCCGTGTCCACGATGGCGAGGCGCCAGTCCATCTAGGCCACTTTCTCCACGGACGCCTTCTCCAGGCTCACCGTGCCGAACATCGGTCCGAGGTCCGCCGTCGCGGCATGCGCGGCGGCGATGCGCACGCAGTCCTCCGGCAGCTTGTCGTCCAGCGCCGCCGACAGGCGCGCCTGCCCCGCCTGCATGCGCGCGAGCACCGGCTGCCCCTCGGCCAGGCCGAGCTTCTTCAAGAGCCTCGCGTTCATCCACGCCCTGGGCGGGCGCGCGTCGCGCGTCTTCTGCAGCGACGGCGAGCGCCGCACGAGCGGATCGGCGAAATACAGGGGCACGTCGGCGATGCGCTGCAGGCCGGCCGCCGGCGTCGCGGCTGCGCCAGTGCCCGCCTCGATGCGGTTGGAGAGCAGCGCCGCCACGTCCCGGCCGCCGAGGCAGGCGCTGCGCACCTCCTCGATGGTGTCGAAGGCGACATCGGGCCTGCCGAGCATGGTGCCGAGCACGCGCAGCACCTTCCAGGCCGGGCGCGCCTCGCCCGCCGGCAGCACGCAGGCGCTGAACGTCTGCACGCGCCCTTCGGTGCTGACGAAGGTGCCGGCGGTCTCGGAGAAGGGCACGATCGGCAGCAGGACGTCGCCGACGTCCGAACGCCATGCGGTCAGGTTGACGACGAAGCGCGCGCGCTCGGCGGCGTGCGGGTCGGCGCAGTCCAGGCGCGGCTCCACGTTGAGCAGCAGCAGCGCCTCCTTCTTCAGGACTTCCGGCATGCCGCCGCCGGCCGGAAGCCCGGCCAGGTAGCCGCCCACCGAGTTCGCCGCCTCGCCCAGGAAGCCGATTCTCACGCCGAGCGCCTGCGCGGCGGCGTGGATGGCCGCAGCCTGCGGGTGCTGCTGTGCGAAGTTGCCGAGCAGCACGGCGGCGTTCTTCGCGCCGTCGAGTTTGGCCTTGAATCCGGCGATGGCCGCGGGGATCGCCGCGGGCGCCACGATGGCCTTGCTGGCGATCGGCATCAGCCAGTCGTCGTCCACCGAGTGCAGCACGTGGATCTGGGTGCCGCGCTTTGCCGCCTGGCGCAGGCGATGCGCGATCAGCGGGTGGTCCTTGCGCAGGAACGAGCCCACGACCAGCACGCGATCGAGCGTGCCGAGCTCGGCCACCGGCATGCCGAGCCACGGGATGCCGGCGCGCCTGCCGTCGGCGGAGAAATCGCTGTGCCGCAGGCGGAAATCGGCGGGCCCGAGCTTGCCCGCGAGGTACAGCTCCTCGAGCGCGGCGTGCGGCGAGGCGAGCACGCCCGCGTCGCGCAGGCCTGCGGCGGCGCGCTCCAGCGCCACCTCCCAATCAGCCTCCTCGAGCCGTCCGTCGCGGCGGATCATCGGCCGCAGGAGGCGGTCCGGGGCGTTCAGGCCCTCGTAGGAAAAGCGATCCTTGTCCGAGAGCCAGCACTCGTTCACCGCCTCGTTCTCCAGCGGCAGCACGCGCATGACCCGGTTCTGCTTCACCTGCACGGCGAGGTTCGACCCCAGGCCGTCGTGCGGCGAGACGCTCTTCCGGCGCGACAGCTCCCAGGTGCGCGCGCTGTAGCGGAAGGGCTTGGAGGTGAGCGCGCCCACGGGGCACAGGTCGATCATGTTGCCCGAGAGCTCCGAGTCCACCGAGCGGCCGACGAAGGAGACGATCTCCGCCAGCTCGCCGCGGTTGATCATGCCGAGCTCCATCACGCCGCCGATCTCCTCGCCGAAGCGCACGCAGCGCGTGCACTGGATGCACCGGCTCATCTCCTCGGCGGCGACCAGCGGCCCGAGGTCCTTGCGCAGCACGACGCGCTTTTCCTCCTGGTAGCGGGAAGCCGAGCCGCCGTAGCCCACCGACAGGTCCTGCAGCTGGCACTCCCCGCCCTGGTCGCAGATCGGGCAGTCGAGCGGGTGGTTGATGAGCAGGAACTCCATGACGCCGTTCTGCGCCTTCCTGGCGGACGGCGATTGCGTCCAGACCTTCATGCCGTCGGCGACCGGCGTGGCGCAGGCCGGCATCGGCTTCGGGGCCTTCTCCACCTCGACCAGGCACATGCGGCAGTTGGCGGCCACCGAGAGCTTGGGGTGGTAGCAGAAATGCGGGATGAAGATGCCCAGGCGCTTCGCCGCCTCGATCACCGAGGTGCCCGGCGCGACCTCGACCGGCTTGCCGTCGATCTCGAGCGTCGGCATCAGGCGGCTTCCTTGACGGCCAGCGGCGCGTGCGCGGCGGGGCGACCCCATCGGGGCTCGATGTCGCGCGTTACGAGGCACCGCCGGTGCTCGATGTGGTGCACGAACTCGTCGCGGAAGTGCTTGAGGAAGCTCTTGACCGGCAGCGCGGCCGCGTCGCCGAGCGCGCAGATGGTGCGCCCGGCGATGTTGTCCGACACGTCGTCGAGCAGCGCGAGGTCCTCCATGCGGCCCTGCCCGTTCTCGATGCGATGCACGATCCGGTACAGCCAACCCGTGCCCTCGCGGCACGGCGTGCACTGCCCGCAGGACTCCTCGAAATAGAAGTACGACAGCCGCTCCAGCGCGCGCACCATGCAGGTGGTCTCGTCCATGACGATGACCGCGCCCGAGCCGAGCATCGAGCCCGCCTTGGCGATGGAGTCGTAATCCATGTCGGTCCGCATCATGATGTCCGCGGGCAGCACGGGCATGGACGATCCGCCCGGGATGACGGCCTTGAGCTTCCTCCCCGCCCGCATGCCGCCCGCCATCTCCAGCAGCTGCGCGAAGGGCGTGCCGAGCTTCACCTCGTAGTTGCCCGGCTTCGCCACGTGCCCGGTGACCGAAAAGAGCTTCGTGCCGCCGTTGTTCGGGCGTCCGAGCGCGAGGAACGCGTCGCCGCCCTTCCTCAGGATCCACGGTACCGCGGCGAAGGTCTCGGTGTTGTTGATGGTCGTAGGCTTGCCGAACAGCCCGTAGCTCGCGGGGAACGGCGGCTTGAAGCGCGGCTGGCCCTTTTTGCCTTCCAGCGATTCGAGCAGCGCGGTCTCCTCGCCGCAGATGTAGGCGCCGTAGCCGGCGTGCGCGTACAGCTCGAAGTCGTAGCCCGAGCCGAGGATGTTGCTGCCGAGGTAGCCCGCGGCGTAGGCCTCCTTCAGGGCCTCCTCGAACTGCTCGTACACCGCCCAGATCTCGCCGTGGATGTAGTTGTAGCCCGCGGTCGCGCCCATGGCGTAGCCCGCGATGATCATGCCCTCGATCACCGAGTGCGGGTTATAGCGCAGCAGATCCCGGTCCTTGCAGGTGCCCGGCTCGCCCTCGTCCGAGTTGCACACCACGTACTTGGGGCCCGCGAACTGCTTGGGCATGAACGACCACTTCAGCCCGGTCGGGAAGCCCGCGCCGCCGCGCCCGCGCAGCGCCGACTTCTTCACCTCGGCGATCACGGCGTCGGGCGCCATCTTCTCCTTGAGGATGCGGCGCAGCGCGGCATAGCCGTCGCGCTTCTCGTAGTCCTTCAGGCGCCAGTTGCGCCCGTCCAGGCCCGCCATCAGGATCGCGTCCGGTCCGTAGTCGAGCATCTCAGGTCTTCCGCGAGAGCTCGTCGACCAGGGCGTCGAGCTTGTCGTTGGTCATGAAATCGCACATGCGCTTGTTGTCCACCAGCACCACCGGCGCCATGGCGCAGGCGCCCATGCACTCGCCCTCCTTCAGCGTGAACCAGCCGTCCGGCGTGGTCTCGTTGAAGTCGATGCCCAGGCGCTTGCGCAGGTGGTCGGCCGCGGCGAGCGAGCCCTGCAGGCCGCAGGGCAGGCAGGTGCAGATCGTCAGCTTGTGCGTGCCGAGCGGCTCGCGGTTGTACATGGTGTAGAAGCTCGCCACCTCGTACACGGCGACCGGCGCGATGCCCAGGTACTGCGCGACGAAGTCCATGGTCTCGGTGGACAGCCACCCCTTCTCGTCCTGCGCGATGACCAGCGCGGCCATGACCGCCGACTGCCGGCGCTCGGCCGGGTACTTGGCGATCTCGCCGTCGATCTTCCTGAGGGATTCGGCGGACAGCATGCGCGCTAGCGGTCGATCTCGCCGAACACGATGTCCAGCGTGCTGATCACGGCGACCGCGTCGGCCAGCATGTGGCCGCGCGCCATCTCGTCGATCGCCGAAAGGTGGGTGAAGGCCGGCGAGCGCAGCTTCATGCGGTAGGGCTTGTTGGCGCCGTCGGAGATGAAGTAGACCCCGAACTCTCCCTTCGGGCCCTCGACGCCCGCGTAGGCCTCGCCTTCGGGCACGTGCATGCCCTCGGTGAACAGCTTGAAGTGATGGATCAGCTCCTCCATGTTCGCCTTCATCTGCTCGCGCGAAGGCGGCGCCACCTTGTGGCTGTCGCTGATCACCGGCCCCGGGTTCTTGCGCAGCCAGTCCACGCACTGCTTGATGATGCGGTTGGACTGCCGCATCTCCTCTACGCGCACCAGGTAGCGATCGTAGGTGTCGCCATTGACGCCGACCACGACGTCGAAATCGAGCTGGTCGTAGACCTCGTAGGGCTGCTTCTTGCGCAGGTCCCAGGCGACGCCCGAGCCGCGCAGCATCGGCCCGGTGAAGCCGCGCGCCAGCGCACGCTCCGGCGACACCACGCCGACGCCTACCGTGCGCTGCTTCCAGATGCGGTTCTCGGTCAGCAGCGTCTCGTACTCGTCCACGCACTTGGGAAAGCGCCGCGTGAAGTCCTCGATGAAGTCGAGCAGCGATCCCTGCCGGTTGGCGTTCATCTCGGCAAGCTGCCGGGCGTTGCGCGAAACCTGCGCCTCGTACTGCGGCATGCGCTCCGGCAGGTCGCGGTACACGCCGCCCGGCCGGTAGTAGGCCGCATGCATGCGCGCGCCCGACACCGCCTCGTAGCAGTCGAGCAGGTCCTCGCGCTCGCGGAAGCAGTACAGGAACACCGTCATCGCGCCGAGATCCAGCCCCAGGGTGGCGACGCCGAACAGGTGGTTGAGGATGCGGGTGATCTCGTCGAACATCACCCGGATGTATTGCGCGCGGATCGGCACCTCGATGCCGGCGAGCTTCTCGATCGCCATGCAGTAGGCGTGCTCGCTGCACATCATCGAGATGTAGTCGAGCCGGTCCATGTAGGGCAGCGACTGCAGGTAGGTGCGCTGCTCGGCGAGCTTCTCGGTCGCGCGGTGCAGCAGGCCGATGTGCGGGTCGGCGCGCTGCACCACCTCGCCGTCCATCTCGAGCACCAGCCGCAGCACGCCGTGCGCCGCCGGGTGCTGGGGACCGAAGTTGACCGTGTAGTTCCTGATTTCCGGCATGCGCGCTATTGCTCGCCGTACTTCGGCTCGCGCACGATGCGCGGCGTGACCTCGCGCGGCTCGATGGTGACCGGCTGGTACACCACGCGCCGCTGCTCGGGGTCGTAGCGCATCTCGACGTGTCCGGAGATCGGAAAGTCCTTGCGGAACGGGTGCCCCGTAAAGCCGTAGTCGGTGAGGATGCGCCGCAGGTCGGGGTGGCCCTCGAAGACGATGCCGAAAAGATCGAAGGCCTCGCGCTCGAACCAGTTCACGCTCGGCCACACCTCCACCAGCGTGGGCAGCATCGGCATCTCGTCGTCGGCGGCCATGCAGCGCACGCGCAGGCGCCAGTTGTGCGTGACGGACAGCAGGTGCAGCACCACGGCGAAGCGGCCGGCGCGCGGCGCGCGCGCGCCGGCGTAGGTCGAGTAGTCCACGCCGCACAGGTCGATCACCTGCTCGAAGCGCAGCTCCGGCGTGTCGCGCAGCTTCAGGCAGGTGTCGTAGTAGGCCCCGGGCGCCACTTCCACGGTGATCTCGCCGATGCGCTCGACGGGCGCGAGGCCCGCCTGCCGCAGCGTGTCGAACAGCCTTTGCAGCTTCGGCGTCATCGGGCGATGGTGCTCGTCCTGCGGATCTTGTTCTGCAGCTGCAGGATGCCGTACAGCAGCGCCTCCGCGGTCGGCGGGCAGCCCGGCACGTAGATGTCCACCGGCACGATGCGGTCGGCGCCGCGCACCACAGAGTAGGAGTAGTGGTAGTAGCCGCCGCCGTTGGCGCAGGAGCCCATGGAGATCACCCAGCGCGGCTCGGCCATCTGGTCGTAGACCTTGCGCAGCGCCGGCGCCATCTTGTTGCACAGGGTGCCGGCGATGATCATGACGTCGGACTGGCGCGGGCTCGGGCGGAAGACGATGCCGAAGCGGTCGAGGTCGTAGCGCGAGGCGCCCGCGTGCATCATCTCGATGGCGCAGCAGGCGAGGCCGAAGGTCACCGGCCAGAGCGACCCGGTGCGCGTCCAGTTGATGACCGTGTCGAGCTTCGTGGTGATGAAGCCCTGCGGCAGCGCGCCTTCAATGCCCATGGCCTACTCCCATTCGAGCGCGCCCTTGGCCCACTCGTAGACGAAGCCCACGACCAGGATGCCGAGGAACAGCATCATGGCGAGAAAGCCCGCCATGCCGATGTCGTTCAGCGCCACCGCCCAGGGGAAGAGGAAGGCGATTTCCAGGTCGAACAGGATGAACAGGATCGCCACCAGGTAGTAGCGCACGTCGAACTTCATGCGCGCGTCCTCGAACGCCTCGAAGCCGCACTCGTAGGGCGAGAGCTTCTCCGGGTCGGGACGGTTCGGGCCGAGCAGCTTGCCGAGCAGCATCGGCGCGGCGCCGATCGCCAGGCCGACGAGGATGAACAGCAGGATCGGAAAGTACTCAGCAAGCATAGTTGGTGCCCACGAGCAGACTCGAACTGCTACGGCTGATTAGGCCACTAGCCCCTCAAGCTAGCGTGTCTACCAATTTCACCACGTGGGCGTGCGTCCTTGCAGCGAATTATCCTCTAAAAGTCATTTCGGCACGCCGCCGGCCTTCGAGCCGCCGTCGCCGCCGGCGGGCGGCAGCGCCTGCGGCGCAGGAATGTCGGCGCCGGGCTTGGCCGGCTGCGTCGTCGCGCCGCCTTCCATCACCGTGCCCGGCGTCCTCGGGCGCTCGGACGCCAGGTACGCCAGCCCCAGGCTGGTCAGGAAGAAGACCGCGGCGAGCACCGCGGTCGCCCGCGACAGGAAGTTCGCCGAACCGGTGGCGCCGAACAGGCTCGAGGACGCGCCGCCGCCGAAGCCCGAGCCCATGTCCGCGCCCTTGCCGTGCTGCAGCAGCACCAGGCCGATGATCGCCAGCGCGATCAGCACGTGCGCCACGATGATGAAGGTGATCCACTGTCCCATAGCCAGCTTCTTTCTCCGTTACGCCGCCCTGCAAATGGCGATGAAATCCTTGGCGACGAGCGACGCGCCGCCGATCAGCCCGCCGTCCACGTCGGGCATGGCGAAGATCGCCGCCGCGTTGTCGGCCTTCACGCTGCCCCCGTACAGCAGGCAGGTCTGCGCCGACAGCCGCCGGCGCAGGAACGCATGCACTTCCTGCGCCTGCTCGGGCGTGGCCGTGCGGCCCGTGCCGATCGCCCAGACCGGCTCGTAGGCCACGACCGCATCGCCGATCCCGCCCCGCGCCAGCACCGCGTCGATCTGCCGCGCCACCACTTCCTGCGTCCGCCCGCTCTCGCGCTCCTGCAGCGTCTCGCCCACGCACAGGATCGGCGTGATGCCGGCCGCGCGCGCCGCCGCGAACTTGGCGGCCACCTGCGCGTCGGTCTCGCCGAACAGGTGCCGGCGCTCCGAGTGGCCGACCAGCACGTAGCGGCAGCCGAATTCCCCCAGCATGGCCGCGGACACTTCGCCCGTGAAGGCCCCTTGCGCATGCTCGCTCAGGGTTTGAGCCCCCCAGGCGACCTGCGTTCCCCGCAGCCGCTCGGCGGCCTGCGCGAGGTAGGGAAACGGCACGCACACTGCGCACGTCACGTCCGCCGCCACGAGCGCATCGAGCAGCGCTCGATTGGACTCGCGGCTGCCGTGCATCTTCCAATTGCCGGCGACGAGCCGTTCGCGCATGCCGTCAGCGCCCGCTGAAAAGCCCGGATTCTACCCTTTTTGCTCTGCAGCAGGCGCTCCGCGCAGAAGGGAAGACGCGGCCTCGCGCATGGCGTCGCGCAGCCGCTCGGCCAGGCGTCGTCGCAGCGGCACTAGGATGCCGGGCAGGCTCACGGCGTCGCTCAGCGCCAGCGTTTCCTCCGCATACAGGCGCAGCATCTCGTGCACACGCTGCTCGAGCTCGCCCGGCGCGAAGGCCTGGCGCAGGCGGCGGCGCTGCCGCCACGCGTCGAGGATGCGGCCGGCGGTATCCAGCCCGAGCTCGATGCGCCGCAGCCGCAGCGGCTCGATCCTGTCGTACGGAATCCGGATGCGCAGCGGCAAGCCGCCGATGCGCTCGAGGAACTCGCGGTCGATCTCGCGCGCGGCGTCGAGCACTTCGCGCGCCGCGCCGGGCGCCGGCCCGCTGGCCGCGCGGCGGATCACCAGCGCGTCCTTGCGGATCTCCTTGGCCACGTTCTCGGCGAGGAAGGGCTCCAGGGCCGGCAACGCGGCGCGCAGCGCCAGCGGCAAGCGCAGTGCGTCGGTGGTGCGCCGGCTGAATTCCCGCAACAGCCGGCCGTGCAGCGCGGCGAGTGCGCGCTCGCGGTTCAGGCGGCCGGCTTGACGGCCCGGTGAAAGCCGAGCATGCCGCTGAACACCGTCGTGGCCGTGACGTCGCGAAAGCCGACGTCCTCCAGCATGTCGCTCAGCTCGCGCGCGGAGTAGAACATCTGCAGCGCCTGGATGAAGTACTTCTTGCAGTTGAGCGCCGCCGGGCCGCTGCGGAACAGGAAGCCCGTGAACCACAGGCAGAAGCGCAGGTAGGCGTAATACAGCTTCTCCACGATCGGGTTGCCTGGCCGCAGCATGTCGCTGTGGTAGAAGCGCCCGCCGGGCTTGAGCACGCGCCGGATCTCCTCGGCGACGCGCCGGATGCGCAGGTGGCGCGAGGCGAACTGCAGGGTGACCACGTCGAAGGTGTTGTCCGGGTAGGGCAGCGTGTGCACGTCGTCGATCACGCTCTTGATGCGCAAGCCCAGCGCCTCGGCGCGCTGCCTGCCGACCTCCTGCATCGCCGCGCTGCGGTCGATGGCGTGCACGTCCAGCGTCGGCTCGCGCTTCAGGAGCGCGATGCCGATGGCGTTGGTGCCGGCGCAGACGTCCAGCACGCGCTCCTGCGGCTTGATGTCCACCGTGGCCATGAACTTGCGCAGGAACCAGCCCCACAGCCCGAGGCTGGCGATGTAGTTCGCCCGGTCGTAGTACGGCGCGACGTCGGCGAATACGTCGTTCAATTCCTGCGTCCAGACGTTGTTGAAGCGCTCCTCGCGCGCGATCTCGCGGGTGGCGACAGGCGGTGGATTCATCGGGGCCTCCCTCCGTCAGATCCGCAACAAGTAAAGCACCGACGCCCCGGTCCCGGCAAGGGCCACCGCGTACACGATCGTCGCCACCAGGGTGTCGGCGCGGATGCCGAGGTCATAGCAGGTGATGCGCAGGCGGTGCGCGGCGCTCCAGAGCGAAAGGAACACCACCCCAGCGATCGCGACCTTGGCAACCCAATGGCCCGCCAGCGCGTGCAGCCGTTCGTAGGCCAGCAGGTCGGGCGCCTGGCCGAGCGCCGCGAGCAGCGTGACGACGACCAGCGCGGGCGTGAGGAAGGCCGTGAGCGTGCCGCCCGCGGCGAATGGCCCCCAGACGATCGGTTTGTTGGAGCGCGCCATGGCTAGAATGCTCCCGCGAAGTAGAGCAGCCCCGCGGACACCACGGCCCAGGCGGCGAAATGCGCGCCGGCGACGACCCAATCCGGCATGAACTCCTCGCCGACCTGCAGCGGCAGCGCCTTGGGCGTAAGGTTGAACCAGGTGACGCTGTGATATAGCGCGAAGGCGAGCGTCAACAAGTGGAAGACGATGCTCGCCGGAGTCGCCAGCAGCTCGAGGAACGCGCCCCAGGCGGCCGGGCCCTCCGACAGAGCCTTGAGGCCCCAAACCATGAGCACAGTCCAGCCGCCGATGAACAGGCAGGAGAACTCGCGCACCATGTAACGGATGTAGCGCGGGTGGCGGAAGATCCACTCCGAGGTGATCGCGCGCACGTAGGGCTGGCGGCTCATTTCTTCGTCCAGGGCATCAGGTGCTCCCGGTACCAGTCGACGGTGCTCTCGATCTTGACCTGCTGGATGGCGCCCGCCGGGTCTACGTGCTCCGGGCAGACCTCCGAGCAGGCGCCCACGAAGGAGCACTCCCACGCCCCCTCGGTGGCCGCGAGCTCCTCCTGGCGCGCGTCGCGCCCGCCGTCGCGCGAGTCCCGGTTCCACCGGTGCCCGAGCGCGATCGCCGCCGGGCCGAGGTACTTCGGGATCAGGCCGTATTCCGGGCAGGCCGCGTAACACAGCATGCAGTTGATGCACAGCGTGAACTGCTTGTAGCGCTTCAACTGCGCTGGCGTCTGGCGGAACTCGCCCGCTTCCGGCGCCTGGTCCTTCGGAATGAGGTAGGGCTTGACGCGCGCCAGCTTGGCGATGAAGTCGTCGATTACGGTCACCAGGTCGCGCTCGACCGGGAAGTGGCGCAGCGGCTCCACGCGGATCACCCCGGTGTAGTCGCGCAAGAACGCCTTGCAAGCGAGCTTGGGCTCGCCGTTGACCATCATGCCGCAGCTGCCGCACACCGCCATGTGGCAGGACCAGCGGTAGCTCAACGTCGGGTCGAGGGTTTCCTTGACGTGGTTGAGCGCGTCGAGCACCACCCACTCTTCCTGGCAGTCGACGGCGTAGCGCTGGAAACGCGGCTCGCGGTCCGTCTCCGGGTTGTAGCGCAGCACTTCGAGCTCGACCTGCCTCACTCGTGTCCTCCGGAGTAGTCGCGCACGCCGGGCTGCGATTTCGTGATGACCACGTCCCGGTAGCCGATGCGCGGCGGCCCGCCCGCATCGTAGGTGGCGAGCGAATGGCGCAGGAAATTCCGGTCGTCGCGCTCGACGAAGTCGAGCCGCTGGTGCGCGCCGCGCGACTCCTTGCGCGCCGCCGCGCTCTGCACCACGGCCTCCGCGCAATCGAGCATCGAGCCGAGCTCGAGCGCCTGCAGCAGGTCGGTGTTGTACACGTTGGTCTTGTCGTGCAGCTCGATCCCGCGGTAGCGCTGGCGCAGCTCGGCGAGCTGCGCGCAGGCCGCGGCCAGTCCCTCGCCGCTGCGGTAGATGCCCGCGTGCTCTTCCATGGTCTGCATCATCTCCTTGCGCAACCCCGCGACGGTCTCCTTGCCCCCGGCGCGCTGCATCAGCTCGCGCAGCCGCGCCTGCGCCCCTTGGGCGAGCGCGCCGCCGCCGGCTGGACGAGCACCCTTGTGCGCGTACGCCAGCGCGCTCAGCGCCGCGCGCCGGCCGAACACCAGGATCTCGGTGAGCGAGTTCGAGCCGAGGCGGTTCGCGCCGTTGATGCTCACGCAAGCGCACTCGCCCGCCGCGAACAAGCCCGGCAGCGACGTCGCCGCGCTGATATCGGTATCGATGCCGCCCATCATGTAATGCACCACGGGCCGCACCGGCACGGGATCGGTCACCGGGTCTACGCCCATGTAGCTGATGGACATGTCGCGCACGAGCGGCAGCCGCTCGTTGATCTTCTTCTCGCCCAGGTGACGCATGTCGAGCAGCACGGCGTCGCCCCAGCGCGTCGGCACCGCGTTGCCCTTCTTCTGCTCGTGCCAGAAGGCCTGGCTGACGCGGTCGCGAGGCCCCAGCTCCATCGTCTTCAGCACCGGCCTGCCCAGGGGCGTCTCCGGGCCCATGCCGTAATCCTGCAGGAAGCGCCGGCCTTGCTTGTTGAGCAGCACCCCGCCTTCGCCGCGGCAAGCCTCGGTCAGGAGCGTGCCCGTGCTCGGCAACCCGGTCGGGTGGTACTGCACGAACTCCATGTCCTTCAACGGCACGCCCGCGCGGTAGGCGAGCGCCATGCCGTCGCCCGTCTTGATGGCGCCGTTGGTGGTGAAGGGGAACATGCGCCCCGCGCCGCCGCCGGCGATGATCACCGCGCGCGCGTCGAAGGAGCGCATCTGCCCGCTGCGCATCTCGATGGCCGTGAGGCCCACGCAGCGGCCCTCCTCCACCAGAAGCTCGGTGGCGTAGAACTCGTCGAAGCGCTGGATCGAGGGAAACTGCAGCGAGGTCTGGAACAGCGTGTGCAGGATGTGGAAACCCGACTTGTCGGCCGCGAACCAGGTGCGCTGCTTCTTCATGCCGCCGAAGGGGCGCACCGCCACAGAGCCGTCCGCCTCGCGGCTCCACGGGCAGCCCCAGTGCTCGAGCTGGAGGAGCTCCTTGGGCGCTTCCTGCACGAGATACTCGACGGCGTCCTGGTCGCACAGCCAGTCGCCGCCGCCGACGGTATCGTTGAAATGGTGCTCGAGGCTGTCGTCCGGCTTGATCACCCCCGCCGCGCCGCCCTCCGCCGCGCAAGTGTGGCTGCGCATCGGGTAGACCTTGGATACGAGCGCGATCTTCAGCTTCGGCTCGGCCTGCGCGATCGCAATGGCGGCGCGCAGCCCCGCGCCGCCCGCGCCGATGATTGCGATGTCCGTGCGTACCGTTTCCACCTGCCCGCGATGTTGCCCCAAAGCCGCTCGCCGCGCTTGATGTCCGTCAAATCCAATCCGTTTGACGTGGATCAATACGCTGGATGCCGCAAGCGCGAGAGTGCGCTTGATAACCCAAATTGGGCAAGGAGCTTCCTATGAAAAAGACTGCGCTCGCCATCGCCATCGCCGCGCTTGCGGCCAACACGTCTCTCGCCGCCGACTCGTCCAGCATCGACTGGTCGGGCATCCCGGTCAAGAAAGTCAAGCTCTTCTATCCCGGCCAGGCGAGCTACGAATGGCTGCAGGGCAAGGACCACAAGAAGGGCGACCGCGCCATCGCGCAAGGGCGTTCCTGCACCACATGCCACGAAGACGATCAGGGCGATCTCGGCAACCGCCTCGTGAAGGGCACTTCCAACGAGGCGACGCCGATCGCCGGCAAGAACGGCACGGTGGACCTCAGCGTGCAGGCCGCGCACGACGACAAGTTCCTCTACCTGCGCTTCCAGTGGGCGACCCAGAACAAGGCGCCCGGCGACGCCTATCCGCAGCTGCGCTTCGACGGCAAGGAGTGGAAGCGGTATGGTGCGCATCGGCTGAACAAGGACGTGCGCGCAGGCAAGATGCAGGCGATCTACGAGGACCGCCTGTCGATCATGGTGGACGACGGCAAGGTGCCGAGCTTCGCCAAGCATGGCTGCTGGATCACCTGCCATGACGGCATGCGCGACATGCGCGGCGAGGCGACCAAGGAGCAGCTGGCGGCGGTTCCCCTCCTGCAGAAGCGCTCCGACCTGCGCAAGTACCTGCCCGCCACGCGCGAGGAGAAGGGCGGCTGGGACAAGGCGAAGTCCGCCGAGGACGTCGCCAAGCTGAAGGCGGCAGGCGAGTTCCTCGACTTCTGGCAGTGGCGCGCCCACCGCTCCAACCCGGTCGGCATGGCGGACGACGGCTACGTGCTCGAATACCGCCTGTTCGACGCCGGCAAGAACATGTTCGTCTCGAACGAGGATGCGGCGGCCAAGCAGCCGAAGATGATGTTCGATGCGGCCAAGACGGGCCAGAAGGCGCTTACCTCGGCCGACATCCAGAAAGCGGGCAAGGCGCAGGTCCTCCTCCCCGGCCAGACCGCGGTGCCGTTCGACCCGAAAGCGGGCTGGAAGGAAGGCGACATGCTGCCGCAGTACTACGTGCAGCGCGAGGCGGCCTCGGGCTCCGCGGCAGACAACGCGGATGCCAAGGGCGTCTGGAAGGACGGCATGTGGACCGTCACGATGGCGCGGTCGCTCAACCTCGCCAACCCGGACGACAAGGCATTGAAGGTCGGGCAGGTCGTGAACGTCGGCCTTGCGGTACACGACGACAACGTGACGACGCGCGGGCACTTCGTCTCGTTCCCGCTGCGCCTGGGAATCGGCACCCAGGGGGAAATCAGCGCGGTGACGCTCAAGTAGCTCAGCCGAAGCGGCCGGTGATGTAGTCCTCGGTCTGCTTCTTCCTGGGCTTGATGAAGATCTCGTCGGTGACGCCGAACTCGATCAGCTCGCCCAGGTACATGTAGGCGGTGTAGTCGGAGACGCGCGCCGCCTGCTGCATGTTGTGCGTGACGATGAGGATCGTCACCTTCTTCTTCAGGTCGTGGATCAGCTCCTCGATCGAGGCGGTGGCGATCGGGTCGAGGGCCGAGGTGGGCTCGTCGAACAGCAGGATCTCGGGGTCGGTGGCGAGCGCGCGCGCGATGCACAGGCGCTGCTGCTGCCCGCCGGACAGGTTGAAGGCGGGCTCCTGCATCCGGTCCTTCACTTCGTCCCACAGCGCGGCGTTCCGCAGCGCCTCCTCCACCTTCTCGTTCAGGCTGACCCTGCGACCCTCGCCCCTGACGCGCAGCCCGTAGGCCACGTTCTCGTAGATGGACTTCGGGAAGGGATTGGGCTTCTGGAACACCATGGAGATGCGCATGCGCACCTCGATCGGGTCAACGCCGGCCGCAAGCACGTTGACGTTGTCGGGAAACAGCCGGATCTCGCCCTCGTAGCGGTTGCCGGGGTACAGGTCGTGCATGCGGTTGAAGCTGCGCAGGAAGGTCGACTTGCCGCAGCCCGAGGGCCCGATCAGCGCCGTGACCTGCTTCTCGTACACCGGCATGTTCAGGCCCTTGAGCGCCTGGAAGTCGCCGTAGTAGAAATTGAGGTCCTTCACCTCCGCCTTGGCCACGGCGGGCACGGCTTCCTGCGCAGGTACGGCTACCATTTTATTTTCTTCCGCAGTCTGTAGCGCAAAAAGATCGCCAGGCCGTTCATGGCGAGGGTCATGAGCACGAGCACGAAGCCCGCGGCCGCCGCGTTGACCAGGAACGCCGCCTCGGGACGCGAGGTCCAGTTGAACATCTGGATCGGCATGACCGTGAAGGGCGACATCAGCCACTCGAAGGAGAGGAACGGCGGCTCCGCCTTCACGGGCGAGGCCGGCAGGAAGGCGATGAAGGTCAGCGCGCCGATGGTGATGATGGGCGCGGTCTCGCCGATGGCGCGCGCCATGCCGATGATCACGCCCGTGAGAATGCCCGGCATCGAGTACGGCACGATGTGGTCCTTGCACACCTGCCATTGCGTGGCGCCCAGCGCGTAGGAGCCCTCGCGGATGCCTTGCGGAATGGAGCGGATCGCTTCCCGCGTCGCCACGATGACCACCGGCAGGATGAGCAGCGCGAGCGTCAGTCCCGCCGACAGGATCGACTGCCCGAAGCCGAACTGGTAGACGAACAGTCCCAGGGCGAGCAGGCCGTAGACGATGGAGGGCACGCCGGCCAGGTTGGTGATGTTGATCTCGATGATGTCGGTCACCCAGTTCTTGGCCGCGTACTCCTCGAGATACAGTCCCGCCCCCACGCCCAGCGGCACGGCGAAGAACGCGGTAGTCAGCATGACCAGCGTCGAGCCCACCCAGGCCGACAGGATGCCGGCCTGGCCGGCCCGGCGCGACGGGAAGCTGGTGAAGAAATCCCAGTCCAGCCGCGGCACGCCCTTCAACGCCATGTCGATGAACAGGGCCGCGAACGTCAGCACGCCGATCATCAGCGCGCATACGCCGATCAGCGCGAACACCAGGTCCCAGCGCTTGTGGCTGGCGATGAGGCGGCGGATCTGCTCGAGATTCCGGGCGTAGGCCATCAATAGGCCTCGCGGTAGCGCTTGCGCAGCACGTGGCCGGCGATGTTGAAGACCAGCGTGAGCAGCATCAGCGTCAGGCCGGCGGCGAAGATCGTCTGGTAGCCGATCGAGCCGTGCGGCAGGTCGCCGAGCGCCACCTGCACGATGAACGCCGTGATGGTGGCCGCGGGCTCGAGCGGGTTGAACGTCAGGTTGGGCTGCATGCCCGCCGCGACGGCGAGGATCATCGTTTCCCCGACCGCGCGCGAGATGCCGAGGATGTAGGCCGAGGCGATGCCGGAAAAGGCGGCCGGCACCACCACGCGCGTCGCCGTCTGGTAGCGCGTCGCCCCCATGGCGTAGGAGCCCTCGCGCAGGCTCATCGGCACCGCGCGCATGGCGTCCTCCGAAATCGAGCTGACGTAGGGAATGATCATGATGCCCATGACGATTCCCGCGGACAGGATGTTGAAACCCGGCAGCTCGGGGTAGATCGCCTGCAGGATCGGCGTGACGAACAGCAGCGCGAAGTAGCCGTAGACGATGGTCGGCACGCCGCCCAGCAGCTCGAGGAACGGCTTGGCCACTTCACGCACCGAGAACGGCGCGAACTCCGAGAGATAGATGGCGATGATGGTGCCCAGCGGGATGGCGATGCCAAGCGCGACGAACGAGCTGGTGAGCGTGCCCGAGAGCAGCACCATGATGCCGAAATGCGCGTCGTCGAACAGCGGCGTCCACTGCGTGTCGGTGAGGAAATCCCACAGCGACACGTGGGTGAAGAAGACCACCGATTCCTTGACCAGCACGTAGACGATGCCTACGGTGGTGAAGACCGACACCAGCGCGGCGAGGAACAGGACGCCCTCGATGGCGCGCTCGCGCACGATGCGCGAGCGTCGCTGTCTCAGTCTTGCTCCCGCGTCAAGCGGCGACATCGAGCTGGAAGCCAGTCCCGGCACGGCCGACATGTTGGAAAGTCCGGATTCTAGATGCAAAAAGCCCGCCCGCGACACGCGGGCGGGCCCCGGCGGGATCGCTACAGCTTCGCTTCCATCTTCATCAGCTCGTCGATCGTCAGGCCGACCCTGTTCTCGCCGCCGAACTTGGTGCCCACGGTCTTCTTCGTGACCATGCCCAGGTTGTGCGCGTAGGCGCGCTCGGGCAGCGGCACGTACTTCACTTCCCGGGAGAGCTTGGCGCCGTGCTGCATGTAGTACTCGACGAACTGCCGCACCTCGGGCTTGTCGAGCGATTTCTCGTTCACGTAGATGAAGATCGGGCGCGCCAGCGGGCTGTAGCTGCCCTTGAGCACGGCTTCCATCGAAGGCGCCACGGGCTGGCCCTTCTCGTTGACGATCGGCACCGCCCTCAGCTTGTCCAGGTTTTCCACGTAGTAGGCGAAGCCGAAGAAGCCGAGCGCGTTGACGTCGCGCGACACGCCCTGCACCAGCACGTTGTCGTCCTCCGACGCGGTGAAATCGCCGCGCGACGACTTCGACTTGCCGGTGATCGCCTCGGTGAAGTAGTCGAAGGTGCCGGAGTCCGCGCCCGCGCCAAAGAGCTTCAGCGGCGCGCTCGGCCAGGACGCGTTGACCTGGTTCCAGCTCATCACCTTGCCCTGCGCCGCCGGCTCCCACATCGCCTTCAGCTCGCCGACGGTCAGCTGCTTGAGGAACGCGTTCTTCGGGTTCACCACCACCGTCAACGCGTCGAAGGCCACCGGCAGCTCGATGTAGCGGATGCCCGCCTGCCTGCACGCGTCCATTTCCTTCTTCAGGATCGGGCGCGAGGCGTCCGAGATGTCGATCTCGCCGCGGCAGAACTTCTTGAAGCCGCCGCCGGTGCCGGAGATGCCGACCGTGACGCGATACTTGCCCTTCGAGGATTTCTGGAAGTCCTCGGCCACCGCCTCGGTGACCGGGAACACGGTGCTCGAGCCGTCGATCTTGACGATCTGGCTGTAAGCGGGGACGGCTGCCAGCAGCGCGGCGGCCACGACTAGACGCTTCACGCGTTCGCTCCTTTTCTCATTTGGCGGGAGCGAGTCTAGGCGCTGGATGTGACAGGGTCGTTACAGCCTCACCTCGCTGACGGTGCGGCCGATCTCGTCCAGCCTGCTCTTCAGCGCCCTCCGGTCGAGCTTGGCGATCGGCAGGCTCATGAACAAGTTGATGCGGGTGGAGAGCTCGTTGAACGCGCGCAGGAACGCCTTGCGCTTCTGCTCGTCGGCGCCCTCGACCGCCGCGGGATCCCGGACTCCCCAATGCGCGCTGATCGGCTGCCCCGGCCAGAGTGGGCACACTTACAATGCGCGCATCCGCCATGGCGCACACGCATCCGCATCCCGCCTCCGATCCGCCCCATGGGCAATCCATGCGCATCCTGCGTCGCGCCGCGGCGCTGACGCTCGCGTTCGCCACCCTCGAGGCGCTCGGCGGCTGGTGGACGGGCTCGCTCGCGCTCGTCTCGGATGCCGGACACATGCTGGGCGACGGCGCGGCGCTGCTGCTCGCCGCGCTCGCCGGCTGGATGGCGAGCCGTCCGCCTTCAGGCCGCCACTCCTACGGCCTGGGGCGCGCGGAGGTTTTCGCCGCCGTCATCAACGCCGGCGCCCTGCTGGTCATCTCCGGGGCGATCGCCTACGAGGCCGTCGCGAGGCTCGGCCAGCCGCGCGAAGTCCACGGCGGCACGGCCGCCCTGATCGCCCTCGCCGGCCTCGCGCTCAATCTGTGGATCCTGCGCCGCATCGCGCCGCACCGCGACGACATGAACGCGCGCGCGGCGGCTCTGCACGTGCTGGGCGACACGCTCGGCTCCGTGGCCGCGCTCGCCTCGGGCGCCGTCATCTTCGCCACCGGCTGGATGCCGATCGATCCGCTTGCTTCGCTCTTCATCTGCCTGCTGATCGCGCTCTCCAGCCTGCGCCTGTTGCGCGAAAGCGTGCATGCGCTCATGGAGGGCACGCCGCTGCGGCTCTCGCCCGATGCCGTGGGCATGGCCATGGCGGGCCAGGACGGCGTCAGCTCCGTCCACGACCTGCACATCTGGACGCTCTCGGGCAGCCGCGTCGCGCTCTCGGCCCATGTGATCGTGCGCGACCTGGCGCAGTGGGACCGCACGCTGCACGAGCTTCAGCACCTGCTGCGCGAGCGCTTCGGCATCGAGCACGTCACGCTGCAACCGGAGACTTCGCCGGCGTCCGAGGTGCGGGTTCCGGTGCCGGACCCAAGGCGTCGAGGGGTGTAGTCAGCACCGGCGCGAAGCCGCCGCCCGCCGTGCGCATGTTGGTCGTCTGCCCCTGATAGAGGCGCGCGGCGAGCATCTGCACGCGCCCGTCGTAGACGTAGTTCCGCACGTCGACCTTCAGCGCCGTGTCCGGCCCGATGCGCCGCTCGCTCGGCGGCACGAGCGCCTGCGCCACGTAGCGCCCGGCGACGATCTCTTCCCAGACGCGGCGCGTGACCTTGTCGCCACGATAGGCTGCACGGCTCCCGTGACCGGCTGCGGGCTTGAAGAACAGCCGGCGCCGCCCGGCCCAGAGGCGCTCGGCGTTCCCGGCCGAGACGAGCTCAGTGCGCGGGATGCCGGTCTCCAGCGTCCGGACATCCGCCTCCGCCACGCCCCAGGCACGCAGCAGCCCCGGGCTGCCGATCAGGCTCAGGTTGCGCTTGTCCGCGTACAGCGCGTGGGAGCGCGGATGCGGCGTGATCACGGCGGCATCCGCCTGATAGGCAGCGCGCAGCGCCGCATGCGCCGGATCATCGAAATAGAAGTCCGTGAGGCGGTTGTACACGAGATCCACCGGACCGCGCGCGTCGGCAAGTACGCCGCCTTCGAATCGCAATTCCTCCGGCGCGAGCACCGCCGCTTCCAGCCCGAAGCGCTCGAACAGGCGCGCGAACAGCAGGAACTCCGGGTACATGAACTGCGCCTGCGGCGCCTCGTCCACGATGGCGACGCGTCTCGGCAGTCCCGCGCGGTCCGCGCGACGCCACTCGGATGCGAACATGTCGAACAGCGTGCGCTCGATGTCCGCCTCGGCCACCGGGCCGCTCATCCACGGCTCGATCTCCCTGCAGCAGGCACGCTGCGCGCGCGCGAGGACTGCATTCAGCAGTGCACCCCCGGCGTTCGTATTGATCTCGATGAGACGCGGGCCCTCAGGCGCGAGATGAAAGTCGTAGCCGATAAACACGCCTCGTGCGCCGGGATCATGGCGCGCGATCTCGGGCGCCCAGGCCAGCGCGGTTTCCCGGTAGTCCGGCAAAGCGACGACCCGCTCCACCGTCTCGATCACCTGCCCCATCTGCCTAACCTGCTCGCGCGAGACGAAAAGCGGCAGCGACGCGAACAGATGCGGGCAGCGCTCCGCGATCAGGTCGTGCAGCCCGCTCGAGGCCGGATCGGCTTCCAGTGCGCGGCGCAGCGCCTCGCGGTCAAGGCTGATGCAATGGCAGTCGCGGTTGAGTGTCTCGATCATGCGGGAACCCTCTCGTACCAGCGCCGGGCGCCGTTCACGATGTAAACCACGGAAAGCATGACCGGGACCTCCACGAGCACCCCGACCGGCAGGTTGACGCTCGCCACCTCAATGCGCCCCAGCGCCTCGAAAGCCGCCGGCAGCCATTGCCCGAGGGCGATGCCTGCGACGATGCGCAAGAACACCCAGAGCGTCAGCCAGCGCTCGAACACGCTCATTCAGGCCGCCCTGGGCGCGCATTCCCGCCCGCCGCAGCAGTTCTCGCTCAGGAAGCCGACGAGCGCGCTCATGGCCTGGAAATCCGCCGAATAGATGACGAAGCGGCCGTCCTGGCGGCTGCGCGCCAGGCCCGCGCGCGTCAGCCCTGCCAGGTGGAAGGAAAGCGTCGCGGGCGCGAGATCCAGCTTCTCGCCGATCGCCCCCGCCGCCATGCCCTCCGGTCCCGCCTGGACGAGCAACCGGTAAATGCCGAGGCGCGTGTCCTGCGCGAGGGCGCTGAGCGCCTGGACCGCCTGGGTCGATTCCATAGTTCCAATAATATGGAAATGTTGACCAAATGACAAGTCGCTAGCCGGAGGCGGCCCGGCGCACCGCTTCGGCGATCGAATTCGCCGCTTCTTCAACCAGTTGCCTGGGTTCGCCCTCCACCATGACCCGCAGCAATGCCTCCGTCCCCGAAGGACGGAGCAGCACGCGTCCGCGGCCTTGCAGGGATTTCTCTGCCGCGGCTTGCGCGGCGGCGATCGCCCGTTCCTTCGTCCAGTCGAAGCCGCGCGGCACGTGGACGTTGACCAGCACCTGCGGGTACATCACGAGATCCTCGGTCAGCTCGCCGAGCGTCCGGCCGCTCTCGCGCAACGCCGCCAGCACCTGCAGCGCGGAAACGATGCCGTCGCCGGTGGTGTGGCGATCCAGGCAGATGATGTGACCGGAATTCTCCCCGCCCAACATCCAGCCCTTCTCGCGCAGCAGCTCCAGCACGTAGCGATCGCCGACCTTCGCGCGCGCAAAGGCGATGCCCTGGCGCTCGAGCGCCTGCTCGAGCGCCAGGTTGGTCATGAGCGTGCCGACCACGCCGTTCACCTTGGCCTTGGCGCGGTGCTTGACGATGGCATAGAGCAGCTGGTCGCCGTCGTACACCGTGCCGCGCGCGTCGACCATGATCAGCCGGTCGCCGTCGCCGTCCAGCGCAATGCCGAGGTCGGCCTGGTGACGCGTGACCGCCGCCTGCAGTTGCGCGGGCGACGTGGCGCCGAACAGGTCGTTGATGTTGAAGCCGTCGGGCGAGACGCCCACCGGCACCACGTCCGCGCCGAGCTCGTGGAACACGTGCGGCGCGACGCTGTAGGCCGCGCCGTGCGCGCAGTCGACCACCAGCCGCAGGCCGCGCAGGTCGAGGCTGACCGGAAAGGTGGACTTGCAGAACTCCACGTAGCGCCCGCCCGCATCGTCCACGCGCCGCGCGCGACCGAGATGCGCGGACGCGTTGCAGCCGATCGGCTGCTCGAGCGTGCGCTCGATCTCGCTTTCCACGGCATCGGGCAGCTTGAAGCCGTCGCCCGAGAAGAACTTGATGCCGTTGTCGGCATAAGGGTTGTGCGAGGCGCTGATGACGACCCCGGCGGACAGGCGCAGCGCGCGCGTCAGGTACGCGACGCCGGGCGTGGGCAGCGGCCCGCACAGCAGCACGTCCACGCCGGCGGCCGAGAAGCCCGCCTCCAGCGCCGCCTCGATCATGTACCCCGAGATGCGCGTGTCCTTGCCGATCAGCACTGCGGGTCGATCCCCTGCCCCGCCATCGCGGGCGGCCAGCACCTTGCCCGCGGCGTAGCCCAGCCGGAGGACGAAGTCCGCGGTCATGGGCGCCTCGCCCACCGTGCCGCGCACGCCGTCCGTGCCGAAATAGCGCCGCGTCATGCCTTGCGCCACGCCTCGTAGACGAGGACGGCGTCCCGGGTTTCCTTCACGTCGTGCACGCGCAGTATTCTCGCCCCTCCGAGCAGCGCGAGCAAAGCCGCGCTCAGGCTCGCGGCGAGCCGCTCGCCCGTGTCGCGTCCCGTGATGCGGCCCAGGGACGACTTGCGCGACCAGCCGGCGAGCAGCGGCACGCCCAGCGCGGCGAGCTCGGGCAGGCGCTTGAGCAGGGTCAGGTTGTGCTCGACCGTCTTGCCGAAGCCGAATCCGGGATCGGCGACGATGCGCTGGCGTGCGATGCCCGCGCGCTCGCAGGCGGCGATGCGCGCCGCCAGGAACTCCCGCACCTCCGCGACCACGTCCGCGTACTGCGGGTCGTCCTGCATGGTCGCCGGGTCACCCTTCTTGTGCATGAGGCAGACCGCGCAATCGGCGGCGGCAACCGCATCGAGAGCGCCGGGCGCCTGCAGCGCCTCGATGTCGTTGATCATGGAGGCGCCAGCATCGAGCGCGGCGCGCATCACGCCCGGATGGCGCGTATCCACGCAAACCGGGAAGTCGCGCAGCGCGTTCACCACAGGCAGCACGCGCCTGCACTCCTCGTCTTCGGCGACGGGCGCGGCCCCCGGACGGCTCGACTCGCCCCCCACGTCGACGAGGTCCACCCCCTCGTCGATCATCTCGCGCGCGTGGGAGATGGCCGCTTCGGCATCCGCGAAGCGGCCTCCGTCGGAAAAGGAATCGGGCGTGACGTTCACCACGCCCATCACGAGCGGCCGCTCGAGGCTCAGCTCGAAGCGGCCGCAGCGCAGATTCACCACGCCCTTTCTGGCAGTGAGGCGTTGCTGCGCAGGCATATTCTGCGCTGCAACGCGACGTGGTTCTTCAGGCGGCGGGAGTAGGCGCGGCGGCGCCGGCCGCGCCGTCGCCGGCGGCGGGACCGCCGGTCG
>DATFEJ010000335.1:0-2149 GCA_035251235.1 Burkholderiales bacterium
CGCCACCGGCGCGGGCGGCGGCTGCCACAGCTCCACCGCGATCACGCTGGGCGCGCGGCTCTGCCAGTGCACGCCCAGCACGAGCGCCACGGCGAGCGCGACGTGCACCGCGAGCGCGAGCAGCGCCGAGGGCCCGACGAACTCCTCGCGCGGCGCATCGAAATCCGGGCCGTGGGCGACGCCGAGCGAGGCGCGCGCCGCGCTCACTTCGCCGGCTGCACCAGCAGGCCGATGCGCCGCACCTGCTGCCGCTGCAGCTCGTCCATGACGTTGAGCACCGCCTCGTAGCGCACGTCCTTGTCGGCGGCGATCAGCACCGGCCGGTCGGGGTTCTTCGCCTGGCGCTCGCGGATCAGCTTGGCCAGCTCGCCGCGCGCCACCGGCCGCTCCTCGGCGAGCGCGCCGTGCGCGTCGCGCACCCTGAGCAGCATGCTGCGGTTCTGCCGGATCACGACCTCGAGCGGCGCGGCGGGCGCGTTGGACGCCTTGGACACCGAGGGCAGGTCGATCACGCCCGGCGTGATGAGCGGCGCGGTCACCATGAAGATGACCAGCAGCACCAGCATCACGTCCACGTACGGCACGATGTTGATGTCGTACATCGGGCGGCGCTTGCGGTGGGCGACCGGCATGGCTACTTCACCGCGTGGCGATGGAGGATGTTCGAGAACTCCTCCATGAAGCTCTCGAAGCGGATCGACAGGCGCTCGATGTCGTGCGAGTAGCGGTTGTACGCCACCACCGCCGGGATGGCGGCGAACAGGCCGAGCGCCGTGGCCACCAGCGCCTCGGCGATGCCGGGCGCGACCTGCGCGAGCGTCGCCTGCTGCACGTTGGCCAGGCCGCGGAAGGCGTGCATGATGCCCCACACCGTGCCGAACAGGCCCACGTACGGGCTCACCGAGCCGGTGGTGGCGAGAAACGACAGGCGCCGCTCGAGGTGATCCATCTCGCGCTGGTAGGTGGCGCGCATGGCGCGGCGCGCGCCGTCCACCATGTCCCCCGTCTCGCTGCCGCGCTGGTTCCTCAGCTTGGCGAACTCGCGGAAGCCCGCCTCGAAGATGCGCTCCAGGCTGCCGATGGTGTGCCGGTTGTTCACCGCGCCCTGGTACAGCAGGTTGAGGTCGTTGCCGCCCCAGAACTCGCGCTCGAAGTGCTCGGTCTGCCGGCGCGCGCGGCCGATGGCGAACCACTTGCTGAAGATGAACAGCCACGACATGAACGACACGAGCGCGAGCAGGCCCATCACGCCTTTCACCACCGGGCTCGCGCCCAGGATGAGCACCCAGATGTCGAGGTCGGAGGTGACGCTCACCGTGTCAGCCGGCGAGCCGCGCGGCGAGCGCCGCGGGCAGGGGAGCGGGCTTGAAGTTGTCGCGGCGCACGCACGCCGCTTGGACCATCGCCTCGGCCATCGGTTCCTCGGCGCGCAGCGCGCACTGGCGCAGGCGCAGGTAGGTGTGCTTGCGCTCCATGACTTGCACGGTGATGCTCAGCGCGTCGTCCAGCCGCGCGCCGCGCAGGAAATCGATCTCCGCGCGCCGCACGACGAACTGCAGGCCGTCCTCGGCGGCCAGGCGCTGCTGGTCCACGCCGAGGCTGCGCAGCCACTCGGTGCGCGCGCGCTCGAAGTAGCGCAGGTAGTTGGCATAGTAGACGACGCCGCCGAAATCGGTGTCCTCGTAGTACACCCGCACCGGCCAGGCGAAAACGCGCGCGGGATCGTTGTGCACCGCCCGATTGTAGTCCGGCGCGGCGCTAGGCGCGCCCGGGGGGCGGCGCGAGCAAGTCGTCGCTCCCCGACGGTGCCGCGAGCCCGAAATGCCGGTACGCGGCGAGCGTCGCCACCCGTCCGCGCGCCGTGCGCTGCAGGTAGCCCTGCTGGATGAGGTAGGGCTCGAGCACGTCCTCGATGGTGTCGGCCTCCTCGCCGATGGCGTGCGCCAGGTTCTCCACGCCGACCGGCCCGCCGCCGAACTTCTCGATCACCGCGAGCAGCAGCTTGCGGTCCATCACGTCCAGGCCGAGCACGTCGACCTCCAGAAGCCCGAGCGCGTCGCGCGCCACGCCCGCCGAGACGATGCCCTCCGCGCGCACCTGGGCGAAGTCGCGCACGCGGCGCAGCAGCCGGTTGGCGACGCGCGGCGTG
>DATFEJ010000303.1:0-2530 GCA_035251235.1 Burkholderiales bacterium
CGGCGGCGTGCCCGGGCTGCGTCTGCGGTCCCTGGACGACGAGGCTCATGCGGTGAGCTCGCCCAGGATCTGCTTCACGGCGCGCGCGCGGTCCCGCCACTCGGGCATCTTCGCCGTCAGCCGCAGCCGCTCCGGTCCCGAGACGCGCAGGTCCGCGCGCCGCTGCACCAGCGCGATGATGCGCGCGCCGTCGATCGGCGGGCTGGGCACGAACTGCAGCAGCGCGGCCTCGTGCGTGGCGTCCACCCGCGCCACGCCCAGCGGCCGCGCCGCGATGCGCAGCGCGTGGCATTCGAGCAGCGCCTGCGCCGGCTCCGGCAGGGCGCCGAAGCGGTCCACCAGCTCCTCGCGCAGCGTGTCCAGGGCCTCGCGCGACTCGCAGTTCGCCATGCGCTTGTACAGCGTCAGCCGCTCGTGCACGTCGCTGCAGTAGCCTTCCGGCAGCAGCGCCGGCGCATGCAGGTTGATCTCGGTGGAGACGTCGAGCGGCTGCTCGAGGTCGACGTGCCGGCCGGAGCGCAGGGCGCGCACGGCGCGCTCCAGCATCTGCGCGTACAGGTTGAAGCCCACCTCCTGGATCTCGCCCGACTGCGACTCGCCCAGCACCTCGCCCGCGCCGCGGATCTCGAGGTCGTGCATGGCGAGGTAGAAGCCCGAGCCGAGCTCCTCCATCATCTGGATCGCCTCCAGGCGCTTCTTGGCGTTGGCCGAGAGCGCCTCCTCGGGCGGCGTGAGCAGGTAGGCGTAGGCCTGATGGTGCGAGCGGCCGACCCGGCCGCGCAACTGGTGCAGCTGGGCCAGGCCGAACCTGTCCGCGCGGTGGATGACGATGGTGTTGGCAGTGGGCACGTCGATGCCGGTCTCGATGATCGTCGTGCACAGCAGCAGGTTGAAGCGCTGCGCGTAGAAGTCGCGCATCACGCGCTCGAGGTCGCGCTCGCGCATCTGCCCGTGCGCGACCGCGATGCGCGCCTCGGGCAGCAGCTTCGCCAGGCGCTCGCGCATCTGCCCGATGGTGTCCACCTCGTTGTGCAGGAAGTACATCTGCCCGCCGCGCCGCAGCTCGCGCAGGGCGGCCTCGCGCACCAGGCCCTCGGACCAGGACGCGGCAAACGTCTTGATGGCGAGGCGCTTCTCGGGGGCGGTGGCGATCACCGAGAACTCGCGCAGGCCCTCCAGCGACAAGGCGAGCGTGCGCGGGATGGGCGTGGCGGTGAGCGTGAGCACGTCCACCTCGGCGCGCAGCGCCTTCAGCCGCTCCTTCTGGCGCACGCCGAAGCGGTGCTCCTCGTCGATGATGGCGAGCCCGAGGCGCGCGAACTTCACGTCGCGCGACAGCAGCTTGTGCGTGCCGATGACGATGTCGACTTCCCCCGCGGCGAGCGCCTTGAGCGTCGCGGCGGCCTCCTTCGCCGTGCGGAAGCGCGACAGCTCGGCGAGCTTGACCGGCCAGTCGGCGAAGCGGTCGCTGAAGGTCTGGAAGTGCTGCTCGGCGAGCAGCGTCGTCGGGCAGAGGATCGCCACCTGCTGGCGATCGGCGACCGCGACGAACGCGGCGCGCAGCGCCACCTCGGTCTTGCCGAAGCCGACGTCGCCGCAGATCAGGCGGTCCATCGGCTTGCCGGCGGACATGTCCTGCACCACCGCCTGGATGGCGGCCGCCTGGTCGGGAGTCTCCTCGAAGCCAAAGCCGTCGGCGAACGCGTCCAGGTCGTGCGCCTGCACGCGGAAGGCGTGCCCCTCGCGCGCCGCGCGCTTGGCGTAGAGCGCGAGCAGCTCGGCGGCGGTGTCGCGCACCTGCTTCGCGGCGCGCGCTTTCGCCTTGTCCCACTGGCCGCTGCCCAGCTTGTGCAGCGGAGCGGCCTCGGCCTGCGCGCCCGAGTAGCGCGAGATGACGGACAGCTGCGAGACGGGCACGTACAGCTTGTCGCCGCCCTCGTACTGCAGGTGCAGGAACTCGGTCGGGCCTTCGCCCAGATCGAGTCCCACCAGGCCGTGGTAGCGGCCGATGCCGTGCTGCGCGTGCACCACCGGGTCGCCGATGCGCAGCTCCGAGAGGTCGCGCAGCATGCCCTCGACCGAGCTCTCCTTGCGCGCGCCGCGCGCGCGCCGGCGCACGGTGCCCGCATAGAGCTCGGCTTCGGTAACCACGCACCAGCCTTCGGCGGGCAGCGCGAAGCCTTCGGCGAGCGGCGCGACCGTCAGGCCGAATTCCGGCCCGCCCTGCGTCCAGGCCGCGAAATCCGCGACCGGCGCGGGCGCGAGGCCGTACTCGGCGAAGTAGGCGAGCATGGTCTCGCGCCGACCCGGCGACTCGGCGGCCACCAGCACGCGCATGCCGCACTCGGCGAGGAAGCGCTTGAGGCCGGAGAGCGGGTCCTGCGCGCGCCGGTCCACGGCGAGCGGCGGCAGCGGCGCGCTCGCCAGCTGTTCCTCGACCACCACGCGGCGCAGCGCGCGCGCGGCGACGTGGAATTCCTCCGCGGGCACGAACACGCGCTCGGGCGGCAGCAGCGGTCGCTCGGCATCG
>DATFEJ010000103.1:0-11140 GCA_035251235.1 Burkholderiales bacterium
CGCGGGTTCTGGACGAGGCTTTCGACAACGAGCTTTTGAAAGGCGCGCTCGCGCTCGGCGCCGTGTGCGCGTGGCACGATCCGGCCGCACGGCCGGTCGCCGCGGTGGCAGCCGCGATGCGCAATCCCGGGCTTGCGCTCCTCATCGCCACCGTCAACAAGATGCCGCCCGGCGTGGTGGCGTCGGTGATCGGCTACACCCTCGGCGCGGCGCTGGTCGTGACCGCCTTCGTCGTGTGGCAGGGCCGGCGCGCGCGATAATGGCCGACCGATGATCGGCGTCGCATTCCAGCTTCCCATTTGGTTCGACCTCGGCGCCGTGTTCCTGCTGGCGCTGACGGGCGTGTGGGCCGCGGGGCGGCGCGGCTACGACGTGGTGGGCGCCTTCATCATGGCTTTCGTCACCGGCGTGGGCGGCGGTCTGCTGCGCGACGCCGTCTTCCTGCAGGAGATTCCCCTCGTCATGCAGGACGTGCGCTACCTGTGGGCGGTCATCGCCGCGGTGCTGGTCGGCGCGCTGACGCACCGCCTCGCCGACCGCTTCGAGCAGGGCATCAGTTACGTGGACGCGACCGCCACGGGCGCCTACGGCGTCTATGGCGCGAACAAGGCGCTGCTCGCGGGCCTTGCGCCCGAAGCCGCGCTGCTGGTGGGCGTGTGCAATGCGGTGGGCGGCGGCCTGATCCGCGACGTGCTGGTGCGCGAGGAGCCGGTGCTGCTCAAGCCGGGAACACTGTTCGCCGTCGCGGCGCTCGTCGGCTGCCTCGGATTCGTCCTGTTGAGCTACCAGTACGGCATCGACACCCAGAGCGCCGCCTGGATCGCGATTCTCATGACGCTGCTCATCCGCATCCTCGCCGTGCGCTTCAACTGGACAACGCACGCCATCGGCCGGCGGCATCGGCGCAAGAACGGCGAGGACGGATAGGAAATCTGGCGGAGTGAGAGGGATTCGAACCCTCGATACGGATTTTGTCCGTATAACGCCTTAGCAGGGCGCCCCCTTCGGCCACTCGGGCATCACTCCGGCGAGCCGCCGATTCTACTCCTGGTCGAGCTGGAAAGCCTTGTGCAGCACGCGCACGGCCAGCTCGGCGTACTTCTCGTCGACCACCACCGAGATCTTGATCTCCGAGGTGGAGATCATCTGGATGTTGATGCCCTCCTCGGCCAGCGTGCGGAACATCTGCGCCGCGATGCCGGCGTGCGAGCGCATGCCCATGCCGACGATGGAGACTTTCGCCATGCGGTCGTCGCCCGTGACTTCCTTGCACTTGATGTGCGGCTTGACCTGGTCCTTGAGGATCTTCATCGCCCTGGGCAGGTCGCCGCGGCTCACGGTGAAGGAGAGGTCGGTCATGCCGTCGTGGCTGACGTTCTGCACGATGACGTCGACGTTGATGTTGGCGTCGGCGATCGGTCCCAGGATGGCGTAGGCGATGCCCGGCTTGTCGGGCACCGCGTGCACGGTGATCTTGGCCTCGTCGCGCTGCGCGGCGACGCCGGACACGATTGCTTTTTCCATGGCCATGTGCGGGTCTTCCTCGAAAGTGATGAGCGTGCCGGCGCGCGCCTCCTCCTCCACCGGCAGCATGGGGTCGGTGAGGCTGGAGAGCACGCGCGTGGGCACCTTGTACTTGCCGGCGAACTCCACCGAGCGGATCTGCAGCACTTTCGACCCGGCGCTCGCCATCTCCAGCATCTCCTCGAAGGTGACGGTGTGCAGGCGCCGCGCCTCGGGCACGATGCGCGGATCCGTGGTGTAAACGCCGTCCACGTCCGTGTAGATCTGGCACTCGTCGGCCTTGAGCGCGGCGGCGAGCGCCACGGCCGAAGTGTCCGAGCCGCCGCGCCCGAGCGTGGTGACGTTGCCCTCGCCGTCCACGCCCTGGAAGCCGGCCACCACCACCACGCGTCCCTCGGCGAGGTCCTTGCGGATGCGCGCGTCGTCGATCGACACGATGCGCGCCTTGCCGTGCGCGCTGTCGGTGAGCACCTTCACCTGCCAGCCGGTGTAGCTGCGCGCGGGTGCGCCGGCTTCGATCAGCGCCATGGCCACCAGGCCGGCCGTCACCTGCTCGCCGGTGGCGGCAACCACGTCGAGCTCGCGGGTATCGGGCTGCGCCTGCAGGCCGGCCGCCAGCGCGAGCAGGCGGTTGGTCTCGCCGGCCATTGCCGAAGGAACCACGACGACGTCGTGTCCGGCGCGCCGCCACTTGGCGACGCGGCGCGCGACGTTGCGGATGCGCTCGACGGAGCCGACCGAGGTGCCGCCGAACTTCTGGACGATGAGGGCCATGGAAAAGTCCGCGATTCTAGCCGAAAACGCAGACAATTCTTGGGGTTGCACGTGGCGGAAGGGGAGGGATTCGAACCCCCGAGGGCCGCGAGGCCCTTCCGGTTTTCAAGACCGGTGCATTCGACCGCTCTGCCACCCTTCCGGCTTGAAGCGCCGCTGCGGCGGCCCCATTCTACCCGCCGCAGTACGTTGAAACTTCACGCTTGTTTGGTAGTCTTAGCCTTGTCTGCAACCAAGGAGGAAACGGATGCAACCTGAACTGAAGCCGATCCCGACCAACGAAGGCGCGTACGGCCGCGGCAGCTCGACCTACACGACCGGCGTGGCGGCGCCCGGCGCGCAGAAGGTACTGCGCAACACGTACCTGCTGCTGGCGCTGACCATGGTGCCCACGGTCATCGGCGCCTATATCGGCATGGCGACGAGTGGCGTCATCATGGGCAGCCCGATCCTCTCCACGGTGATCATGCTGGCCGCGGTGATCGGCCTGCAATTCGGCATCGCGGCCAAACGCAACAGCGGCATCGGCGTGGCGCTGCTCCTGCTGATGACGGGGCTGCTCGGCTGGTGGCTGGGGCCGATCCTCAACGTCGCGCTCGCGATGAAGAACGGCATGGCGCTCGTCGGCTACGCGGCCGTGGGCACCGGCGCCATCTTCCTCGCCATGGGCGCGGTCGCCTCGACGGCCAAGCGCGACTTCGGCTTCATGGGGAAGTTCCTGTTCGTCGGCATGCTCGCGCTGCTGGCGGCGATGATCGCCAACATGTTCCTGCAGATCCCGGCGCTCGCGCTGACCATCTCTACGCTGGTGATCGTGGTGTTCTCGCTGTTCCTGCTGTACGACCTGCAGCGCATCATCCGCGGCGGCGAGACCAACTACGTCATGGCAGCGACCGGCGTGTACATGAGCCTGTTCAACATCTTCGCCAACCTGCTGCACCTGCTGCTGGCGCTCGCCGGCCAGCGCGAATAGCCGCAGGACACCGCCGTACCGGAAAGGGCGCCGCAAGGCGCCCTTTTCATTTTTCCGCCACCCAGGCCTCGGCCTCGACCTCGACCAGCATCTGCGGGTCAACCAGCCGGCTGACCTCGACCATGGTGGCCGCCGGCCGGATGTCGCGGAAGAACTCGCCGTGCGCGCGGCCGATCTTCTGCCAGTCGTCGATGTCGACGACGTACATGCGCGTGCGCACGACGTCCGCCATGCCGGCGCCCGCCCGGCGCAGCGCCGCCTCGATGTTCTTCAGGCACTGCACCGTCTGGGCGTAGGGGTCGCCGACGCCCACCAGGCCGCCCTGGCCGTCGGTGGCCGTCGTGCCGGCGACGTGGATGCAGGGCCCGACCTTCACCGCCCGAGAGTAGCCGACCACCGGCTCCCAGGGCGTTCCCGACGAGAAGTTCTCTCTGCGCATGGCGCTCCTTTCGCGGGCTCAGTCCCGCTCGAACAAGGCGATCGATTCTACGTGCGCGGTGTGCGGGAACATGTTGACCACGCCCGCCGCCGACAGGCGGAAGCCCTGCGTGTTGACGAGCACCCCCGCGTCGCGCGCCAGCGTCGCCGCGTCGCAGGACACGTAGACGACGCGGCGCGGCCAGTCCCGCGGCAGGGCCTTCACCAGCTCGATCGCGCCTTCGCGCGGCGGGTCGACGAGCAGCTTGTCGAAGGCGCCCCAGGTCGCGAGGTTGGGCTCGAAGAGGTTCGCCGCCGCGAACTGCGCCGTCAGGCCGTTGGCGAGCGCGTTCTCGCGCGCGCGCTCGACCAGCGCCGGGCTGCCCTCCAGGCCGATCACCTGCGCGCCGCGCGCGGCGAGCGGCAGCGAGAAGTTGCCCAGGCCGCAGAACAGGTCGCCGATGCGCTCGCCGGGCCGCGGATCGAGCAGCCGCACGGCGCGCGACACGAGCAGGCGGTTGACCGCGAAGTTCACCTGCGTGAAGTCCGTAGGCAGGAACGCCAGGCGCACGCCGAACTCCGGCAGATCGTAGTCGAGCGGCGGCGCGTCCAGCGGGTAAAAGGGCGCGGCGCTCTCGGGCCCGCGCGGCTGCAGCCAAGCCTGGATGGCATGGTCCTCGGCGAAGCGGCGCAGCAGGGACTCGTCCGCATCGCTCAGCGGCAGCAGATGGCGGAACACCAGCACCGTCACGCGCTCACCCACCGCCACCTCGATCTGCGGCAGCCGCTCGCGGATCGACAGCCGCCCGATCAGCTCGCGCAGCCCCGGGATCAGCGCCGACACGCGCGCCGGCAGCACCAGGCAACCCTGCATGTCCACGACGAAAGTGGAGCGGCGCTCGCGGAATCCGACCATCGCCCCGCCCTTCTTCTCGACGTAGCGCACCGAGAGCCGCGCGCGCCGCCGGTAGCCCCACTCCTCGCCGTAAATTGGCGCCAGCATCGCCTCCGGCCCCAGCTTGCCGATGCGCTCGAAGCAGTCCTCCAGCCAGCGCTGCTTGGCGGCCACCTGGGTGCGCGCGTCGGCGTGCTGGATGGCGCAGCCGCCGCAGCTCTCGTAGTAGGGACACGGGGGCGTGCGTCGCCCGCTCGAGGCGTGCAGCACGGCCTCGGTGCGCGCGGTATCGAACTTGGGCTTGGAGCGCAGGACCCGGGCGTCGACGGTCTCGCCGCCCAGCGCGCCCTCGACGAACACGACCTTGCCCTCGGCATTGCGCGCGATGCCGTGGCCGCCGGCGTCCAGCGCGTGGACGTTCAGCCGGACCAATGCTCGAGGAACTCGCGCCAGTGCGGCGCCTTGAGCTTTTCCAGCGCGCCGCGCAGCTGCGCGCACTCCTTCTTGTGCTGCTCGGGCGTGAGCACGCCGCGCAGCAGCTGGAAGCGCAGGTACAGCAGGTAGGTGTTGGCGGTGTCGGCCTCGCAGTAGTCGCGGATGGCCTTGATCTCGCCGCGCAGGTAGCTCTCCCAGACCTTGGCCCCGCCGATGCCGATCTTGCCCGGCAGCCCGGCGAGCTGCGCCACGTCGTCCAGCGGCGCGTTGTTGCGCGGCTGGTACATCGCCAGCACGTCCATCAGGTCGAGGTGGCGCGCGTGGTAGCGGCCCAGGTAGCTGTTCCAGCGGAAATCCTTGTCGTCCTCGCCCTGGTCCCAGAACTTCGCCGCCTGCACGCCGTGGATCAGCGCGCGGTAGTTGAGCACCGGCAGGTCGAATCCGCCGCCGTTCCAGGACACCAGCTGCGGCACCAGCTTCTCGATGCCGTCGTAGAAGCGCTGGATGGCCGTCTTCTCGTCCGCGTCCGGCTCGCCGATCGAGAACACCTTCACGCCCTCGCCCTCGCGCAGCACACAGGAGATGACCACCACCCGGTGCAGTTGCGGCGGCAGGAAGTCGCTGCCGGTCTGCGTGCGGCGCTTCTGGAAGGCGATCTCCGCCACCTCCGCGTCGGGCAGGTCGTCAGGGAGGTCGTGCAGGCGCCGGATGCCCGCACAATCAGGCACCGTCTCAATATCGAAGGCGAGAACGGGCGTCATGGGGACAGTCCCTATTTACGCCTTTGTTTCATGTAAATAGGGACTGTCCCCATTTAGTCGGGGAACACACCGGTCGAGAGGTACCGGTCGCCGCGATCGCAGACGATGGTGACGATCACCGCGTTCTTCAGCTCCTTCGAGATGCGCAGCGCCACCGCCATCGCGCCGCCCGACGAGATGCCGCCGAACAGGCCCTCCTCGCGCGCCATGCGCCGAGTCATGTCCTCGGCGTCCGCCTGGCTGACGTATTCCAGGCGATCGACGCGCGCCTTGTCGTAGATCTTTGGCAGGTAGGCCTCGGGCCACTTGCGGATGCCGGGGATCTGCGAGCCCTCCGAGGGCTGGCAGCCGACGATCTGGATCTTCGGGTTCTTCTCCTTGAAGAAGCGCGAGCAGCCCATGATGGTGCCGGTGGTGCCCATCGAGCTGACGAAGTGCGTGATCTTGCCCTCGGTGTCGCGCCAGATCTCGGGGCCGGTGCCCTCGTAGTGCGAGAGCGGGTTGTCGGGGTTGGCGAACTGGTCGAGCATGATGCCCTTGCCCTCGCGCACCATCTTCTCGGCGAGATCGCGCGCGCCCTCCATGCCGCCCTTCTCCGGCGTGAGGACGATGTCGGCGCCGAAGGCGCGCATGGTCTGGCGCCGCTCGACCGACAGGTGCTCGGGCATGATGAGGACCATGCGGTAGCCGCGGATCGCCGCCGCCATGGCCAGGCCAATGCCGGTATTGCCCGAGGTCGGCTCGATCAGCACGTCGCCGCGCTTGATGGTGCCGCGCTCCTCGGCGCGCCGGATCATGGACATCGCCGGCCGGTCCTTGACCGATCCGGCCGGGTTGTTGCCCTCGAGCTTGGCGAGGATCACGTTGCCGGCGCGGCGGTTGTCCTCGCCGGGCAGGCGCTGCAGCCGCACGAGCGGCGTGTTGCCGATGAAATCTTCGAGCGTGCGCTTCACGACTGCGCGAGCTCCTGCGCGTAGGCGGCGACGCCCTGCTGCACCGTGAGGAACTCGGCCGCGTAACCCGCCTCGCGCAGCGGCGCCACGTCGGCCTCGGTGTAGCTTTGGTACTTGCCCACGAGCGCCGGCGGGAACGGGATGTACTCGATGAGCTTTTGCGCGGCGAGCTCGGCGGGCGTGGCGCGCGTGCCGCGCGCCGCGTTGATGACCGCCGCCGCGACCTCGTTGAACGTCTGCGCGCGGCCGGTGCCGCAGTTCCAGATGCCCGAGTGCTCGCGGTGCTCGAGGAAGTGCAGGTTGACGGCCACCACGTCGTCCACGTGGATGAAGTCGCGCCGCTGCTCGCCGTCGCCGTAGCCGCCCGAGCCTGCGAACAGCTTCACGCGCCCCTCCTGCCGGAACTGGTGGAAGGCGTGGAAGGCGACCGAGGCCATGCGAGCCTTGTGCGCCTCGTTCGGCCCGTAGACGTTGAAGTAGCGCAGCCCGACGATCTGCGCCGAGCGCCCGGCCAGGCGCCGGCGCACCAGCTGGTCGAACAGGAACTTCGAGTAGCCGTAGACGTTGAGCGGCCCTTCGCACTCGCGCGCCACGCGAAAGCCGCTCTTGCCTGCGCCGTAGATCGCGGCCGAGGAGGCGTAGAGGAACGGCACCTCCTCCTCGTGGCACCAGTCGAGCAGCGCGCGCGAGTAGCCGTAGTTGTTGTCCATCACGTAGCGCCCGTCGGTCGCCATGGTGTCGGAGCAGGCGCCCTGGTGCAGCACCGCGTCCACCGCGCCGTCGAACTCGCCCGCCTCCAGGCGCGCGAGGAACTCGCGCTTGTCGAGGTAGTGCTCGATCTCGCAGCCCGCGAGGTTGGGCACCTTGGCGACGTTCTCGAGGTTGTCGACCGCCAGGATCTCCGTGATGCCGGCGCGGTTGAGCGCGGCGACCAGCCGCGAGCCGATGAAGCCGGCGGCGCCGGTGACGATGTGCATGCTCAATTCTCTCCGAAAAGCTCTGCCGGCGTGACCACCGCGGTGCCGAATTTTCCCACCTTGATGCCGCCGGCGCGGTTGGCGGCGCGCACCGCGGACTCCAGGCCCTCGCCCGCGGCGAGCATCACGGCGAGCGTGGCGATCACCGTGTCCCCTGCGCCCGTGACGTCGGAGACCTCGCGCGCCTGCGCCTTGACGTTGAGCATGCGACCGCGGCGGAACAGCGTCATGCCTTGCTCGCCGCGCGTCAGCAGCAGCGCCTCGAGCTTGAGCGCCTCGCGCAGGCGCTGCGCGCGCTGCGCCAGGTCCTTCTCGCTCGCCCAGCGGCCCACCACCTCGCGCAGCTCGGCGAGGTTCGGCGTGAGGACGCTCGCGCCCTTGTAGCGCGCGTAGTCGTCGCCCTTCGGATCCACCAGCACGCGCCGGCCCGCCTTGCGTGCCTCGCGGATCATGGTGACGATGTGCGCCAGGCCCCCTTTGCCGTAGTCCGAGAGCAGCACCACGTCGCACTCGGCGAGCGCCGCGCGGAACTCCGCAAGCTTCGAGGCGAGCACCTCCTTGGAAGGCGCCGTCTCCATGTCCACGCGCAGCAGCTGGTGCTTGCGGTGCACCATGCGCAGCTTCTGCGTGGTGCGGATCGAGCCGTCGCGATGCAGGCTGGCCGCCACGCCCTCGCGCTTGAGCAGCCGCGCGATCTGGGCGCCGGCCTCGTCGCGCCCGACCACCGACAGCAGGCGCGTCTGCGCGCCGAGCGCCGCGCAGTTGCGCGCCACGTTGGCGGCGCCGCCAGGGCGCATCTCCTCGCGCTGCCACAGCAGCACGGGCACCGGCGCTTCCGGCGAGATGCGCGTGGCGTCGCCGTACCAGTAGCGGTCCAGCATCACGTCGCCGACCACCAGCACGCGCGCCTTGGCGAGGTTCATCGGCGGCCGATCGGGAAGTACTCGAAACCCTGCGCGCGCACCATGGCCGGATCGTACAGGTTGCGGCCGTCGAAGATGAGCGGCTGCGCGAGCGCGGCGCGCATCGCCGCGAAGTCGGGGCTGCGGAACTCGCGCCACTCGGTGACGATGGCGAGCGCGTCGCAGCCCTCGAGCGCGCCCAGCGCGGAATCGGCGATGCGCACGCCGCCGTAGTTGGCGAACAGCTTGCGCGCACCGGCGCCCGCCACCGGGTCGTAGGCGCTCACCGTGGCGCCCGCGGCGAGCAGGTCCGCGATCAGCGTGCGGCTCGAGGCTTCGCGCATGTCGTCGGTATTGGGCTTGAAGGCGAGGCCCCAGAGCGCGATGCGCTTGCCCGGCAGCCCCTCGCCGAAGCGCGCCTTGATCTTCGCGCCCAGCACGTGCTTCTGCGCCTCGTTCACCTTGTCGACGGAGGCCAGCAGCAGGAGCGGCCTGCCCGCCTCGTCGGCCGTGCGCTGCAGCGCCTTGACGTCCTTCGGGAAGCACGAGCCGCCGAAGCCGGCGCCCGCGTACAGGAAGTCGAAGCCGATGCGCGGATCCGAGCCGATGCCCTTGCGCACCTCCTCGATGTCGGCGCCGAGCCGCTCGGCGAGGTTGGCCAGCTCGTTCATGAACGAGATGCGCGTCGCCAGCATGGCGTTGGCCGCGTACTTGGTGAGCTCGGCCGAGCGCACGCCCATCTCCAGGATGCGCTCGCGGTTGCGCTGGAAGGGCGCGTACAGCTCCCGCAGCAGCGCGCGCGCGCGCGCGTCGTCGGCGCCGATGACGATGCGGTCCGGGCGCATGAAGTCCTCGACCGCCGCGCCTTCCTTCAGGAACTCCGGGTTGGAAACCACGCTGAACTCGTGGCGCGCGCCGCGCGCGGCGAGCTCCTCCTGGACGGCGGCGCGCACCCGGTCGGCAGTGCCGACCGGTACCGTGGACTTGTTGACGATCACGCGGTAGCCGTCCATGTGGCGCCCGATGGCGCGCGCCGCGGCGAGCACGTGCTGCAGGTCGGCCGAGCCGTCCTCGTCGGGCGGCGTGCCGACGGCGATCAGCTGCAGCTCGCCGTGCGCCGCCCCCGCGGCGACCTCGGTGGTGAACTCCAGGCGCCCCGCCGCGCGGTTGCGCTGCACGACCGCCTCGAGCCCCGGCTCGTAGATGGGAATGCCGCCCGCGTTGAGCTGTGCCACCTTGGCCGCATCGCGATCCAGGCAGAGCACGTGGTTGCCCGAGTCGGCAAAGCAGGCGCCCGCCACGAGCCCGACGTAACCGGTGCCGACGACGGTGACCTTCATGGCGAGAGCTCGAACTCCTCGGTGCGCCGCGGCGGATAGCTCTCCCAGCCGCCGCAGGCCGGGCAATGCCAGTAGAACTGGCGCGCCTTGAAGCCGCACTCTTCGCAGCGGTAGCGCGCCAGCCGCCGCGTGTGGCTGTGCACCAGGTTGCGGATCAGCTCCAGGTCGCGCCGCCGCTCCGGGTGCGTATCGGCGACGATCTGCGCCTCGAGCAGCCGGTCCAGGCCGAGCAGCGTCGGGTTGCGGCGCAGCTCGTCGCGCACCAGCTTGTACGCGGCCTCCGCGCCGCGCGCCTCCAGGGTGGTCTGGAACACGGTGTCGAGCAGGTCGAGCGAGGGATAGCGCTCGAGGTACCCGGCGAGCAGGGTCAGGCCTTCCTCCAGGCGCCCCACGGCGCGGTAGGCTTCGAGCAGGCGCTGCGCGACCAGCGCCAGGTAGGCCGGGTTCTGCTGCTCGACGCGCTGCCAGTGCTCGATGGCGCGCTCGAGCTTGCCGGCGGCGCGCTCCAGGTCGCCGAGCGCCACGCTGGCGCGCACCGACTTGCGGTTCTCCTCGAGCGCGGTCTCCAGGTGCGCGCGCGCCGCCTCGGGGCGCGAGTGGGTGGCCTCGCTCGCCGCCAGCTCGCACAGGAACTGCGAGATCTCGCGCGCGCGCGATTCCCCGGAGTCGCGCTGCAGGCGCTTGGCCATGTCGATGGCCCGCGCCCAGTCCTTCTCCTGCTGGAAGATGTCGAGCAGGTGGCGCCGCGCCTCGGTGGCGTGCGGCCCGTCCTCGAGGCGCGCGAACAGCGCTTCGGCGCGGTCGAGGATGCCCGCCTTCAGGTAGTCCTGCGCCAGCGCGAGGAGCGCGGCCAGCTTCTGCTCGGCGCCGATGTTCGGCCGCTCGACCAGGTTCTGGTGCATGCGGATGGCGCGGTCGTACTCGCCGCGGCGCCGAAAGAGGCTGCCCAGCGCGAAATGCAGCTCGACGGTCTCCGGATCGACCTTGACGACCTCGATGAAGGACTCGATCGCCTTGTCGGGCTGCTCGTTGAGCAGGAAGTTCAGGCCCTTGAAGTACGAGCGCGGCAGGGCGCGCGATTCCGACACCAGGTGGCGGATGTCGATGCGCGCCGCCACCCAGCCCAGGCCGAAGAACAGCGGCAGCGCCAGCAGCCACCAGTACTCGAACTCCATCAACCCTCCGCGGG
>DATFEJ010000227.1:0-2755 GCA_035251235.1 Burkholderiales bacterium
TGCACGCCGCGCCGCCCGAGCTCGAGCGCCGCCGTGAGGCCCCCCAGCCCCGCGCCGACCACCACCGCCGGGTAGAGGGGTGAATTGCCCCCCGAGAGCTCCGGCGGCCTGCGGTACTCGTACTTCGGCAGCACGTAGCCCGGCATGCGGTCCGGCTGGAAAGTCTCGGCCATGGGAAAATCCTAGCACCCATGACCGTCCGCACCCGTTTCGCTCCGAGTCCCACGGGCTTCCTGCACATCGGCGGCGCGCGCACCGCGCTCTTCTCGCGCGCCTACGCGCGGCGCCACGGCGGCAAGTTCATCCTGCGGATCGAGGACACCGACCTCGAGCGCTCGACCAGGGAATCGGTGCAGGCGATCCTCGACGGCATGACCTGGCTCGGCCTCGATTGGGACGAGGGGCCGTTCTTCCAGATGGAGCGCCTGCCGCGCTACCGCGAGGTCGCGGAGCAGCTCGTTGCCGCGGGCCACGCCTATCGCGACTACATGCCCAAGGAGGCGCTCGACGCGCTGCGCGCGCAGCAGACCGCGCGCGGCGAGAAGCCGCGCTACGACCGCGCCATCGGCCAGAGCTACCGCGGCGCAGGCCCGGCGCCCATCCGCTTCAGGACGCCGCAGGAGGGCACGGTCGGCTGGAAGGACCTCGTCAAGGGCACGATCGAGTTCCCGAACGCCGAGCTCGACGACCTCGTGCTGATGCGCGCCGACGGCGTGCCGACCTACAACTTCGGCGTGGTGGTGGACGACCTCGACATGGCGATCACGCACGTGATTCGCGGCGACGACCACGTCAACAACACCCCGCGCCAGATCCACATCTTTCGCGCGCTGGGCGCGAAGCTGCCCGAGTTCGCGCACCTGCCGATGATCCTCGGCGCGGACGGCGAGCGGCTGTCCAAGCGCCATGGCGCGGTGAGCGTCACGCAGTACCGCGACGAGGGGTTCCTGCCCGAGGCGCTCGCCAACTATCTCGCGCGTTTGGGCTGGTCACACGGCGACGACGAGATGTTCTCCATGCGCGAGCTCGAGCAGTGGTTCGATTTCGCGCACGCCAGCCACTCGCCGGCCAGGTTCGACCCAGACAAGCTCGCCTGGCTGAACCACGAGTACCTGAAGCGCGCAGACGATGCGCGCCTCGCGGCGCTCGCCGCGCCGCTCCTTGGCCGTGAGCCCGCGCGCGAGGTCGTCGCGCTGCTCAAGGACCGCGCCCCCACGGTCACCGCGCTGGCGGAGCAGGCGAAGATGTTCTACACCGAGCCCGGCGTGCAGGCCGTGCCCGCGGAGGCGAAGCCCGCGCTCGCCGCGCTCAAGAAGGACCTGGAATCCCTGGCGTGGGAGCGCAAAGTCCTCGGCGCCGCGGTGTCCGCCGCCGCCAAGGCGCACAACCTCAAGATGCCGCAGCTGGCCATGCCCCTGCGGCGCGTGCTCACCGGGCGCGAGCAGACGCCCTCGATCGACGCGGTGCTCGAGCTCCTCGGGCGCGACACCGTGCTCGCGCGCCTGGCGAGGGCCCTGGCGTGAGAGCGCTCGTCGTGCTGCTGGCGCTCTTTGCCGCGTCCGCGCATGCGCAGCGCATGGACGAGGGCGAGTGGGAGTTCGTCTCCGAGATCGCCATCCCGGGCCTGCCGCGACCGCAGCAGTCGGGCTATCGCGCGTGCCTCACGCGCGAGCAGGCGCGCGATCCCCTGTACTGGGGCCGGAGCGCCACGGTGCCCTCGGACTGCCGCGTGAGCACGCTGAAGCTCGGGCCCGATTACACCTCCTGGGAGCTCGAGTGCCCCGTGTCCAACATGCGCGGCGCGGGCAGGGCGCAGCTTTCCCGCGGCAGCATGTCGAGCGAGCTGAAGCTCACCGGCGGCGTGGCGACGAAGACGCGCGGGCGGCGCGTCGGGCCCTGTAATCCCTAGCGGGGCTGGGCTATAATGCGCGCCCTGTGCTGGGGGTATAGCTCAGCTGGGAGAGCGCTTGCATGGCATGCAAGAGGTCACCGGTTCGATCCCGGTTACCTCCACCAGACCAGACTTGCAGTACGTCCAGAGTCCCCATCGTCTAGAGGCCTAGGACATCACCCTTTCACGGTGAGTACCGGGGTTCGAATCCCCGTGGGGACGCCAGCTAGGCCGCAAGCTTGAGCGGCTCGACTTTCGGGCGCCGTTTCTTCGATGCCTGCCACAGGTCGTACATCACCTGCACCTGCAGCCAGCCCTCGGCGCCCACCGCCGCGTCGAGCCGGGCCAGCTGCAATGGAAACGATAGCGCTTCGGGGAGCTACAATCCGTCGCGAAGGGTCAGCAGAAACCCTGGGCGTCCAAGCGCGCAATCGTGGCGCTGCACGCCCACCGAACCTGAAGGGAGAGCCATGCACAAGAAATTTGCCGTCGTCCTCCTCCTCGTGCTCGCGGCCGGCTGCACGACCAATCCGCGGGATGGAGACTACGCGCCGCCGTTGGATGCCGCGCGCAAGGTGAGCGAGCAGGACTGCACCACACCCCTCTATGACGACGGCGGCAACCTGATGTGCCGTCAGCTCACTCAGGCCGAGCGCCGCGCCAGGATCGAGGAAGAAGAGCGGCAGGCGAGGGCCCGGAGGGAGGCCGCGGAGCGCGCCGAGCGCGAGCGCCTCGAGCGTGAGCGCGCCGAGCAGCTCGCCCGGGAAGAGGCCGCCCGGAAGCAGCGGGAAGCCGAGGAGGCGCGGCTCGCCGCCGAGCGCCGCCGGGTGGAGGAAGAGGCCGCGCGCAAGGCCCAGGCGGAGC
>DATFEJ010000279.1:0-7285 GCA_035251235.1 Burkholderiales bacterium
TCCAGGGCGTCGCCGGCGAGCAGGTAGGAGTGGCGCTCGCCGAACGTGTTGTTGACCTCCGCCAGCACGGCGCGCAACTTTCCTTCACGGTCCTCGCAGAACCAGAAGCTCACCGGGTTGAAGACGTAGCCGAGCACGCGCGGGAAGCAGTGCAGCCAGACTTCGCCGTCGGCCTCGATGCCCTCGCGCGCCAGCACGCCGCGGATCCAGGCGAGCGGGTGCGTGCCGTCGCGCGCGCCATGGTCGCGGAAGTGGAAGCTGGCCAGGCCCGGCCGGTTGACGGGAAGCGCCGCCTCCGCGAGCCGCGTGAGCGGCAGGCGCAGGAAGAACACGCGATAGGCGAAGCGGTGCTCGACCGGGCGCAGGCGCCGGTGCATGACGGTGCCGCTGACGATCTGCGCGCTCATGCGGCCTCGCGCAGCGGCTGTGCGCCGAGCGCTTCGGCGACCGCGAGGGCCGAGACGAGGCCGTCCTCGTGGAATCCGTAGCGCGTCCAGGCGCCGCAGTACCAGGTGCGGCGCGTACCCTGGAGCGCGGGCAGGCGCGACTGCGCCTCGCCCGCGAGCGCGCCGAATACCGGGTGGTCGTAGTCGATCTCGGCGAGGATGGACTCGGGCGCCGGCCTGCGGTGCGGGTTGAGGGACACTACCAACGGCCGCGTGAAGGGCAGCGGCTGCAGCTTGTTGAGCAGGTAGTGCACGCTGACCGGGCGGCCGTCGGGGCCGTCGGCGCCCGCGCTGTAGTTCCACGCCGACCACACGCGGCGCCGGCGCGGCAGGAGCGTGGCGTCGGTGTGCAGCACGGCGTGGTTCTTCTGGTAGGCAATCGTGCCGAGCACCCGGCGCTCGGCCGCGCTGGCCTGCGCGCCGAGGAGCGCGAGCGCCTGGTCGCTGTGGCAGGCGAGCACCACGGCGTCGAAGCGCTCGCCGTTCACCCGCACCATGGCGTCGTGGCGCTCGAGCGAGCGCACCGGCGTCGCCAGGCGCACGTCGGCGAGGCCGCGGGCGATGGCCTGCACGTAGCGGCGCGAGCCGCCAGCGACCGTGTACCACTGCGGGCGGTCCGCGAGCTGCAGCAGCCCGTGGTTGGCAAAGAACCGCGCGAAGGCGGTGAACGGATAGGCGAGCATCGTGCGCGTGGGACAGGACCAGATCGCCGCCGCCATCGGCAGCAGGTACCAGTCGCGAAACTCCGCGCTGTAGCGGCCGGCGGCCAGAAACTCTCCCACCGTGGCTGCGCCCGAATCGCGCGGCGCCTCGCGGTTGAAGCGCAGCACGTCGCGCGCCATGCGCAGGAATCCGGGGCGCAGGAGGTTCGTGCGCTGGGCGAACAGGGTGTCGAGACTCGTGCCCGCCCATTCGAGGGCGGGCGAGGCAAGCGAGACGCTGAAAGTCATCTCGCTCGGCGCCGCGGGTATCCCGAGCTCAGCGAACAGGCGCACCAGGTTCGGGTAGGTGGCGCGGTTGAAGACGAGGAACCCCGTGTCGACCGGGTGGGTGACCCCGTCCAGGGTCACGTCCAGGGTGTGGGCATGCCCGCCGAGGCGGGGCTCGGCCTCGAAGAGCGTGGTGGCGTGGGTGCGGGACAGTAACCGTGCCGCCGCGAGGCCGGAAATGCCGGAACCAACGATGGCGACCTTCATGCGACCGTCCGTGTGCGAGTGGCTACTAACACTGTTTGTCCTGGACAATTATAGAAAAGAGGCGCATGATTCCGAAAAACACGGCACATGTCAACTACTTTGTCTAAGTCAAACTCAGAATTTGTTGGAATCACAGCCGTGGAGCAGGAGACCGGGTTATCGAAGGACACCTTGCGCGTCTGGGAGCGCCGCTACGGCTATCCCCGGCCCGAACGTAACGCCCACGGGGAGCGGGCCTACCCCCCGGAGCAGGTCCGGGTATTGCGCCGGATCCGCCGTCTTATGGATGGGGGTGCTCGGCCTGGCCGGATCTTCGCTAAAGGGGTGGAAGCACTGGAGGCCGAGGTCTCGTCGACCGAAGAGCTGCCGCACGAGCTCGCCCTGCTGCGCGCGCACCGCACCGGCGAGCTGCGAGCGCTCCTCGAGCAGGCCGCCCTGCGCGACGGCCTGTACAGCTTCGTGACCGAAACGGCCGCGCCGCTCACCTCACGCGTAGGCGAGGCGTGGGCGCGCGGCGAGCTGCAGGTCTTCGAGGAGCACCTGTTCTCGGAGCAGCTGCAGGCGGTGCTGCGCAACGCCATTGCCCGCCTGGACGGCGCGGGGGCGTTGCCCCGGGTGCTGCTCACGACGCTCCCCGGCGAGCAGCACGGCCTGGGGCTGCTCATGGCCCACGCGGTGCTGGCGCTGGAGGGCGCGGACTGCGTGTCGCTTGGCACCCAGACCCCGGTGCGCGAGCTCGCGGAAGCCGCGCGCGCCCAACGCGCGCAGATCGTCGCGCTGTCGGCGAGCGGCAGCCTGGCCGCAGGGCCGCTGAAGGACGGCGTGACGCAGTTGCGCGCCGCGCTGCCGGCGGAGGTCGAGCTGTGGTGCGGCGGCGCGGGCGCCGTGCGCCTGCGGCGCGCCGCCGAGGGCGTGCGCGTCATCGAGCGGCTCGAGCAGGTGCGCGAAGCGCTCGCCGAATGGCGCGGCGCGCACGCCGCCGCCTAGAAACTCAACCGGAACTCGACATGGACACGATGCTGTATCCCGAGATTTTCAAGTCGCTGGAGCGCGTGCGCTGGAGCATGGAGCGCGACGTGCCCTGGCAGGACTTCGACCCCGCCAAGCTCTCCGACGAGCAGGCGCGCACCATCAAGATGAACGCCATCACGGAATGGGCGGCGCTGCCGGCGACCGAGATGTTCCTGCGCGACAACCGGCACGACAGCGACTTCTCGGCGTTCATGTCGGTGTGGTTCTACGAGGAGCAGAAGCATTCGCTGGTGCTCATCGAGTACCTGCGGCGCTTCCGGCCGGATCTGGCGCCCACGCAAGCCGAGCTGCACGCGGTGCGCTTTCCCTTCGACCCGGCGCCCCCCGAGCAGACGCTGATGCTGCATTTCTGCGGCGAGATCCGCCTGAACCACTGGTACCGCTGCGCCGCCGAGTGGCACACCGAGCCGGTCATCCGCCATATCTACAACCTCATTGCGCGCGACGAGGCGCGCCACGGCGGCGCCTACCTGCAGTACATGCGGCGCGCGCTCGCGCGCGGCGGCGAGGAAGTGAAGGCCTCGTTCGCGCGCATGGGCCTGCTGATGGCGGCCGCCGCACGCGCGGGCAAGCCCCTGCACCCGACCAGCCTGCACGTGAACCAGGCGCTCTTTCCGAACGACACGGTGCAGTCCAGGCTCCCCGACCCCGAATGGCTCGAGCGCTGGCTGGACGCGCAGATCCGCTTCGACCACGCCTGGGAGAAGAAGGTCGCGGACATGATCCTCGTCAACCTGTCGAAGCTGTTCGACGCGCCGATCCGCACGCTGCAGGACCTGTCGCGCTACCGGCGGCGCCTGGCCGCCTGAGGGCTAGCGCGCGCCGAGCAGCCGCTCGATGGCTGCGACCAGCGAAGGGTCCTGCGGGTCGACCTTCGTGGCGAAGGCGAGCGCCTCCTTGCCGTCGCGCGCCACCAGGTACTTGTGGAAGTTCCAGCGCGGCGCGCTGCCGGTCGCCTTCGCCAGGTCGGCGAACAGCGGGTTGGCATCCGCGCCGCGCACGCTCGACTTGGCGAACATCGGAAAGTCGATGGCGTACTGGTTGACGCAGAACGCGGCAATCTCCTGGTTGCTGCCGGGCTCCTGGCCGCCGAAGTCGTTGGACGGGAAGCCGAGCACGACGAAGCCGCGGTCGCGGTACTTGCGCTGCAGCGCTTCCAGACCCTCGTACTGCGGCGTGTAGCCGCACTGGCTGGCGGTGTTCACCACCAGCACCACCTTGCCCGCGTATTCGCACAGCGAGCGCGGCTGCTCGCGGATGTCGTTCAGCGTGCGGTCGAAAAGAGCGGGGCAGGCGGCAGCCGGCATGGCGCAACTCGCTAACAGTAGGAAGCTAGAAAGGCAGCGGCGCATCGGGTTTCAGGGACTGCAGCGCCGCGCGGAATTCTTCCTGGATGCGCGCGAGCGCCGCCTTCGTATCGGCCTCGAAGCGTAGCACGATCACCGGCGTGGTATTGGAGGCGCGCGCCAGGCCGAAGCCGTCGGCGTACTCGGCGCGCACGCCGTCGAGCGTGATGGTGCGCGCCGCGTTCGGAAAGGGCTGCGCCGCCTGCAGGCGCGCGATCAGGGCGTGCGGCTCGCCCTCGGCGAGCTTCCATTGCAGCTCGGGCGTCGAGGGCGCGCTCGGCAGGCCCTGCAGCACGCCGCCGGCGTCCGCCGAGCGCGACAGGATCTCCAGCAGCCGCGCGCCGGCGTACAGCGCGTCGTCGAAGCCGTACCAGCGCTCCTTGAAGAAGGTGTGCCCGGACATCTCGCCGGCGAGCGGCGCGCCGGTCTCGGCGAGCTTCGCCTTGATGAGCGAATGCCCCGTCTTCCACATCAGGGGCTGGCCGCCGTGGCGCTCGATCCACGGCGCGAGCAGGCGCGTGGACTTCACGTCGTAGATGATCTGCGCGCCGCGGTTGCGCGAGAGCACGTCGGCGGCGAACAGCATCAGCTGGCGGTCGGGGTAGATCACCTCGCCGTCCCGGGTGACCACGCCGAGCCGGTCGCCGTCGCCGTCGAAGGCGAGGCCGAGCTCGGCGCGTCCCTTGCGCAGGGCGGCCATCAGGTCCTGCAGGTTCTCGAGGTGCGACGGGTCGGGATGATGATTGGGGAACGCCGGATCCACGTCGCAGTACAGCTCCTCCACCTCGCAGCCGAGCGCCCGGTACAGGCGCGGCGCGACGATTCCCGCCACGCCGTTGCCGCAGTCGATGGCGATGCGCATGCGGCGCGCGACGCGCACGTCGCCGGTGATGCGCTCGACGTAGGCCGGGAGGACGTCGGCGGCGCGTCGCGTGCCCGCGCCGGCGCGAAAATCCTCGCGCTCGATGCGTGCGCGCAGCTGCTGGATCTCGTCGCCCGAGAGCGTGTGCCCTTCGACCACCATCTTCAGGCCGTTGTACTCGGGCGGATTGTGGCTGCCGGTGACCGCCACGCAGCTGCCGCAGCCCAGATGGTGCGCGGCGAAATAGACCACGGGCGTCGGCACCATGCCGACGTCGACCACGTTGGCCCCGGAGGCCTGCAGGCCTTCGCACAGCGCATCGACCAGCGGCGGGCCCGAGGCGCGGCCGTCGCGGCCCACGGCGAAGTGCGGCGCCATCGAGCCGAGCGCGCAGCCGATCGCGCGCACGGCCGCCGTCGTCAGCGTCTTGCCGGCGATGCCGCGGATGTCGTAGGCGCGGAAGATTTCGGGGGAAAGCGTCACGGCTGCGCGAAGAAGTCGAGGAGGCGGCGCGCGAGCCACTCGCCGCGCGCCGGAAAGCCGGCATGTCCCCCGGTCTCGGGAAATTCTAGCACCACGTCGGCGGACGCCCGGCGCGTCGCCGCCTCGAGCGCGGCGCGCGGCAGGAACGGATCGTTGCGGGCGTTCAGCACCAGCGTCGGCACGCGGATGCGCTCGAGCCACGGCGCGCTGGAGGCGCGCGCCCAGTAGTCGTCGGCGTCGCGAAAGCCGTGCAAAGGCGCCGTCACCAGGCCGTCGTACTCGTAGAACGTGCGCACGCGCGCCACGCGGTCTTCCTCGAGCGCGAGATGGCCTTGCGCGATCTTGGCGAGCGCCTTGGCCTTGAGCGTGACGAGGAAGTGGCGCGTGTACAGCCGCCGGTTGAGCCCGCGGTCGAGGTTGCGTCCCGAGTCCCCGAGCGACAGCGGCGCAGACACGGCAGCCACGCGCTGCACCACGCCCGCGGCTTCGACGCCGCGCTCGCCCAGCCACTTGAGCAGCGCGTTGCCGCCGAGCGAAACGCCGGCCGCGTAGGCGGGCTGCAGGCGCCGCAGCATCCAGTCGATCTCCGCGCTGTCGCCGGAGTGGTAGGCGCGCGGCAGCCGGTTGGGCGCGCCCGAGCAGCCGCGGAAGTGCGGCACCGCGATGCGCCAGCCCCGCTCGAGGGCGTGCGCCGCCAGGCGGCGCGCGTAGTGGCTGGACGAGCTGCCCTCCAGCCCGTGGAACAGCGCGACCAGGGGCCCGGCGCCGTCGCCCGCGCGATCCACGTCGACGAAATCGCCGTCCGGCGAATCCCAGCGTTCCCGGCGCCAGGCGATGCGCGGCCCGCCCGCGAGTGCAGGAACGATCGTCTGCAGGTGGCCGCCGGGCAGCCACCAGGGGGCCTGGTAGGGTCTCAATGCAGGATCTTGGGCGAGTCGGGCGGCGGCGCGGCGCTGCCGGGCGCCGGCGAACCGTGGTGCGCGATCATTCGCCAGCCGGCCGCGGTGCGCAGGTAGACGTTGGTGGCGACCACCGCCTGCATGGGCTTTCTCTCGCCCGGCACGAAGAAGTTCTCGTGCACGCTGTGCACGGCGACCATCGCGCCGCTGATGGCCACCTGCTGCGTGATGTGCAGGCGGGCGCGCGCGCCGCCGGCGAAGATCTGCCGCCAGCTGTCGCGCACCTGGTCCTGCCCGCACAGGCGCGGGCCGCCCGGATGCACGCACACGATCTCCTCGTCCTCCGACCACACCGCCATCATCAGCTCCAGGTCGGCGCGCTCGAGCGCCTCGTAGAAGGCGGCCTCCGCGTCCTGCGGCGTCGGGAAGATGCGCGGCGCCATGGCTCAAATGGGGCTCAAATGGGGACAGACCCCATTTTTGGGAAAATGGGGTCTGTCCCCATTTGAGCCAGCACCTGCTCCACCGTGAGCTCGCGCATGCAGCGGAAATGGCCGAGCGGGCATTCGCGCGCGTAGCAGGGGCTGCATTCGATGCCCAGCCAGAGGACCTTCGCGTGCGCCGAGAGCGGCGGCGTGTGCTTCGGACTGGACGAGCCGAACAGGGCGACCTGCGGCCGGCCGAGCGCCGCGGCGACGTGCATCAGTCCGGAATCGTTGCTCACCACCAGCGCCGCACCGGCCAGCAGCTCGATCGCCTCGTCGAGCGTGGTCTCGCCCGCGAGGTTGCGGCCGCGCAGGCCTTCGCCGTGCTCGCGGTCGCGCATGCTCCCCAGGGCGATCGTGGGCAGCGGCAGGCGCCGCGACAGCTCGGCAAAGTGCGGCCAGCGCTTCGCCGGCCCGTACTCCGCACCGGGGCACAGCGCCGCGTAGGGACCGTCGAGGCCAAACTTGCGGCGCGTCGCCTCCACCGCGGCGGCCTCCACGGCGAGCCGCGGCTCGGGCAACGGCAGGCGGATCTC
>DATFEJ010000219.1:0-12868 GCA_035251235.1 Burkholderiales bacterium
CCCTGCACCGGACAAAGTCATGGAAACGAGCCTCTACCTCCTCATCCCCCTCTCCGTCGCCCTCGTATTCCTGATCGGCTGGGTGTTCTGGCGCGCGCTCGAGGGCGGGCAGTTCGACGACCTCGAGCGGCCGGCGCACGACGTGCTCATGGACGACGACAAGCCCAAATAGGGACTGTCCCTATTTGACGCAGGTCAAGGGGTCCGCCCGGGCGGGCTCTAGCATGCACGCCCATGGACGTCGTCGTCGCCCGGAATCTCTCCAAGACCTACCAGGCCGGTGCCGTGGCGGTGCCCGCCGTGCGCGAGGCGAGCTTCACGATCGCGCGGGGGTCGCTGGTCGCCTTCGTCGGCCCCTCGGGCAGCGGCAAGAGCACGCTGCTCAACATGGTGGGCTGCCTTGACCATCCGAGCGGCGGGACGCTGGAAGTGCTCGGCACGAATGTCGCCAGCCTCGACCGGCACGCCGCGGCCGGTTTCCGCGGCGCGCACCTCGGCTTCATCTTCCAGGACTTCAACCTCATCCCGGTGCTCTCGGCGGCCGAGAACATCGAGTACCCGCTGCTCATGGTGCAGGACCGCCCGGTGGCCGAGCGCCGCGCGCGCGTCGCCGAGCTGCTGGAAGCAGTCGGCATGGCGGAGCAGGCCGCGAAGCGCCCCGACCAGCTCTCCGGCGGCCAGAAGCAGCGCGTGGCGGTGGCGCGCGCGCTCGCCAGCAAGGCGAAGCTGGTGCTCGCCGACGAGCCGACCGCGAACCTAGACCACGACACCGCCTACCGCATCCTCGCGCTGATGAAGAAAATGCGCGACGAGCAGGGCACTACGTTCGTTTTTTCCACGCACGATCCCAAGATCGTGAACGAAGCCGAGGTGATCCTCACGCTCGAGGACGGGCGACTCGTCGGCAACGAGGCGAAGCGCCATGGGTAAGATCCTCAAGCTCGCGGCGCGCAACCTCGCCCGCTACTGGCGGCGCACGCTCTTGACCTCGGGGCTCATCATCCTCGGCGTGGTGGCGGTGCTGCTCTTCATCGCTGTCTCCGGCTCCTTCAAGGGCCTGATCGTGGGGCAGATCACCGACTCGATGCTCGGCCACCTGCAGCTGCACCGGCGCGGCTACGTCGCCTCGATCGACAACCTGCCGCTCAACCTCAACATGAAGCCTGCGGCGGTCGCGCAGGCCGACAAGGCGCTCGGCGCCGACCCTGCGGTGGTGGCATGGTCGCCGCGCCTCAAGTTCGGCGCCATGTTCAGCAATTTCACCGAGACCACCTCGATCCGCCTGAACGGCGTGCTGCCCGAGCGCGAGGCCGCGGCCATGCCGATGCTGGCCAAGCGCGTCGTGCAGGGTAGCGTGGCGAACGGGCTGCTCGAGCGCGGCAAGGTGCTGATTCCCGAGATCATCGCGCGCGGCATGAAGCTGAAGCCCGGCGACACCGTGGTGCTGGTGGCGACCAACCTCGACGGCTCCGTGAACGGGCAGAATTTCGTGGTGCAGGGCGTGCTGGGCGACGTCACCGGCCCGGGCGGGCGCGACGGCTACGTGCACCTGGAGGACGCGCGCGCGCTGCTGCGCATGACCGAGCCCGAGGTGAGCGAGATCGCCGTGCGCCTCAGGAGCCTGGGCATGCTGCCCGCCGCGAAGGCGCGCCTCGAGACGGCGGTGGCGGGACTGCGCAACCCGCAGGGCGAGAGCGTGCTGCAGGTGCACGGCTGGGACCAGCTGTCGCCCTTCGCCAACATCGCGCGCATGATCGACCTGCTGGACGTCTTCATCCGCGTCATGCTGGTAGGCATCGTGCTGATCGCGGTGATGAACGTGATGATGATGGCGGTCTACGAGCGCATCCGCGAAATCGGCATGATCGCGGCCATCGGCACGCCGCCGCGGCGCATCCTGGCCCTGTTCCTCACCGAGGGCGCGCTGCTCGGCCTCGCCGGCACGCTGATCGGCATTGCGCTGAGCCTGGGCGCCGTCGCCGCGCTCAACGTCTGGCCGGTGCAGTTCGCTTTCGGGCGCGACCAGCAGCTGGTGCTCGCGCCCTCGCTCGCCGCCTCTGACGCGCTCGTCGTCGGCGCCATCGTCGTCGTCATGGCGATCCTCGCCAGCCTGCAGCCCGCCTGGAAGGCGGCGCGCATGGACCCCATCACCGCCCTGAGACATGTCTAGAGTCCTCGCCGCATTGCTGCTTGCCCTCGTTGCCGGCCTCGCCCATGCGCTGGACGGCGAGGCGATCCTCAGGCAGGTGGATCGCAAGCTCAATCCCGAGTCCTACGAGATGTACCGCAAGCTCGTCAACATCGAGCCCGACGGGCGCAAGAAGGAGTTCGTGCTGTTCACCGTCAAGAAAGGCCGCGACAAGATGGTGGCGCTCTTTCTCGACCCGCCGAGCGACAAGGGCCGCGCCACGCTGCGCCTCGGGGACAACATGTGGCTCTACATCCCCAACGTCGGCAAGCCGATCCGCATTACGAGCCTGCAGTCGGTAGTGGGCGGCGTGTTCAACAACGCCGACATCCTCAACCTCGACTACAGCGTGGAGTACGCGGTGGAGAAGGCCGCCGAGGAGGGCAAGACCTACCTCCTCGAGCTCAAGGCGAGAAGCGGCGCGGTGGCCTACGACCGGCTGAAGATGCGCGTCGACCGCGCGAGCCTCACGCCCACCGAGATCGAGTGCTTCGCGGCGAGCGGCCTGCTCATCAAGACGCTGCGCTTCAAGGACATGAAGGACTTCGGCGGCGGCCTCAAGCGCCCGGCGACCATGGAGACCGACAGCCCCCTGCACAAGGACTACAAGTCGGTGATGCTCTACGGCAGCATCAAGGCGCGCAAGCTCGCGGACGAGATCTTCACGCTCGACTACCTGCCGCGCGCGGGCGAGCTGCGCTAGGGCCGTGCGGCTCGCCGCGGCGCTCGCCGGTGCCTGCCTCGCGGGCGTCGCGCTCGCGCAGCAGGAAGAACTCAAGTTCGACGTCGGGCAGTTCGAGAAGAAGCCCTACGAATTCGGCGGCTTCCTGCAGGGCTCCGCCGAGCGTCAATGGCTGGACCGGGGCGCCGCGCTCTTTCCGCTGCAGTTCCCGGGCGTCACCGAGGACACCAACGACCGCGGCGGCGCGGTCGCCGAGCTCTCCGGCACGCTGCGCCGCGACAACCTGCGCGCCTCCTTCCTCGCGCATGGCGATTACCTGAAGGACGTGCGCGGCTCGGCCGGCGAGATGAAGTTCTACGAAGCCTTCCTCGCCTGGCAGGCGAGCGCCAACGCGAGCCTGGAGGCGGGCAAGAAGACGCAGCGCTGGGGCAAGGGCTACGCCTGGAGCCCGGTCGCCTTCCTCGAGCGGCCCAAGGACCCCGAGGATCCCGAGCTCGCGCGCGAGGGCTTCACGGCGGTGGCCGGCAGCTACGTGCGCAGCAGCGTGGGATCGCTGCAGAACGTCTCTTTCACGGCGCTCGTCGTGCCCACGCAGCAGGACCTGAACGGCGACTTCGGCGCGCCGGACCACTGGAACCCGGCGGCCAAACTGTCGCTCCTCTACCGCGACACGGACATCGACTTCCTGTGGCTGGGCGAGGGCAGCCGCAGCGCGCGCTTCGGCTTGGACGTGTCGCGCAACTTCGGCACCAACCTCGAGGTGCACGCCGAATGGGCGCGCATCCTCGACTACCAGCAGCCGCTGCTCGGCGCCGCGAGCCTGACGCTCGCGCCGCCGCGCGACGCGACCAGCTACCTCGTCGGCCTGCGCTATCTCACAGAGCGCGAGACGACGTGGATCGTGGAGTACTACCGCAACGGCACCGGCTACAGCGAGGACCAGGCGCGTGGCTTCTACGAAGCCGCGCATGCGGGCGCCGCGGGCGGCGGGCTCGTGCCGCTGGTGAGGAGCGCCGCGCAGGCCGGCTACGCGCGGCCCAACCTGATGCAGCGCTACCTCTACCTGCGCGCCAGCCAGAAGGAGCCGTTCGACATCCTGTACTTCACGCCGAGCGTGACGACCATCGTCAACCTGGACGACGGCAGCTTTTCACTGATCGGCGAGCTGCTCTACACAGGCTTCGGCGACTTCGAGCTGCGCCTGCGCGCCGCGGCCAACCGCGGCGACCGGCTGACCGAGTACGGCGAGAAGCCGGTCGACGAGCGCGTCGAGCTGCGCGCGCGCTGGCACTTCTAAATGGGGACTGTCCCCAATTAGGTGAGCTCTTCCAGCATGCCGACCAGGTCGTCGGCGTGCTCCTCTTCCATCGCCAGGATGCCTTCCAGCATGCGCTTGGTGGTGGTGTCCTTGTCGCCAATGTACTCGATCATCTCGCGGTAGCTGTCGATGGCGATCCGCTCGGCGACCAGGTCCTCCTTGATCATGTCGAGCAGGTTCTCGCCCTCGACGTACTCGGCGTGCGCGCGCGAGGCGAGGCCCTCGGGCGAGAAGTTCGGCTCGCCCTGCAGCTGCACGATGCGCCCGGCGATCTGGTCGGCATGCTGCTGCTCCTCGTTGGCGTGCACCAGGAACTCGGCCGCCACCGAGTCGGCGTTGATGCCCGCGGCCATGAAGTGGTGGCGCCGGTAGCGCAGCACGCAGATGATCTCGGTGGCCAGCGCCTCGTTCAGCAGCTTGATGACCGTCTTGCGGTCGGCGCGGTAGCTCTCGGTGACGGCGCCCTGCTCGATGTGCTTGCGCGCGCGCGCGCGCAGGGTCCTGACGTCGGTGAGGAAGGGTCGCTGCTTGGCTGCCATCTCGGTTCTCCTATGCGAAAGCCTTGCCAGGCGCCATCTTAAAGGTCAAAGCGGTCCAGGTTCATCACCCTGGTCCACGCCGCCACGAAGTCCTGCACGAACTTCTCCTTCGCGTCCGCGCTGGCGTAGACCTCGGCCAGCGCCCGCAGCTGGGAGTTCGAGCCGAACACGAGGTCGACGCGCGTGCCGGTCCACTTGACCTTGCCCGTCTTGCGGTCGCGCCCCTCGAACACCTCTCCAGCCGGCTGCCACGCCGTGCGCATGTCGAGCAGGTTGACGAAGAAGTCATTGGAGAGCGTCTCGGGCCTGGAGGTGAAGACCCCGTGCTTCGCGCCGCCGACGTTGGTCCCGAGCATGCGCAGGCCGCCCACCAGCACCGTCATCTCGGGCGCCGTGAGCGTCAGCAGCTGCGCGCGGTCGATGAGCAGCTGCTCGGCGGCGACCGGGAACTTGCCGCCCAGGTAGTTGCGGAAGCCATCCGCGAGCGGCTCGAGCACCGCGAAGGACTCTGCGTCGGTCTGGTCCTGCCGCGCGTCCATGCGTCCGGGCTTGAACGGCACCTTCACGGTGACGCCGGCCTTCTTCGCGGCTGCTTCCACGCCCGCGCAGCCGGCGAGCACGATCAGGTCGGCGAGCGACACTTTCTTCCTGTACTCCTTCTGTATTCTTTCGAGCTTCTTCAGCACCTTCGCCAGTTCGGCCGGCTGATTGACTTCCCAGTCCTTCTGCGGCGCGAGCCGGATGCGCGCGCCGTTGGCGCCGCCGCGCTTGTCGGAGCCGCGGAAGGTGGAGGCCGAAGCCCACGCCGTCGACACCATCTGCGCCACCGACAGCTTCGAGGCGAGGATCTTCTTCTTGAGGTCGGCGATTTCCTTCTCGCCGACCAGCTTGTGGTCGAGCGCGGGAATCGGGTCCTGCCAGACGAGCTCTTCCTTCGGCACTTCCGGTCCCAGGTAGCGGGCGCGCGGGCCCATGTCGCGATGCGTCAGCTTGAACCAGGCGCGCGCGAAGGCATCGGCGAAGGCCTGCGGATCGTCGAGGAACCGGCGCGAGATCTTGCCGAACTCCGGATCGAAGCGCAGCGTCAGGTCCGTGGTCAGCATGGTCGGCTTGTTGAGCTTGCCCGGGATGTGCGCGTCGGGGATGATCTCCGGGGCGTTCTTCGCCACCCACTGCTTCGCGCCCGCGGGCGACTTGACCTGTTCCCACTCGTACTTGAACAGGTTCTCGAAGAAGTTGTTGCTCCACAGCGCCGGCGTCTTCGTCCAGGTGACTTCGAGGCCGCTCGAAATCGTGTCGGCGCCGCGGCCCGTCTTGTAGTCGCTCGTCCAACCCAGGCCCTGCGCTTGCAGCGGCGCGCCTTCCGGATCCGGGCCCTTGTGCGATTCCGGCGCGGCGCCATGGGCCTTGCCGAACGTGTGGCCGCCGGCGATGAGCGCCACGGTCTCCTCGTCGTTCATCGCCATGCGGCCGAAAGTGGCGCGGATGTCCTTGGCGGCGGCCAGGTAGTCGCCACTGGCGTTCGGGCCTTCCGGGTTGACGTAGATGAGGCCCATGTGGGTGGCGCCGAACGGCCCCAGGTCGCGATCGCCGCTGAAGCGCTTGTCGGCGCCCAGCCAGGCGATCTCCTCGCCCCAGTTCACGTCCTCGTCCGGCTCCCAGACGTCGGCACGGCCGGCCCCGAAGCCGAAGGTCCTGAAGCCCATCGACTCCAGCGCCACGTTGCCGGCGAGGATCATCAGGTCGGCCCACGAGATCTTTTTGCCGTACTTCTGCTTCACCGGCCAGAGCAGGCGCCGCGCCTTGTCCAGGTTGACGTTGTCGGGCCAGCTGCCCAGGGGCGCGAAGCGCTGCTGCCCGCGGCCGCCGCCGCCGCGCCCGTCGGTGACGCGGTAGGTGCCGGCGCTGTGCCAGGCCATGCGGATGAAGAACGGACCGTAGTGGCCGAAGTCCGCCGGCCACCAGTCCTGCGAGTCGGTCATCACCTTGACCAGGTCCTTCTTCAGCGCCTTGTAGTCGAGGCTCTTGAATTCCTTCGCATAGTCGAAGCCCTTGCCCATCGGGTCGGATTTTGCGGAGTGCTGGTGCAGCAGCTCGAGGCGCAGCTGACTTGGCCACCAGTCGCGGTTGGTGCGGCCGACGCCGGCGATGTGGGTGAACGGGCACTTGCCCGCGCTCTTGTCGGTCACCTTCGTGTCCATGGTTCCCTCCGATCGTGCAGAGCGCCCATTGCACACCAATGGGGGCAGGGCGTGAAATTGATTGTGGCGATGCGCGGGATTGGCGGCGGCTATCCCGGGGTGCGCGCGGTGACGCCATAAGCTAATCCTCGCGCCCCGCTCTGCTTTTGACGCAGATCAAGCCCGCGCTCTCCCCCTTGTCTAGCATGCCCCGGAGATTCGGCACCCGGGGAGCGCGCGCGCATGGCCAGCTACGAAACCGCATACAACTACAAAGTCGTGCGGCAGTTCGCCGTGATGACCGTCGTCTGGGGCGTCGTGGGCATGCTGGTCGGCGTGATCATCGCCGCGCAGCTGCTGTGGCCCGAGTTCCTCGGCGGCATCCCCTGGCTCTCCTACGGGCGCCTGCGCCCGCTGCACACCAACGCGGTGATCTTCGCCTTCGGCGGCAGCGCGCTCTTTGCCACCTCGTACTACGTCGTGCAGCGCACCAGCCACGCGCGCATCTTCTCCGACGGCCTCGCCGCCTTCACTTTCTGGGGCTGGCAGGCGGTGATCGTGCTCGCGGCGATCACGCTGCCGCTCGGCATCACGTCCTCGAAGGAGTACGCCGAGCTCGAGTGGCCGATCGACATCCTCATCGCCCTCGTGTGGGTGGCCTACGCGGTGGTGTTCTTCGGCACGATCTGGAAGCGCAAGGTGCCGCACATCTACGTCGCCAACTGGTTCTTCGGCGCCTTCATCCTCACGGTCGCGCTGCTGCACATCGTCAACAGCGCCGCCCTGCCCGCCACCTTGTGGAAGTCCTACTCGGCCTACGCGGGCGCCACCGACGCCATGGTGCAGTGGTGGTACGGGCACAACGCGGTCGGCTTCTTCCTCACCGCCGGGTTCCTGGGAATGATGTACTACTTCATCCCCAAGCAGGCCGGCCGCCCGGTGTACTCCTACCGCCTGTCGGTGGTGCACTTCTGGGCGCTGATCTTCACCTACATGTGGGCGGGCCCGCACCACCTGCACTACACCGCGCTGCCCGAATGGGCGCAGTCGCTCGGCATGGTCTTTTCGCTCATCCTGCTGGCGCCGTCCTGGGGCGGGATGATCAACGGCATCATGACGCTCTCCGGCGCGTGGCACAAACTGCGCACCGACCCGATCCTCAAGTTCCTCATCGTGTCGCTCTCCTTCTACGGCATGAGCACGTTCGAGGGGCCGATGATGTCCATCAAGACGGTGAACTCGCTCTCGCACTACACCGACTGGACGGTGGGCCACGTGCACAGCGGCGCGCTCGGCTGGGTGGGGCTGGTGTCGATGGGCTCGATCTACTACCTGGTGCCGCGCCTGTTCGGCCGCAGCGAGATGCACAGCGTGCCGCTCATCAACGTGCACTTCTGGGTGGCCACGATCGGCATCGTGCTGTACATCGCCGCCATGTGGATCGCCGGCGTCATGCAGGGCCTGATGTGGCGCGCGGTGAGCGAGGACGGCACGCTCACCTACACGTTCGTGGAGAGCGTGAAGGCCACCTATCCCTTCTATGCCATCCGGCTGCTGGGCGGGCTGCTGTACCTGGGCGGCATGCTGATCATGGCCTGGAACGTCTGGAAGACCATCGCCGCGGGACGCACCGTCGAGGCGCCGATCCCGGCGCCGGCGCACGCCTAGGGAGCCCGACATGAAGCTGACGCATGACATGATCGAGCGCAACCAGGCGCTGCTGATCGTCCTGGTGATCCTGGTGGTGGCGGTGGGCGGCCTGGTGGAAATCGTGCCGCTGTACTTCCAGCGTTCGGTCACCGAGCCGGTGGCGGGCTTGAAGCCCTACAGCGCACTGCAGCTCACCGGCCGCGACGTCTACGTGCGCGAGGGCTGCTACAACTGCCACTCGCAGATGGTGCGGCCGTTCCGCGCCGAGGTGGAGCGCTACGGGCGCTACTCGGTGGCGGGCGAGTTCGTCTACGACCGGCCGTTCCAGTGGGGCTCCAAGCGCACCGGCCCGGACCTGCACCGCGTCGGCGGCCGTTATTCCGACGAGTGGCACCGCCTGCACCTCATGAATCCGCGCGACCTGGTGCCGGAGTCGAACATGCCGGCCTACCCGTGGCTGGCGCGCACCGCCGCGAACGCCGAGGACATCGGCGCCAAGATGCGCACCCTGCGCACGCTCGGCGTGCCGTACGCCGACGAGGAGGTCGCCGGGGGCCCGGAGGAGCTGAAGGGCAAGACGGAGATGGACGCGCTCATCGCCTACCTGCAGGTGCTCGGCACCGCCGGGCGCGCGGGCGCCGGGAAATAGGCAGCCGCATGGACCTCAACCTGATCCGCAGCCTGGTCACCGTGGCGGCGCTCGCCGCGTTCCTGGGCATCGTCTGGTGGGCGTACTCGCCCGCGCGCAAGAAACGCCTGGAAGACGCCGGGCGCAGCGTTCTCGAGGAAAGCGACCAATGAGCGAGTTCACCAGCAGCTTCTGGGACTACTACATCTCCATCATCACGCTGGTGTCGATCGTCGCCTGCGGCGTGCTGCTGGTCGCGCAGAGCAAGCGCCGGGTGGCCGGCGGCACCGCCGAGACCACGGGCCACACCTGGGACGAGGACCTGGGCGAGTACAACAACCCGCTGCCGCGCTGGTGGATGTGGCTGTTCTGGATCACCATCGTCTTCGGCTTCGCCTACCTGGCGCTCTACCCGGGCCTGGGCAGCTATCCGGGGATGCTGAAGTGGACGCAGGTGGGCCAGCTCGAGCGGGAGACTGCGCGCCACGAGGGGCGCTTCGGGCCGCTGTACGAGCGCTACGCAAAGACCGACCTGGCGGCGCTCGCCAAGGACCCCGCGGCGCTCGCCATCGGCCAGAAGCTGTTCCTCAACAACTGCGCGCAGTGCCACGCTTCGGACGGCGCCGGCTCGCGCGGCTTTCCCAACCTGACCGACCGCGACTGGCAGTGGGGCGGCTCGGCCGAAGCCGTGAAAGCCACCATCACGCAGGGACGGATGGGCGTCATGCCGCCCTTCGGGCCGGCGCTCGGCGAGCAGGGCGCGAAAGACGCGGCGCAGTACGTGCTGTCGCTCTCGGGCCTCGCGCACGACAGCATCCGCGCGGCGCGCGGCAAGGCGCTGTTCGCGCAGAACTGCGTCGCCTGCCACGGCGCCGAGGGCAAGGGCAACCCGGCGCTCGGCGCGCCGAACCTCACCGACAAGACGTGGCTGTACAGCGCGGCGGAGCCGGTGATCATCGAGACCATCACCAAGGGGCGCACGAACCAGATGCCCGCCCACCAGGACCTGCTCGGCGAGGCGCGCATCCACATGCTGACCGCGTATGTGCTGTCCCTGTCGCAGTCGGCGAAGTGAAAGCGACGTCCGTTCCCGTCCAGGCGGTCGAGCAGGCGCTCTACGAAGTCCGCAAGACCATCCATCCGCGCGCGGTGCACGGGTGGTTCGCCGGCTGGCGCTGGGCGCTCGTGTGGGCGACGCAGCTCGTGTTCTACGGCCTCGCCTGGCTGCCGTGGAACGAGCGCCAGGCGGTGCTGTTCGACATCGCGCACCGCAAGTTCTACATCTTCGGCCTGGTGTTCTTCCCGCAGGACATCATCTACCTCACGGTCCTGCTGATCATCTCGGCGCTGTCGCTGTTCCTGTTCACGGCGGTCGCCGGGCGCCTGTGGTGCGGCTACGCCTGCCCGCAGACGGTGTACACCGAGATCTTCCTGTGGGTGGAGGAGAAAATCGAGGGCGACCGCCCGGCGCGCCTCAAGCTCGACGCCGCGCCGCTGTCGCCGCGCAAGGTCTTCCTCAAGGCCGCCAAGCACGGCGTGTGGATCGCCATCGCGCTGTGGACCGGCTTCACCTTCGTCGGCTACTTCACGCCGATCCGCGAGCTGTGGGACGCGGTGTGGTCCTTCTCGACGGGGCCGTGGGAGACCTTCTGGGTGCTGTTCTACGGCTTCGCCACCTACGGCAACGCCGGCTGGATGCGCGAGCAGGTGTGCAAGTACATGTGCCCCTACGCGCGCTTCCAGAGCGCGATGTTCGACAAGGATACGCTGATCATCACCTACGATCCGGAGCGCGGCGAGCCGCGCGGCAAGGGCGAGGGCAAGGGCCACTGCGTGGACTGCAGCATCTGCGTGCAGGTCTGCCCCACGGGCATCGACATCCGCGACGGCCTGCAGTACGAGTGCATCGGCTGCGCCGCCTGCATCGACGGCTGCAATCGGGTCATGGACAAGGTCGGCTTTCCCCAGGGGCTGATCCGCTACTCCACGCAGCACGCGATGGAGGAGAAGCTCACGCGCGCGCAGATGTTCCGGCGCGCCTTTCGCCCGCGCGTGCTCGTCTACACGGCGTTCCTGTGGGCGATCATCGTCGGCGCGGGCGTCTTCCTGTGGCACCGCGTGCCGCTCAAGGTGGACGTGATCCGCGACCGCGCGGCGATCTCGCGCGAGGTCGAGGGCGGGCTGATCGAGAACGTGTACCGGCTGCAGATCATGAACACGGCGGAGGGCGCGCGCGCCTTCCGCCTTTCGGTGTCCGGGCTGCCGGGCATCCGCATCCCCGGCGAGACCGTGGTCGAGATCGACGGCGCCGCGAGCCGCATGGTCCCGGTCAAGGTGCAGATCGCGCCGGGGGCGGCGGGCGCGGGCACGCACCGCATCGAGTTCGCGGTACAGTCCACGGACGAGGCGAGCGTCGCAGTGCGCGAAAAGTCCGTGTTCATCGTGAGGTGAGGCCATGACACCCTGGTACAGAGAGCGCTGGACCTGGATCGTGATGGCGCCGCCGGCTGCGGCGGTGCTCGCGGGCCTGGCGACCTGGTGGATCGCGGCGAGCGGCGCCGACGGCCTGGTGGCCGAGGACTACTACAAGCAGGGCCTGGCCATCAACAAGGTGATCGCGCGCGAGGAGCGCGCGCGCGCGCTCGGCATCGCGGCGCGTCTGGACATCGCGGACGGCAGAATTCGCGTGCGACTCGAGGGGGCGGCGCCCGAGGCGCTGTTCGTGCACCTCGCGCACCGCACGCGCGCCGGCTTCGACCAGCGCCTGCGCCTGGCGCGCGCCGGCGAGTTCTACGAGGCCGAGCTCGCGCCGCTCGCGCCGGGCGGCTGGCGCGTGCTGATCGAGGACCCGCGCTCGAGCTGGCGCATCGTGCGGGAGGGCACATGAAGCGCGCCATCTGGATCCTGTGGCCCTCGTTTATCGTCGGCGGCATCGGCGAGGTTCTGTTCTTCACCGTGTTCGACCCGCAGGAGCTCTACCTGTTCGGCGAGCCGAGCACGCTCAGCCGCATGGGCGTGTACACGATCGGCTTCTTCCTGTGCTGGGCCTTCGCCGCGGCGTCGAGCGCGTTCACCTGCTTCCTGCAGCGCGGCGCGCGGGAGCTCAACCGATGAGAATCCTCGCGCTGGCGATCGCCTGCGTCTGCCTGCCGGCCGCGGCGCAGGACGCCGCGCGCGGCAAGCTCGTCTACGAGACGCAATGCGGCGGCTGCCACTACGAGCGCGTGCACCAGCGCGCGCCGGGCCGCTCGAGCGTGCAGACGCTCGCCGACCTGCGCGACGAGGTGGCGCGGCGCGCGGCGCAGACCGGCCGGCCGTTCACGCTGGATGACCTTTCGGACCTCGCCGAGTACCTGAATCAGTCGCACTACCGCTTCGGCATGGGCCCAAAGGGCGGCCGCCCCTAGAGCCAGGTCATCAGCCCCGTCTCGAACGGGTGCGCGAGCAGCTCGTGCGTGGGGTACGCGCGCAGGCGGTACTCGATCCGGCCGCTCGGCTCGGGCGCGAACTCGAGCGCGTAGAGGTGCTCGCCGCCCTCGAGCGGGCCTTGCGGCGCGAGGCGCGTGCGCGCCGAGTCGTTCAGCACCAGCTCGAGCGCGACGTCCTGCGGCGCGAGCCCGTTCAGGCGCGCGGCCACCTCGATGAGGCCACGCTGGCGAGCCAGCTGATGCGCTTCAGATCGG
>DATFEJ010000159.1:0-2253 GCA_035251235.1 Burkholderiales bacterium
GGCGGGGGCGGTGGTGGCGGGAGCGGATGGTGATCGTCATTCCCGAGCACGAAATCGAGCTTGCTGCCGTACGCGCGCAGGGCGCGGGCGGGCAGAACGTGAACAAGGTCTCGAACGCGGTGCACTTGCGGTTCGACATACGGGCCTCCTCGCTGCCGGAGGAGCTGAAGCACCGGCTGCTGCACCGCGGCGACAAGCGCATCACGCGCACCGGTGTCGTGGTGATCAAGGCGCAGCAGCACCGCAGCCTCGACCAGAACCGCGCCGAGGCGCTGGCGCGCCTGCAGGCGCTGGTGGAGGCCGCCGCCCATGTGCCGAAGAAGCGCAGGCCGACGCGGCCGACGCGCGCTTCGCGGGAGCGCCGCATCGAGTCGAAATTGCGGCGCGCCAAGGTCAAGGCGTTGCGCGGACGCGTGCGGGACTGAGTTAAGATTCCCGCATGGACCGAGCCGCCGAACGCCGCAAGGAAATCAATGCCGCCGTCGCGGACATCCGCGACATCGAACGTCGCGACGGGGTCAACACGGACAGCCTGGCGAAGATCAAGGCGCGACTGATCAAGCTCGCCGCGCGCGCCGACCTGTTCGACCCGAAGGACTACCCGCCGCCCGAGGCCGGCCAGAAGCTGCGCTCGTGCCTGTATCGGCTCTCGGAGGATGCGGATCACCGCTTCGCGCTGTACGCCAACGCTTCGCTCGGAGGCTACGGCACGCCCGCGCACAACCACACCACCTGGGCGGTGATCGTCGGCGTGAGCGGCGAGGAGCAGAACCGCTTCTACGACCGCAGCCCGGAGGGCGGCGTGCGCGAGAAGGGCCGCGCGGTCGTGCGCCAGGGGACGGGCGTCGCTTTCCTGCCCGAGGACCTGCACTCGATCCACATCGACGCGCCGCTGCTCAACTTCCACATGTACGGCCTCGCGCTCGAGCAGCTGCACCGCCGGGAGTTCTACAAGGAGAAGGAAGGGCGCTGGGAAGTCTTTCCGGCGCACTCGGATATCCGCGACGCGCGCGCATGACGCCCGAGGCGCTGCGCGCGCGGCTGCTTTCGGGCGGCGAGCTGGCGCTGCTCGACGTGCGCGAGCAGGGCGTGCACTACCGGGGCCATCCATTCTTCGCCAGCTCGCTGCCGTTGTCGCGCCTGGAAATGCGGGTCGGCGATCTCGTGCCGCGCAAGAGCGCCCCCTTGGTGCTGCTGGACGGCGGCGACGAGGGGCTCGCCGAGCGCGCGCAGCGCAAGCTACTGCAGCTTGGGTACGCCGACGTCGACATTCTCGAAGGCGGTTGCGCCGCCTGGAAGGCGACCGGCGGCGAGCTGTTCAGCGGCGTGAACGTGCCCTCCAAGGCCTTCGGCGAATTCATCGAGCATCACTACGGCACGCCGCGCATTCCGCCGGGCGAGCTGCAGCGGCTGCTCCAGTCCGGGCGCAAGCTGGTGATCCTCGATTCGCGCCCCTGGGAGGAGTATCACCGCATGAACATCCCGGGCGCGATCGACGTGCCGGGCGCGGAGCTGGTCTACCGCACGCCCGACCTCGCACCCGATCCGGACACGCTGGTGGTGGTCAATTGCGCCGGGCGCACGCGCAGCATCATCGGTTGCCAGTCCCTGCGCAACGCAGGCTGGAAGGACGTGGTGGCCCTCAAGGATGGCACCATGGGCTGGGAGCTCGCGGGTTTCGAGTGCGAGCACGGCAGCGAGCGCGTCGCGCCATTGCCCACGCCGCGGGCGCGGGAGAAGGCGCGCGGCGCGGCCGCGCAGGTGGCCGCGCGCTTCAAGGTGAAGTTCGCGCAGGCGCGCGACGCGCGCGCCTGGCTGGCCGACGGTGCGCGCACGACTTACCTCCTCGACGTGCGTAGCGCCGCGGAATTCGAGGAAGGGCACCTGGCGGGCGCGCGCCACGCCCCGGGCGGGCAGCTGGTGCAGGCAACCGACGAGTTCGTCGCCGTGCGCAACGCGCGCGTCGTGCTCGCCGATCCCGAGCGCGTGCGCTCGGTGATGACCGCATCGTGGCTTAACCAGATGGGCTGGGACGAGGTGTACGTGCTCGAGCCGGACACGGGAGACTGGCCGCTCGAGCGCGGGCCGCGCGAAGCCGAGGTCCCCGGCTTGCAGCCCTGGCCGACCCTGTCCGCGCACGAGCTGGCGCGCGTGCCGGCGACCGTGCTCGATCTGTCCACGAGCCTGCGCTTCCGAGCGCGCCACGTGCCCGGGGCCTGGTGGGGCGTGCGCGCGCGGCTCGAGGAAGCCCGG
>DATFEJ010000243.1:0-5313 GCA_035251235.1 Burkholderiales bacterium
CGGCGGCGCCGCGCCGGCGTCGCCGCGCACCAGGCCCGCGAGCGACCCGACCAGCTCCTGCGCCACCACGTTGTCGCCCTGCACCGCCGCCTCGAGCGCCGGCAGCAGCTCCTCGGGCTCCATGTCCTTCAGCAGGTAGCCGCGCGCGCCGGCGCGCAGCGCGGCGGCGAGATCCGCGTCCTCGCGGCTCATGGTGAGCATCACCACCGGCGCCTGGACGCCGTTCGCGCGCAGCTGCTTGAGCGTCTCGATGCCGTTCATGCCCGGCATCTTGACGTCCAGGAGGATCAGGTCGGCGGGCAGCTCGCGCGCGCGGCGCACGCCCTCCTCGCCCGAGCCGACCGAGGCCACCACCTGCACGCCGCGGCTCTGCAGCAGCTCCTCGATGCCCTTCCGCACCAGCGCGTGGTCGTCGATCAGCAGGACGCGCATGTCAGGCCGGCGCCGGCGGCGCGTTGAACATCAGCACGATGCGCGTGCCCTCGCCCGGCTCGCTCTCGATCACGATCTGGCCGTGCAGCCGCTCGGTGCGCTCGCGCATGATGGCGAGGCCCGCGTGCGCGCCCGGCGCGCCCTCCTCGGCCGCCTCGCTCATGCCCAGCCCGTCGTCCTCGATCAGCACGGTGTACAGGTCCTCCTCGTTGTTGAGCAGCACGCGCACGTTGTGCGCGCCGCTGTGCCGCCGGATGTTGGCGAGCGCCTCCTGCACGATGAAGAACACCTGGATCTCCTGCGCCGGCGTGAGCGGCAGCGCGCGGCACTCGTTCTGGAAGAACACCGCGATGCCGGTCTCGCGGCCAAAGCGCGCCACCAGGTTCTGCAGCGTGCGCGCCAGGCCCGCGTCGTCGATCTTCAGGCGGAAGTTCGTCAGCAGCTCGCGCAGGTCGGCGTTGGCGCGCTCCATGGCGCGCCGCAGGCGGCTCGCCTCGTACTGCGCGCCGCCCACGTCCTTCCTCTCGAGCGACTCGCCCAGGAGCTTGAGCTGCAGCCGCATGCCGATCAGCGACTGCGCGAGCGAGTCGTGCAGCTCGTTGCCGATCAGGTTCCTCTCCTCGAGGATCGCCAGGCGCCGCGCCTCGCCCTCCAGGCGCGACTTCTCGATGGCGAGGCCCAGGTGCCGGCCGACGCTGATCAGGAGGTCGGGCATGTCCTCGCCCATCGCCGCGACCGGTCGCTCGAGGAACAGGTTGTAGACCCCGAGGATGCGGTCCTGGTACTTCACCGGGACTTCGACGAACGCCGGGCTGTCGCGATCGACCGCCTCCGGCGCGAGGCCGCGGCTGGCGATGAGGCGCGTGCCGCCGTCCTCGGCGAGGCGCACGCTCGCCGCGCGCGCGTCCACCAGCTCGATGAAGGTGTCGAGGAAGCCGCCCAGCACCTGCTCGAGGCTGCCGGGCTGGCTGAGGCTGGTGGCCACGGCGTACAGGATGTCGAGCGACTGCGTCTTGCGCGCGAGGCGCACCGCCTGCGACTGCACCTGCTTCGGGACCGTGGGCTTCGCCATGCCGAAAACCAGACTAACGCCGCGCCGCGGCGGCGTCCAGCAGCGCTCGACCGCACTTCACTTCAACTGGAGATAATCGCCCATGCGAAACCACTTGCGGGAGAGGATGAACCCGGTCACCGGTTCCGGGGAGAGGCTGGTGACTTCCTCGGTCATGTTCTTCCTGTAGAACGCAGTGCAAGCGGCATTCTGCCAGACCGTTTTTTGCATCTTTCTTCTCATGCCGGCGACGTAGGCATCCTGCAGGTCGCGCCTGGCGTCGATGGCCTGGATGCTCCTGTCCCGCTTCACGGCGCAAATGGCCTGGACGATGTAATCCGTGGCCACTTCCATATAGGAAATCTGCGAGCTGTGCCCGGAGCCGGTGTTCGGGCCGTTCACCTTGAAGTAGTTGGGGTAGCCGGAAACGGCGATGCCCTTGTAGGAGACCGCCTCCCTTTCCCATTCGCTGTTGAGGTTGCGGCCACCCAGCCCATGGACCTGAAACGTCAGCGCCCTCTTCATGTCCGAATACGCGAAGTATCCCGTGGCGTAGACGATGACGTCCAGGGGAATGTCCTTGCCATCCTTCGTCCTGACGCCCTCGGGCGTGATGCATTCGATCCCGCTGATATCCACTTCGACATTGTCACGGGACAGCGCGGGGAGATAGGTATTCGTCGGGATGACCCGCCGGCCGCCCAGCTCGTAGTCGGGCATCATGTGCTGCCGCAATTTCTCGTCCTTGATGTACCTGTCCAGATGCTTTTTCAGCCTTCTGCGGTAATGGTCCTTCATGAGCCGGCTGATTCCCGAGATCCCGGGATAGCGGCGGAAGGCGATGAACCTGAGGTCGTAGAAGGCGAAGACGAGCAAACGGATGAGGTGCCGTATGCCCGGCAGCGTTCGAACGAAACGCTCCACGGCACCGTACTGCCGGTCCGAGCGCGGAAGGATCCACTGCGCCTTGCCCATGAACAGGGTCAAGCGGGATACCTTGCCGGCAATGGCCGGAACGATCTGGGCGCCCGAGCATCCCGAGCCGATCACGCCGACGCGCTTTCCTTCCAGGGCGACGGAGTGATCCCAGTGCCCTGAGTGGAATTTCGGTCCCTTGAAGGTTTCCGCACCTTTGATTCTGGGAATGTGCGGGTTCGCCAGCACCCCGCTCGTGTCAATCACGAAGCGGGCGGTATATCTCTCGCCTGATTCGGTCTGCACATGCCATTGGTGCTCGCGCTCGTCAAAAGCGAGCCTGGTCACCGTCTGGTTGGTACGTGCGTGCTTGCGCAAGCCGAACCTGTCGATGACGTGATTCGTGTAGGCGAGCAACTCGCTTTGCGGGGCAAAGGTCTTCCCGAACGGATAGGGGATGAACGAGATGCAGTAGAGGCTGGTTGGGATATCCACCTCTGCGCCGGGATAGGAGTTCACCTGCCAGGTGCCGCCCAGCTCGGCGCTTCGCTCCAGCAGCACGAAGTCGTTGCATCGCTTCTTCTGCAAGCGGATGGCCGCCAGCAGTCCCGAGAACCCGGTGCCGATGATCACGGTCTCGAAGTGCCGGGGCTGCGTCGACATGGCCGGGAATGCTAGTCGCCGAGAATTAGCTGAGCATTAACTGCCCTGGGAAGCGCGTGATGCAGTTCACACTGCGGATTCCGGGTGGATTGAACGGCGGCAGCTTCCAGCTACAGCGTCGCCCCCGGCTGCCCCAGCGCCTTCTCGGCGAGCTGCAGGACGACCCAATCGAAGGCGTCGTCGACCGAGTCGGTGCGGTGTACGAGCTCGACGTCTCTCGGGTCGATCATGCCGTGGCGCGCGAGCGCGTCGAAATCGACGATCTCGCGCCAGTACTCGGTGCCGAAGAGCACGATGGGCATGGGCTTGCGCATCTTGCGCGTCTGCACCAGCGTCAGGAGCTCGAAGAGCTCGTCCAGGGTTCCGTAGCCGCCCGGAAAGACGATCACCGCCTTCGCCAGGTAGGCGAACCAGAACTTGCGCATGAAGAAGTAGTGGAAGTGGAAGGCGAGCTCGCGCGTGACGTAAGGATTGTCGAATTCCTCCACCGGAATCGAGATGGTGAGGCCGACGTTCAGTCCCTTCGCCTCGGCCGCGCCGCGGTTGGCCGCTTCCATGATCCCGGGGCCGCCGCCGGTGCACACCACGAAGCGGCGCTCCTCGCGGTCTAGCGCCTTCGACCAGTTCGTCAGGCGAAAGGCGAATTCGCGCGCGGCTTCGTAGTAGGCGGACATCCTCAGCGCGGTCTCCGCCTTCGCCGCGTCGCCATCGCCTGCGCGCCCCTTGCGCGCCATTTCCTCGGCAGCCTCGCGCGACAGGATGCGCGCCGAGCCCATGAAGACGATGGTGTCCTCCACCTTGAAACGGTCGAAGCGGCTCTTGGGCTCGAAATACTCCGACAGGATGCGCAGCGGACGGGCATCCTTGCTGTTGAGGAAGGACGGGTTCTGGTAGGCCTTGGTGGCGGCGCGCTTGCGTTCGGTCATGCGGGCATGTTAACCGGGCCGGGGCGCGCGTGAATTTCTGGTCAGCGAACTTCCTTCGGCGCCTTGTGCGAGGGGTCGTTCGGGTTGATGAAGATGAAGCGCCACTCGCCCGGGTTGATCTCCACGTAGTCGAGCGTCGCGCCGGTGAGCAGCTCGACGCTGCCGGGCGAGACGAGGAGCGTGACGCCGTTCGACACCACCTGCGCGTCGCCGTCGGCTTGCTCGTCGAAGCCCATGCCGTACTCGATGACGCCCTTGTCGTCGAGCCGCGCAGCCAACCGCAGCCCCGCGCCGCCGGCCGATTGCAGGATCTGCGCCGCGGCCGGCGGCGTGACGGTGATCATCAGCCGGTGCTCCAGGCGCGCGGCTTGCGCATGCCGGCGATCTTGCAGGCCTGCTTGACGTAGCCGTAGGGAAAGAGCACGAACAGGTCGTTGCGCCCCGCCTTGCCCGCGCCCTTGGTGGCGGCCAGGTGCTTCATGACGTGGCGCGCGTCCGGCGCGATGTGGTGCTGCTCGAAGTACTCGCGCACGAAGCGGATCACCACCCAGTGCTCGTCCGTCAGGACGATGCCCTCCTGGCGCGCGAGCTCCTCGGCGACCTTCTCGGTCCATTGCAGCGGATCGACCAGGTAGCCTTCGAAGTCGAATTCAAGCGGCATGGTTGCAGCTCCTCACGAAATCGACGAAGCGACGCGCCCACGGGTTGCCGGCGACGTCGCGCAGGTGGGCGAAGGAGGCGAGCAGGTTCTTGTGCACGATGCCGTCGTGCCGGCCGTCGATGCCGTAGCCGCGCTCCACTTCATAGGCGAACTCCGCGTCGGGCGCGAGGTTCTCGACGCTCGAGTAGTGGAACTCGTGCGCGCGGATGACCGGCGAGGCCGCCCGCGGCCAGGGTCCGCGGCCGGTCTCGCGCAGGTGCACGTAGCCGCGCCCGACCGGCCGGCGGTGCATGACGATGTCCGCGGGGATCACGCCCGCCATCTCCGCGCGGCGCCCGTCCCACTCGATGCTGCGCGCGAGGTACATCAGCCCGCCGCACTCGGCGTAGGCGGGCATCCCCCCCTCGATCGCGTCGTGCAGCTCGCGGCGTAGGCTCGTGTTCGCGGCCAGCTCGTCCATGTGCGTCTCCGGAAAGCCGCCGCCGATGAAAAGCCCGTCCACCTCGGGCAGGTGCTCGGCGTGCAGCGCGTCGAAGCTCACCAGCTCCGCACCGGCCGAGCGCAGCGCATCGAGGTCGCCCGGGTAGTAGAAGCCGAAGGCCGCGTCGCGCGCGATGCCGATGCGCACGGGCGGGCCGCCGGCCGCGGCCGTCGCCGCCTCGGCC
>DATFEJ010000212.1:0-3327 GCA_035251235.1 Burkholderiales bacterium
AGCGCCAGGCGCGCCGCGTCCGCTTCGAGCCACAGCCCGGACAGGCGTTCCGGGACCAGCCGCTGCAGGTCCGCGTCGTGCGCGAGGGTTTCGTAGAGCGCGGCCTGCAGCGCGCCGTCTTCGGCGATCCAGGCCAGCGCCGGCACGCCCGCGCGGTAAGCGTCGAACGCGAGCTCGGCGCGACCGTCGTCGCCGAACACGCGCATGGCGTAGACGGGGGCGACGCGCGCGCGCGGCATGCGCCGCCACGCGCCGAGCCGCTCGAGGAAATCGACGTTTCCCGGCGTCAGGGCGTACACGCGGGATTCGAACGCAGCGCCCGAGGGCATCGGCGCGGGCGCATCGCCGATCAGCGCCACGGACAGACCGCGCGCCGCGCGCGCCAGCGCCAACCCCGCCAGCCCCGTGCCGACCACCGCCAGATCAACCTGCATGCGCGCATTCTAGCGGCGGCGCGGATGGCGCCCGGCCGCCGGCTGGATTAAAATTCGGCACGTGTGGCGAATTAGCTCAGCTGGTTAGAGCAGCGGAATCATAATCCGTGTGTCCGGGGTTCGAGTCCCTGATTCGCCACCATCCCCCATTCCCGGGCGAGGCGCGCCGATGATGCGTTCGCTGGCAATCCTCGCCTTGCTCTGCCTCGCGGCGCCGGCGCTCGCGCAGCTGCGCACGGTGCCGCCGGACACCAAGCGCGGCGTGATGCGCCACCTGCAGGACATGACCGTGCAGATCGACCAGTCGACGATGCGCCTCGCGCCGGGGGCGCTGATCCGCGACATCCACAACCGGCTCGTGCTGCCCATGGCGATTCCGCCCGGGAGCGTGGTGAAGTACCGGGTGGACGCGCAAGGCCAGATCGCGCGCGTCTGGATCCTCACCGCCGAGGAGGCCGCCGCATCGGCGCCCCCGCCCGCGCCCAAGCCGGCACCCAAGCCGGTGCCGGCCAAGCCCGCCGGCGGCGCGACGGATTAGGGCGGCGCGCGCCCCATGTCCGGCAAGCTCTACCTGCGCACCTACGGGTGCCAGATGAACGAATACGACTCGGAGAAGATCGCCGGCGTGCTCGGGGCAGCCGAGGGCCTCGCCGCGGCGGCCGGCCCGGAGGACGCCGACGTCATCGTCTTCAACACCTGCTCCGTGCGCGACAAGGCGCAGGAGAAGGTGTTCGCCGACCTCGGGCGCGTGCGCCATCTGAAGCAGGCCAATCCCCGCCTGATGATCGCCGTCGGCGGCTGCGTGGCCAGCCAGGAAGGCAGCGGCATCGTCGCGCGCGCGCCGTTCGTCGACGTGGTGTTCGGCCCGCAGACGCTGCACCGGCTGCCTGCACTGCTCGCGCGCCGCCGCGCGACTGGCGCGCCGCAGGTCGACGTGAGCTTTCCCGAGATCGAGAAGTTCGACCGCCTGCCCGCGCCGCGCGCCGCGGGCGCGAGCGCCTTCGTCTCCATCATGGAAGGCTGCAGCAAGTACTGCAGCTTCTGCGTCGTGCCCTACACGCGCGGCGAGGAGGTGTCGCGGCCCTTCGCCGACGTGGTCGGCGAGATCGCGGCCCTCGCGGCGCAGGGCGTGCGCGAGGTCACCCTGCTCGGCCAGAACGTGAACGCCTGGCGCGGCCGCGTCGCCGGTGAGGACGCGGACTTCGCCGAGCTGCTGCACTACGTCGCGGAGATCGACGGCATCGAGCGCATCCGCTACACGACCTCGCACCCGCGCGAGTTCACGCAGCGGCTGGTCGACGCGCACGCCGCGCTGCCCGCCCTCGCGCCGCACGTGCACCTGCCCGTGCAATCGGGCGCCGACCGGGTGCTCGCCGCCATGAAGCGCGGCTATACGGCGCTCGAGTACCGCTCGATCGTGCGCCGCCTGCGCAAGGCGCGACCCGGCTTGAGCCTCACCTCCGACTTCATCGTCGGCTTCCCGGGAGAAACCGAGGCCGACTTCGCGGCCACGCTGGCGCTGGCGCGCGAGCTCGAGTTCGACGGCTCGTTCTCCTTCCTCTACAGCCCGCGCCCGGGCACCCCGGCGGCCGAGCTGCCCGACCCGACGCCGCGCGCGGACAAGCTCGAGCGCCTGCAGCGGCTGCAGGCGCAGCTCGATGCGCAGGCGCGCGCCGTCAGCGAGGCGATGGTGGGCAAGAGCGAGCGCGTGCTGGTCGAGGGCCCTTCGCGCCGCGACGCGCGCGAGCTCGCCGGCCGCACCGGCAACAACCGCGTGGTGAACTTCGCCGGGCCGGCGGCGCTCGCCGGCCGTTTCGCCGAGGTGCGCATCACCGCGGCGCGCGCGCATTCGCTGCGCGGAGAGCTCGCCGATGGCCAGTAAGGCCGTGGAAGTGCGGCTCGATCCCGTGGACAACCAGCGCCTCGCGCGGCTGTGCGGCGCGCTCGACGAGAACCTGCGCCAGATCGAGTCGGCGCTCGACGTGTCCATCGCGCGCCGCGGCGCGCGCTTCACGGTGCGCGGCCAGCCGCAGCAGGCCGAGCGCGCGGCGCAGGCGCTGGCGCACTTCTACGACAAGGCCGCCGCCGAGCTGAGCCTGGACGACGTGCAGCTCGGCCTGACCGAGCTGACCCAGGGCAAGGCGCCGGAAGGCACGGCGGACGGCCCGGCGCTCGTCACGCGCCGCGCCGACCTGCACGGCCGCACGCCGCACCAGGTGCAGTACCTCGAGCAGATCCTGGCGCACGACATCACCTTCGGCGTGGGGCCGGCCGGCACCGGCAAGACCTATCTGGCCGTGGCCTGCGCGGTCGACGCGCTCGAGCGCGACAAGGTGAAGCGCATCGTGCTCGTGCGCCCGGCGGTCGAGGCGGGCGAGCGCCTGGGCTTCCTGCCCGGCGACCTGGCGCAGAAGGTCGACCCCTACCTGCGGCCGCTGTACGACGCGCTGTACGACCTCATGGGCTTCGACAAGGTCGGCCGGCTGCTCGAGCGCGGCACGATCGAGCTGGCGCCGCTCGCCTACATGCGCGGCCGCACGCTCAACCACGCCTTCGTCATCCTGGACGAAGCGCAGAACACCACGCCCGAGCAGATGAAGATGTTCCTGACGCGCATCGGCTTTGGCGCCAAGGCGGTGGTCAACGGCGACGTCACGCAGATCGACCTGGCGCGCGGCCAGAAGAGCGGCCTCATCGAGGCGCGGCGCATCCTCGCCGAGGTGCGCGGCATCGCCTTCACCGACTTCACGGCCGCCGACGTGGTGCGCCACCCGCTCGTCGCGCGCATCATCGATGCGTACGAGAAGCACGCCGGCGAAGCGCCGCCGAAGTAGCGTGGCGGTGCAGCGCGCCGTGCACGGCGCGCCGTGCGCCGCGCTGCTGCGCGCCTGGG
>DATFEJ010000248.1:0-12847 GCA_035251235.1 Burkholderiales bacterium
CGCGGCCGAAGCTCTCCAGGTCGAGCGTGGGCCGCGCGGCGAAGGCGCGCGCGGCCCCCACGGCGTGGATGCGGCCGAGGTAACGGCCCAGCCAGACGAGCGTCTCGCGGTCCTCGAGCTCCGGCGTGCGGCCGCCGCGGCGCGGGAACACGGCGAAGCGAAAGCCCGCGTGCGCGCGCAGCGTCGCGCCTTCCAGCACGAGCGGCGCCACCGCGGGGATCTCGCGCGCCGCCAGCTCCTGCACGAAGCCGTGCTCCTCGAGGATCTGCGCATCGCTCCAGCGCCCCGGGCGGTAGAACTTGGCGACCACGCTGCCGCCGTCCTCCAGCCACACCTGGTAGACGCGGTTCTCGTAGCTGTTGAGCGACAGCAGGCGCCCGTCGCCGCGCAGGCCGGCCGTTTCCAGCGCGTCGAGCACGGTCGCGGGTCCGAGCTCGGCGTAGGGCGCGCGCATGGCTTGGGCTAGACTACCACCCGGCATGCCGCCATCCTCCGGCAACCTGGTCGAGATCCGCGACGTGCACTTCGCGTACAACGAGCGCGCGGTGCTGCGCGGGCTGACGCTCGACGTGCCGCGCGGCAAGGTGGTCGGCATCCTCGGCACCAGCGGCAGCGGCAAGTCGACGCTGCTCAAGCTGATCGGCGGGCAGCTCAGGCCGGCGCGCGGCACCATCCACGTCGACGGCGAGCCCGTGCATCTGCTGGACGGCGCGCCGCTGTACGCGCTGCGCCGCAAGATGGGCATGATGTTCCAGACCAGCGGCCTGTTCACCGACCTCTCGGTGTTCGAGAACATCGCCTTTCCGATCCGCGAGCACACGGACCTGCCCGAGGCGCTGGTGAGGAGCCTGGTGCTGATGAAGCTGCACGCGGTCGGGCTGCGCGGCGCGCACGCGCTGCGCGTCGCCGACCTCTCGGGCGGCATGACGCGGCGCGTGGCGCTGGCGCGCGCCATCGCCATGGATCCGATGCTGACGATGTACGACGAGCCCTTCGCCGGCCTGGACCCGATCTCGCTCAACGTGATCGCCGACCTGGTGCGCACGCTGAACGACGCGCTCGGCGCCACGTCGATCGTGGTCACCTACGACGTCAACGAATCGCTCAAGGTCGCGGACCTCGTCTACGTGATCGCGGACGGCGCGGTCATCGCCCGGGGCGCGCCGGCCGAGCTGCGCGAGTCGAGCGACCCCCGCGTGCACCAGTTCCTGCACATGGAGCCGGACGGCCCGGTGCGCTTCCACTACCCGGGCGCGCCGCTCGCCTCCGAGCTGGGCCTCGCCTGACTAGGCCTGGCCTTCCTTGGGGATGAACTTCAGCGCGACGCCGTTGTTGCAGTAGCGCAGCCCGGTCGGCGCGGGGCCGTCCTTGAACACGTGGCCGTGGTGCCCGTTGCAGCGCTTGCACCGGTACTCGGTGCGCGGGTAGATCAGGTAGTAGTCGGTCTTCTCGGTGAAGACGCCCGGGATGGTGGTGAAGAAGCTCGGCCAGCCCGTGCCGCTGTCGAACTTCATCGCCGAAGTGAACAGCGGCAGGTCGCAGCCGGCGCAGGCGAATACGCCGGCGCGCTTCTCGCGGTCGAGCGGGCTCGTGCCCGCGCGCTCGGTGCCGTCCTGGCGCAGCACGTTGAAAGCGGCGGGCGACAGGCGCTTCTTCCACTCCGCGTCCGCGAGCTTCAACGGCTCGTCCGGCGAGGGCGCCGGCGCGCCCGCGGCGAGGTAGTTCTTCCAGGTGCTCTGCAGCTCTTCGACCATCGCCAGTCCTTTCTTCTGTGCCTGCGCGTGCCGCGCGGCGCCGGCGAGCGGCAGGGCGGCAAGCGCTTTCAACAGGGAGCGTCGTTGCATGGGATCTCCTTCCGGCAGTTTAGTCGAAAGCGCGCGCCGGTCCTGACAAGCGCCGACGGCCGGCGCGGGGCTGGCCGTCGGACCGCATGGCGGCCTGAAGGTTCTCTAGTGGCCGCCGTGGCTGGCAATCGCGGCGCCGAGCACGGCGCCGAAGATCAGGCCGCCCAGCACGTCGTGCGAGTGGCTGTGGTAGACCACGGCCGGGGGCGGCGGGGCGACGTAGCGGTGCACCACGACCGGGCGATGCACCACGTGCCGCCGGACGACCACCGGGCGGTGCTCCACGTAGCGGCGCTCGACAACGCGGCGCTCGCCGTGACCGTAATAGGGGGCGCGGGCGTCCCCGGCCACCATGCGCTTGTCGAAGCGGCCGTAGCGATCGTGGTCGGCGAGTGCGGGGGTCGCGCCGAGGAGCGCGGTGGCGGCCAGAAGGGCGGTGGCGGTGATCTTCGTCAGCATGATGGTCTCCTTTTCTGCTTGCCCCGGCCTCCCATGAGCGCCGGCGACGCAGACAGGATCGGTCCACGGGCAGGTAACGTGTGTAACCGAGTGTTACCCCGGTAACTGGAAAAACCCTTCTATTTCCGGTGCTTGCCGCGCCTGCGGCGGGCGTCCGGGGGCTTGCGGTACTGCTGGAGAATGCCGGCCGCGCGCTCGAAGGGGTCGCGGCGCGTGACTTCCTTCAGCTGGCGGCGGCTCGCGATGCGGAAGTGGCGCAGGTCGTCCAGCGTCTCGGCCACCTCCCAGGCGTGCTTCTGGCCGCTCGACCAGACGGCCGGGTCGGCGCGGCGCAGGTCGTAGGGCACCGAGTACTCGCGCAGCGTCTTGTGGTCGCGGCGGTTGCAGTACTCGTGGAAGTAGGAAAGCGCCAGCTCACGCAGGGTGCGGTACACCGGGTCGCGCCAGCGCAGGAACACGCCGTTCGTCTTGGAGATCGCGCCCCAGCAGCCGTTGCGGCGAAAGAGCGCCACCACGTGGTCGTAGTCGCGCTCGGCGCGCAAGTCGAGGAGCAGCGGCGGCTCGCCGTGCACCCATAGCGCCGCGGCCGCCAGCATCGCGCCTTCGATGCAATGCGCGCTCCGGGTGCGCAGCACCTCGCGCACCGGGCGGCAGGTATCGCCATTGGGCTCGAAGTTCTGCTTCAGGACATGGAGGAAAGCCTGGATCTTGCGAGGGGTATTCAGGCGTCGCAGCACCGCGAACTCGGCTTTGCTCAAGCCGAGGTCCTCGCGCTGCGCGAAGCGCTTGCGGGTTGCCATGCGGCCATCTTGACATGGGCGGGGCAATGCGCCGATACTTAACCTTATGGTTCAGTATCAGGACGCCACCCTCGACCGCGTGTTCGGCGCGCTCGCCGATCCGACGCGGCGCAAGGTGCTGGAGAGCCTCGGCCAGGGCGGCAGCCTCGCGGTGTCGGAGCTCGCCGGGCCGCACGGCATGTCGCTGCCCGGCTTCCTCAAGCACCTGCGCGTGCTCGAGGACGCCGGCCTGATCGCGCGCAACAAGGAGGGCCGCGTGGTGAGCTGCGAGCTCTCGGCGGCGCCGATGAAGGCCGCCGCCGCCTGGATGCAGCGCTACGAGAAATTCTGGACCGACAAGCTCGACGCGCTCGCGCGCTACCTGTACCAGCAGGAGGAATTGCAGACATGGAACAAGCCCGCCTCGCCGAAAAGCCCTTCCTCGTCCTCACGCGCTTCTACCCCGTCGAGCCGGAAAAGGTCTGGCGGGCGTGGACCGACCCGCAGGCGCTGAGGCACTGGTTCAAGCCCGACCCATCCTGGTCGATACCGCTGGCGGAGGTCGATGTGCAGGTGGGCGGGCGCTATCGCATCCTCATGAAGGATGCGCAGGGCCGGGAATTCGAGCTGACCGGTGGCTATCGCGAGCTGATCCCGCACCGCAGGCTGGTGATGACATGGAACTGGAAGAACCAGCCCGGGCACGAGTCGCTGCTGACGGTGAGCCTGCGTGCGGCGGGCAAGGGTACCGAGCTCGAATTGCGCCACGAGCGGTACCTGGACATGGAAAACGAGGCCTCGCACCAGGAAGGCTGGCGCGGCGCGCTCGAGCAGCTGGGCACCCTGCTGCCCGGACCGACCGCAGTCTTATAAGGAGAGATCATGGCTTACGTAGACGGTTTCCTGACGCCGGTGCCCAAGAAGAAGCTCGCGGCCTACAAGCGCGTCGCCACCAAGATGGGCCGCATCATGCGCGAGCACGGCGCGCTCGAGTTCCGCGAGTGCGTCGCCGACGACGTGAAGTGGGGCAAGCGCACCTCGTTCCCGCGCGCCGTTCAGCAGCGCGCCGGCGAGACGGTGTTCTTTTCCTACATCGTGTTCAAGTCGCGCGCGCACCGCGACCGCGTGAATGCGCGCGTGATGAAGGACAAGCGGGTACTGCCGATGATGGACCCGAAGACCTTTCCTTTCGACGGCAAGCGCATGATCTACGGCGGCTTCCGGGTGCTGGTGGACAAATGAGCGACACCGCGCCGTTCGTCATCACGCGCTCGGTGGCCGCGCCGCGCACACGCGTCTGGCAGGCCTGGACCGAGGTCCAGCACCTGCGGCACTGGTGGGGCCCGAAGGGCTTCGTGGTGGCGCACTGCACGGTGGACCTGCGCCCCGGCGGGCTGATGCACTACCACCTGCGCTCGCCCGACGGCGGCGAGCTGTGGGGTCGCTTTCTGTACCGCGAGATCGTCAAGCCCGAAAAGCTCGTCTGGGTCAACTCGTTCTCCGACGAGCAGGGCGGCATTACGCGCCACCCGATGGCGCCGGGATGGCCGCGCGAGCTGCTCACCACCGTGACCTTCGCCGAGCAGGGCAAGGGCACGCTCATCGCCGTGAGCTGGGTGCCGATCAACGCCACGGACGAAGAGCGCCGCATCTTCGACGAAGGGCGCGCCAGCATGAACCAGGGCTGGAGCGGGACTTTCGAGAATCTCGAGCATTTTCTCGCGCCATGAACGCCGCACCCGCTGCGCCGCTGCGCGAATACATCGTCAACGCCGAGCGCGTCTACGACGCGCCACGCGAGCGGGTGTTCGCGGCGTGGACGCGCGCCGAGCACCTCGCGCACTGGTTCGGGCCGCGCGGCTTCACCATCCACTCCTGCGAGGCCGACGCGCGTCCCGGAGGCCTGTTTCGCCTGTGCATGCGCTCGCCCGAAGGACGGGACTACTGGGTGCGCGGCAGCTTCCGCGAGGTCGCGCCGCCCGGGCGCGTGGTGATTCATTGCTTCGCCGACGACGCCCGCGGCGTGCAGCGCCTGGAGGAAGTGATCACCGTCTCGCTCGCCGATGAGGATGGCAGGACCCGCCTCACGCTGCATGCCACCGCGGCCGGCGCCGGCCCCGAGGCCGGGGCGATGCTCGACGGCATGGAGCAGGGCTGGAGCGAGACGCTCGACCGGCTGCGCGAGCGCAGCGGAACCATCAACTGAGGAAAGGAAACGCATCATGCTGGTGAAAGTCCTGATCGGTGTAGCCGTGGTGGTCGTGGCGCTGGCGGCGTATGTCGCCTCGCAGCCAAGCGAGTTCAGTGTGTCGCGCACGGCGACGTTCGCCGTGCCCGCGCCGACGGTGTTCGCACAGGTGAACGAGCTGAGGAAGTGGAAGGCCTGGTCGCCATGGGCGAAGAAGGACCCGAACGCGAAGGAGTCCTACGAGGGGCCGGCGGCCGGCACCGGCGCGATCATGTCCTGGGCGGGGAACAACGAGGTGGGCGAGGGCCGCATGACGATCGTGGAGAGCCGGCCGGCGGAGCTCGTGCGCTTCAAGCTGGAGTTCTTCAAGCCCTTCGCGGCCACGAACACGGCCGCGTTCGAGTTCCGGCCGGAGGGCCAGGGGACGCGGGTCACCTGGACCATGAACGGCCGGAACAACTTCATCGGCAAGGCCATGTGCCTCGTGTTCGACATGGACAAGATGGTCGGCGGCGATTTCGAGCAGGGCCTCGCCGGCATCCGCCAGATCGTCGAGTCGAAATCCTGAGCGAGGCGGTGCCATGTCGATCCAGCCGTATCTGTTTTTCGAAGGCCGCTGTGACGAGGCGCTCGCCTATTACCAGAAGGCGCTCGGCGCCAAGGTCGAGGCGCTCATGCGCTACAAGGACAACCCCAGTCCCGAGCACAACCCGCCTGGCGCCGCCGAGAAGGTCATGCACTGCAACTTCCGCGTGGGCGATACGCAGGTGATGGCCTCCGACGGCAACTGCACGGGCAAGCCGGGCTTCCAGGGATTCGCGCTCACGCTCAATGCCAGGGACGAGGCGCAGGCGCAACGCCTGTTCGCGGCGATCGCCGACGGCGGGCGGGTGCAGATGCCGTTGGGCAAGACCTTCTTCTCGCCGGCGTTCGGCATGGTGAACGACAGGTTCGGCGTGCCGTGGATGGTAATCGTGCCGGCACAGGCGGCCGCATGAGCGCCGGCGAGTCGCGCTACGGCTGGGTGATCGTCGCCGTCGGCGCCCTGATGACCTGCGTCGCCTTCGGTGCGGTGTTCGCGCTCGCCGTGTTCCTGCAGCCGATGGCGGAGGCGACCGGCTGGTCGCGCGCCGGGATCTCGGGCGCGATGACGCTCGTCTTCCTCGCCATGGGCGTGGGCGGCTTCGTCTGGGGCACGCTCAGCGACCGCTTCGGCGCGCGGCCCGTCGTGCTCGCGGCGTCCGTGCTGCTCGCGCTCGGGCTTGCGCTGGCGAGCCGGGCAAGCAGCCTGCTCGAGTTCCAGCTCGCCTACGGCCTGCTCGTCGGCTTCGCCGCCGGGGGCTTCTTCCCGCCGTTCATCGCGGTGGTCAGCAACTGGTTCGAGCGCCACCGCGCGCTGGCCGTGTCGCTCACCACGGCAGGCGTGGGTGTCGCGCCCATGACCATGTCGCCCTTTGCGGGCTGGCTGCTCGCGGCGCAGGACTGGCGCGGGGCGCAGATGACGATCGCGATGCTCGCCGCGCTGGTCCTCGTGCCGGCGTCGCTGCTGGTGCGCCAGCCGCCGGCCCCGCCCGCCGGCACGGCTTCGGCAGCGGCGGATACGGGAGGCGGAGGCCATCTGTCGCTCGGCGAGGCGCTGCGCTCGGTGCCGTTCATCGTGCTGGCACTGACCTTCCTCGCCTGCTGCGCGATGCATTCCGGGCCGATCTTCCACACCATCAGCTACGCCATCTTCTGCGGCGTTCCGGCGATGGCTGCCGTCAGCATCTACAGCCTGGAGGGACTCGCCGGCCTGGGCGGGCGCGTGCTGTTCGGGCTGCTCGGCGACCGCTACGGCGCCAAGCGCGTGCTGATCGCGGGGCTGCTGGTGCAGGCGCTCGCCGCCGGCGCGTTCGTCTTCGCCCGTCGCCTCGACGAGTTCTACGCGGTGGCTTTCGTCTTCGGCCTGGCGTATGGCGGCGTGATGCCGCTTTACGCGGTGCTGGCACGCGGCTACTTCGGGCCGGCCATCATGGGCGGCGTGATCGGCGCCGCGTCGCTGGTCTCGAGCCTCGGCATGGCCCTGGGGCCGCTCGCCGGCGGCTGGAGCTTCGATGCCTTCGGCACCTACACGTGGCTCTACGCCGGCTCTTTTGCGGTCGGCCTCGGCGCGGTGGCGATCGCGCTGGCCTTTCCGCCCCTGCCGCACAGGCGCGCACTGGAGGCCGCATGAACAGGGTCGAAGGGCCCGGCGTCACGCCTTTCCTCTGGTTCGACGGCGACGTCGAGGAGGCGGCAAAGTTCTACGTGTCGGTGCTCAAGGACGCGCGCGTCGAGAGCGTGCACCGGCCCGCGCCCGGGTTGCCGGCGCAATCGGCGACCATCACGCTGCGCGGGCAGCGGCTGCACCTGTTCAACGGCGGCCCGCACTACAAGCTCACGCCGGCGTTTTCGCTCATGGTGGATTGCGAGACGCAGGCCGAGGTGGACGAGCTCTGGGCGAAGTTGACGACGGGCGGGAAGGAAAGCCGCTGCGGCTGGCTCGAGGACAGATACGGGCTGTCGTGGCAGATCGTGCCGACGGTCCTGCCGCGCTTGCTGCGCGATCCCAACCCTGCCAGGGCGCGGGCGGCGATGCAGGCGATGCTGCAGATGGGCAAGCTCGACATCGCGCGCCTGCAGCGCGCCTGCGACGCAGCCTGATGCCCCTGTTGCGGACATGTATATGCGTACAGTATCGTGCCGTTTTGCGCCGCCTGCCATGGCCAATCCCGCTCCCGGCTTCCGCGATGTCCCGCGCCGCCACATCGTCACGCGTCCGGCCGGCCGGCGCGTGCGCGTGACGCTCGGCGGCGAGGTGCTCGCCGACTCGCGCGACGCGATCGAGCTGCGCGAGGGCGGCTACGCACCGGTGTTCTACTTCCCGCGTCGGGACGTGCGCATGGAGCGCCTGGCCGCGTCCGCGCACGCAAGCTACTGTCCCTACAAGGGCAGCGCGTCGTACTTCTCCGTGGCCGGCGGCCCGGAGAATGCGGCCTGGAGCTACGAGCGCCCCTACGACGAGATGCACGACATCCGCGGACGGCTCGCGTTCTATGCGAACAAGGTCGACGCCATCACGCTGTCCGATGACTAGCGCATACCAGTTGGCGCGCAAATTGAAACACGGCTGCAACAGAGATCGCGCCGTGGCGGCGTAAAATCGCTCCCTCCCCAAGGTTCGGATTCCCATGCGCATTGCATTGCTTTTGGTCGTCATGCTTTCCGTTGCCGTCGCCGCCTGCGACTCCTCCAGCGGCCACCAGGCCGGGCATGGCGCACCGGGCGGCATGCCGCCGGCCGCCGTGACCACCATGACGGTGCAGCCCAGGCTGGTGCTCGCGTCGTTCGAGTACACGGGACAGACCGCCGGCTCGCGCGAAGTCGAGGTGCGCGCGCGCGTGCGCGGCATTCTCCTGGCGCGCAATTTCACCGAAGGCGCCAGGGTGAAGAAAGGGCAGTCGCTGTACACGATCGACCGCGCGCCTTTCGAGGCGGCGCTCGCCAAGGCGCAAGCCGACCTCGCGGGCGCGCAGGCGCGGCTCGCGCAGGCGCAGCGCAACGCCGCGCGCCTGCGCCCGCTGCACGCCGAGAACGCCGTGAGCCAGAAGGACTACGACGACGCGGTGTCGGCCGAAACGATCGGCGCGGCCGACGTCAAGTCGGCAGAGGCGCGGCTGCTCGAAGCGCGCCTCGACCTCGAGTACGCGCGGGTGGAGGCGCCGATCTCGGGCATCGTCGGGCGGTCGATGCCCTCGGAGGGCACGCTGGTCTCGGGGCCGGAGGTGCTGCTCACGCGCATCACGCAGGTCGATCCGATCTGGGTGAACTTCGGCATTCCGAATGCCGACCGCCTGATGATGCGCCGCGAGTCCGAGGCGGGGCGCCTGGTGCTGCCCAGGGACGGGCGCTTCGAGGTGCGGGTGCAGCTGGCCGACGGCGAGGTGTACGGCCGCACCGGCCGGCTCGCATTCTCCGACGTGCGCGTGTCGGGCGAAACCGGCACGAGCGACGCGCGCGCGGAGCTGCCCAACCCGGAAGGCCGGCTGCAGCCCGGGCAATTCGTGCGCGTGACGCTGTCCGGCGCGACGCGTCCCCAGGCCGTTCTCGTGCCGCAGCGCGCCGTGCTCGAAGGTCCGCAGGGCAAGTTCGTCTACGTGGTGGACGAAAAGAACGCCGCGCAGCCGCGCCCGGTCGAGGTGGGCGAGTGGGCGGGCAGCGACTGGATCATCACCGGCGGCCTGAAGGCGGGCGAGCGCGTCATCATCGACGGCGTGATGCGCATCGGCCCGGGCGCGCCGGTGCAGGCCGCCGACGTGAACGCTGCGCAGCCCGCAGCGCAGGCGGGTCAGGCGGCGAAGCACTAGCCCATGTTTTCCCGCTTCTTCATCGACCGCCCGATCTTCGCGGCGGTGCTCTCGATCTTCATCGTCATCGCCGGGCTGGCCGCGATGCGCACGCTGCCGATTGCGCAGTACCCGGAGATCACGCCGCCGATGGTGACCGTGCAGGCGCTCTATCCCGGCGCCTCCGCGCAGGTGCTGGAGCAGACGGTGGCCGCGCCGCTCGAGAACCAGATCAACGGCGTCGAGGGCATGCTCTACATGAGCTCGAGCTCCACCTCGAACGGCCAGGTGCAGATCCAGGTCACCTTCGAGATCGGCACCGACGTCGACAAGGCCGCGCTCAACGTCAACAACCGCGTCAAGCAGGCCGAGCCGCGCCTGCCGCTGGAGGTGCGCCGGCAGGGCGTGACGGTGGAAAAGGGCTCGTCCGCGTTCCTGCAGGTGGTGGCGTTCTACTCGCCCGGGCAGCGCTTCGACGACATCTACGTCTCCAACTACGTCACGCTGAACGTGCTCGACCTGCTCAAGCGCGTGCCGGGCACCACCGGGGTGGTGAACTGGGGCGCCAAGGACTACGCCATGCGCATCTGGCTCAAGCCCGACCGCATGACGCAGCACCGCATCGCCGCCGCCGACATCGTGCGCGCGCTGAACGAGCAGAACGCGCAGTTCGCCGCCGGCAAGATCGGCCAGTCGCCCGCGCCCGCCGGCCAGGAGCTGGTGTACACGGTCACCACCAAGGGTCGGCTCGCCGATCCCGCGCAGTTCGGCGAAGTGATCCTGCGCGCCGACGCCGACGGCGCCGCGCTGCGCCTGAAGGACGTGGCGCGCATCGAGCTCGCCGCGCGCGACTACGAGTTCATCGGCCGCATCAACGGCCAGCCGGCGACGCTGGTCGGGGTGTTCCTGCAGCCGGGGGCCAACGCGCTCGACGTGGCCGAGGAGGTGCGGCGCACGGTGGCGCGCGCCGCCGAGCGCTTCCCCGAGGGCCTGGAGTACTCCATCCCCTACGACACCACGCGCTTCGTCGAGGTGTCGATCCGCGAGGTGGTGAAGACGCTGGGCGAGGCGATGCTGCTCGTGTTCCTGGTGGTGTACCTGTTCCTGCAGAGCTGGCGCGCGACGCTCATCCCCTTCGCCGCGGTGCCGGTGTCGCTCATCGGCACCTTCGCCGGCCTGTACCTGCTCGGCTATTCCATCAACACGCTCACGCTGTTCGGCATGGTGCTCGCCATCGGCATCGTGGTGGACGACGCCATCGTCGTGCTGGAGAACGTCGAGCGCATCATGCACGAAGAGGGCCTGGCGCCGCGCGAGGCGGCGATCAAGGCGATGCGCGAGGTGACCAGCCCGATCATCGCCATCGTGCTCGTGCTGTGCGCGGTGTTCGTGCCCATCGCCTTCATCGGCGGGCTGGCGGGCGAGCTCTACCGCCAGTTCGCGGTCACCATCTCCATCGCTGTGGTGATCTCGGGCATGGTCGCGCTCACGCTCACCCCGGCGCTGTGCGTCACCGTGCTCAGGCCCGCCGCGCGCGCCGAGCGAGGCTTGTTCGCGGCCTTCAACCGCTTCTTCGGGCGCCTCACCGACCGCTACGAGGACGGCGTGGCGTGGATGATCCGGCGCGGCGCCCTCGCGCTGGCGCTCTTCGCGGTCATGGTGGCGGCGGCGACGTGGCTGTGGCGCGCGACGCCCGGGAGCCTGGTGCCCGACGAGGACCAGGGCTTCTACATCGCCGCCGCGCTGCTGCCCGACGGCGCGACCCTGGAGCGCACCGACCGGGTCGTGAAGGAGCTCGTGCAGGCGATCCGCAGCAATCCGGACAACCTCGACGTCGTGGCCTTCAGCGGCTTCGACCTGCTCGCCGGGGGCTTCCGCAACAATGCCGCCACCATCTTCGTGACGCAGAAGCACTGGGACGAGCGCGACGTGGCGACGCCGCAGCTGGTGATGGACTTCTTCATGAAGACCGGGCACATCAAGGAAGGATTCGTGTTCGCCATCGCGCCGCCGGCGATCTTCGGCCTGGGCACCGCGGGGGGATTCGAGGGCTACCTGCAGAACCGCGGCGAGGGCGGCCCGCAGCGCATGGCCGAGGTGCTCGGCCAGTTCATGGGCGCGGCGGGCCAGGACCCCCTGCTCGGCATGGTGCAGACACCCTGGCGCGCGACTGTGCCGCAGTTGTACGTCGACGTCGACCGCGAAAAGGCCAAGGCGCTCGGCGTCTCGCTCGAGGACCTCTACGGCACGCTCGCGGCGACCATGGGCACCTACTACGTGAACGACTTCAACAAGTTCGGCCGCACCTGGCAGGTGCTGATGTCGGCCGACCCGGCCTACCGCAACCGTCCCGACGACATCGGCAAGGTGTTCGTGAAGAGCGCCCGTGGCGACATGGTGCCGCTCGCCGCGCTGGCGCGCGTGCGCTACAGCGCCGGGCCGGATGCCCTCGACCGTTTCAACAACCTGCCGGCGGTGAAGCTGTTCGGCGCGGGCAAGCCCGGCGTGTCCACCGGGCAGGCGCTCGAGGCCGTCGAGCGGGTGGCGGCGAAGACGCTGCCCGCGGACTTCAGCCTCGACTGGGCGGGCGCGTCCTTCCAGGAGAAGCGCTCGGCGGGCACCTCGGGCCTGGCGCTCGGCCTTGCGGTGGTGATGGTCTTCCTCATCCTTGCGGCCCAGTACGAGAAGTGGTCGCTGCCGCTCTCGGTGCTGCTCGCCATGCCCTTCGGCACCTTCGGCGCGCTCGCCGCCGTGTCGCTGCGCGGCCTCACCAACGACGTGTATTTCCAGATCGGCCTGGTGACGCTGCTCGGCCTCGCGGCGAAGAACGCCATCCTGATCGTCGAGTACGCCTCGCTCAAGTACCACGAGGGCCTGTCGGCCTCGGCGGCCGCGGTGGAGGCCGCGCGCCTGCGGTTCCGGCCGATCCTCATGACCTCGCTCGCCTTCATCTTCGGCGTGCTGCCGCTCGCGCTGTCCGCCGGCGCGGGCGCGGGCGCGCGGCACTCGGTGGGCACGGGCGTGGTGGGCGGCATGCTCGCGGCGACCTTCCTCGCGATATTCTTCGTGCCGATGTTCTTCAAGCTGTTCAGCGACCGGCACCTGACGGAGCGCCGCTCCACCGCGCAGATCAAGGACGAGGCGGCGCAGGCGCGCGCCATCGCGCACAAGGCGACGCCGGCCGCGCATCATGCGCCGCACCCGGGGGCGGAC
>DATFEJ010000087.1:0-2593 GCA_035251235.1 Burkholderiales bacterium
AGCCCGGCGCGGCGGCCGCTGTCGCGGACCTCAGGCGCTCGGTCACCGAGGAGCAGTTCCTGGCGGCGGTGCGCCGGGCGAAGGAGTACATATTCGCCGGCGACTGCATGCAGGTGCAGATCTCGCAGCGCACCTCGCGCGACTTCGGCGCCCCGCCTATCGCACTGTACCGCGCGCTGCGCGGCCTGAATCCTTCCCCGTACATGTTCTATTTCGACTTCGGCGACCATCACGTGATCGGCGCGTCGCCGGAGATCATGGTGCGCGTCGCGGGTGAGCGCATCACCCTGCGCCCGATCGCCGGCACGCGGCCGCGCGGCGCGACGCCCGAGGACGACGCGCGCATCGCCGCGGAGCTGCTCGCCGATCCGAAGGAGCGCGCGGAGCACGTCATGCTGATCGACCTGGGGCGCAACGACGTCGGCCGCGTGGCCGAGATCGGCAGCGTGCGCGTCACGGAGCAGATGGTGGTGGAGCGCTATTCCCACGTCATGCACATCGTCTCGAACGTGGAAGGGCGCCTGCGCCCGGGGCTCGACGCGCTCGACGTGTTCCGGGCGAGCTTTCCCGCGGGCACGGTCACCGGCGCGCCCAAGGTGCGGGCCATGCAGATCATCGACGAGCTGGAGCCTGTCAAGCGCGGCGTGTACAGCGGCGCGGTCGGCTACCTCGGCTTCAACGGCGACATGGACGTCGCCATCGCGATCCGCACCGCCGTGCTGAAGGACCGGCAGCTGCACGTGCAGGCGGCCGCGGGGGTGGTGGCGGACTCCGACCCGATGTCCGAGTGGCAGGAGACGCAGCACAAGGCGCGCGCCCTCCTCAAGGCTGCCGAAGTGGCCGCCGCGGAGGCGCCATGATCCTCGTGCTCGACAACTACGACTCGTTCACCTACAACCTGGTGCAGTACCTCGGGGAGCTGGGCGCGGACGTGAAGGTGATCCGCAACGACGAAGCGTCGGTGGAGGCGATCGCGGCGATGCATCCGGAGCGCATTGTCATCTCGCCGGGACCGTGCACGCCGAACGAAGCGGGCATCTCGCTCACACTGATAGAGCGGCTGGCGGGCAAGGTGCCGATCCTGGGCGTGTGCCTCGGGCACCAGGCGATCGGCCAGGCATTCGGCGGCAAGGTGGTGCGGGCGCGTCAGGTGATGCACGGCAAGGTGTCGCGCATTCGCCACGACGGGCGCGGGGTGTTCGCCGGCGTGCCCGAGGACTTCGTCGCCACCCGCTACCACTCGCTGGTGGTCGAGCGCGCGACGCTGCCCGCGGCACTCGAAGAGAGCGCGCAGTCCGAGGACGGCGAGATCATGGGGCTGCGCCACCGCGTGCTGCCGGTCGAGGGCGTGCAGTTCCATCCGGAGGCCCTGCTCACGGAGCACGGCCACAAGATGCTGGAGAATTTCCTGAAAGGGGGACGGTCATGAAACAGATCACGGTCGCCGAGGCGATCCAGCGCACGGTCGAGCACCGCGAGGTGTTCCACGACGAGATGCTGCACATCATGCGCCAGATCATGCGCGGCGAGCTCACGCCGGCGCAGATCGGCGGCTTCATCGTCGGCCTGCGCGTGAAGAAGGAGACCATCGGCGAGATCGCCGCCGCCGCCCAGGTGATGCGCGAGTTCGCCACGCCGGTGCGCGTGGCCGACACGAGCCGCCTGGTGGATACCTGCGGCACGGGCGGCGACGCCGCCCATACCTTCAATGTGTCCACCGCTTCTGCGTTCGTGGCCGCCGCAGCCGGCGCGCGCGTCGCCAAGCACATGGGGCGCTCGGTATCCTCGTCCTCGGGCAGCGCGGAGGTGCTCGAGGCGCTCGGCGCGCACCTCGCGCTCACGCCCGAGCAGACGGGCGAATCGATCGAAAAGCTCGGCCTGGGCTTCATGTTCGCGCCGGCGCACCATACGGCGATGAAATATGCGGCGCCGGTGAGGAAGGAGCTCGGCGTGCGCACCATCTTCAACATCCTCGGCCCGCTCACCAACCCGGCGAACGCGCCCAACCAGATCATGGGTGTGTTCCACCCGGACCTGGTGGGCATCCAGGTGCGCGTGCTGCAGCGCCTGGGGTCGAAGCACGTGATGGTGGTGTACGGGCTCGAAGGGCTGGATGAGATCTCGATCTCGGGCGAGACCCTGGTGGGCGAGCTGAAGAACGGCGAGATCAACGAGTACACCGTCCATCCGCAGCAGTTCGGCGTCGAGCTCTACGACCGGCGCGCCATCCAGGTGAACTCGGTGGAGGAGTCCCGGCAGATGATCCAGGCGGTGCTGGAGAACCAGCCCGGCCCGGCGCTCAACATCGTGCTGCTCAACGCCGGCGCCGCGATCTACGTGTCCGGCGTGGCGGATACGCTGCAGTCCGGCATCGACCGCGCGCGGCGCGTCATCGCCAAGGGCGAGGCGAGGAAGAAGCTCGACGAGTTCATCGCCTTCACGCAGCGCGCCAAGGCGCAGGCCTGAGGCGCGGGAACGTGGCCGACATCCTGCGCCGCATCCTCGCCACCAAGCGCGCCGAAGTCGAGGCTGCGCGGGCGAGCGTGCCGCTGGCGGAGATGGAGCGCCGCGCGCGCGCCGCGGCTGCACCGCG
>DATFEJ010000352.1:0-3868 GCA_035251235.1 Burkholderiales bacterium
CCTATCCCACTTCCCGTATGGCATCTTCTACCGAGTTGAGTCCAAACGCGTGGTCGTTCTGGCCGTCTTGCACACGGCTCGCGACCCCGGGATCTGGCCGCAGCCGCGTGGGTCTGCGCGCTAACAGCACGCCGCAGGCCGGCGCGCGCGGCTGGGCGTGAACGTTAGATGGCACTAGGTATCCACCGCCATGCTTAAGACCGCGGCTCTTGTCATCGAAGCAGCGATCCTCGTGGGCGTCACAGCCTACTTCGCCATCAAAGGCTTCTCTGGCAATCTGGCGGTCACTGTCATTCTGGCTCTGGTGGCCGCCACATCCATCGCAATGCTTGGCAGCGCCCTACTCGAGCGTCGGCAAAGGCACGCGCCCAAATGAGCTATCGGGGTGTAGCAGTGCCATCTAACCCCCCGGTCAACGCGGACGCGTGCGGACGCGCCGCCATGCGCGCGGGCTGCCAGGCACGCGCCGGTTACCGGGAACGTTAGAGCGCACATGACCGAGCGCAGGGAGCCGAGGTTTGCCGATTCTCGGCTATGGGACATTCGCCTCTTGTCCCTAGTGGACCGGAACGACCACTGGCTGCTCTCGCTCAGGCGCTACGGAAGGAAGATGTTCGGTTGCGACAAGCCGACGTATGAGAACGCTGCGCCGCCGATCGAGGGCATCAGGCGCCTGCCGAGCGTTGAAGGCATCGCGGACCTCCAGCGGCTGTACGACGCGCCGCTCCGATGAGTCCCCGCGCCCGCAGGTATCTGCACATGCTCGGCACGGTTACCGCGCTGCTGGCACTAGTCGTGCTCGGATTCGCTGGTCTGTGGTTCGCCGCCCAGAAATTCATGCCGCCGGCGTGGTTCTTCGCCGCGGTCGTCGCGCTCATCGCCTATGTCGTGCACGCTCACCGGCGGACGAATGCGCTGGTGAAGGAAGAAGCCAATCTCAGCCGCGAGGAGGCGGATCGCGTATTCGAGCAGCTGCGCCCGGAAGCTTTCACCACGGGCATCAGCCTTCGCTGGCGGGCACGGACGTACGTCATCTCCATCGCCGTGCTGGCCGGCGCGGGCGCGGGCGCCGCCCTGGGATGGGCCGAGCGCTCCTGGCTGATGCTGGGCCTTTGCGGTTTCGTGTTCCTTTGGGTCGCGAAGAGCCTGCTGGCACGCCTCGCCGAGCCCGATGTCCTGCTGATCGGCCCCACGGGGATCGAGGACAAGGTCCGCTACGGCCTGATCCCATGGCAGGATATCGAAAACGCGCACCTGCATGAGTATGAGATCAAGGGCACGAAGGCAGCGTCCTTGTCGATCGGCGTGCGGGACCCTCAGGTCTACTCGCAACGCCTCGGCCCGCTCGCGCGCTTTTCGCAGCGCGCGGAGACGCTCGGGATCAGTGAGGACCTTCGCTTCCAGCTCCAGGCCCTAGACATGGCCCCACTTGCGGTCTTCCGGGCGATCCGTGCGTTCCACGAGCGCGTCGTGCCCGCCGGCGCCATCGACGGCACCGACAACTTTTATCGGGTCGACGCCGAGGCGGCGAGGCTGAAGGAGGTCCTGGCCGAACTCAAGAAGACCGTCGCCGTATCTCCTCGGGCATCCGGAGGTCTGACGCCGCGCCAACGGGAACTCCTGGCCCGCATGGACGCGACGATCAAGGCGGACGGCGAGCGGCTGTCCAAGACCCTCGCACGGGCGCGGAGGACCAACCGGGCCGCAATGCTTGCAATTGTGGTCGCCGCGGTGGTCGCGTTTCTGGCCGGTGCCAGCATATTCACTCGGTGACGTTAGAGGAGGCATTTCCACGCGACTGCAGACCAACAGCGCGTTGTTGACCGACGCCTTCGCAATCACCCAGCCCCTAGTGCTCAAACCCTCTAACATGGCGTTGGTGCGGACGCGCCGCACGCCGGCGTGTTTAGTTAAGCGGCCTACCGCGGCGCGCCGCACAACTCCAAGTTAGTTGCCATGCACGATTTCCCAGGTACATCGGGACCGCCCCGGACCTACCTCATGCCGGCGGCAGTTGTAGTTGCAGTAGTGATGGTGCTCTACCTTACGTACTGGTGGCACTTGCAAGGGCTCGAGGACGAATGCTCGCGTAGATGCATGGCCACGGGGCACGCAAGCTACCGATACGTCGAACCGACCACCTCGGGCAAGCATTTCTTTCCGGGGACCTGCACATGCGTCCGGTAGAGATGGCAACTAACAGCGCGTTGTTGGCCGACACGGAACCTCATTCGATAAAGTGGACGCCTCGACCTTACGCTCGAGGGGGTTCCAATGGCGGGGCCGGTCGGTCCTAAGAAGGTCAACGCTGCAGCGACGCGGCCGGCGAGCATGTTGCGGTGAAGGCAAACATCCCCCGAGCGTAGGATTGTCGAATGCCCAAAGCGTACTGGGTGACCTGCCATCGCCAGACCAAAAGCCCGGGGAGATTCGCCGCATTTACCAAGCTCGCCTGTCCGGCCATTCAGCCCGCCGGCGGGCGCTTCCTGGTCCGTGCGTCGAACGCGGCCAAGGCCTGCGAAAGCGGGCTTTACGACCGGACGGTGGTCATCGAGTTCGAAAATCTCGCCAAAGCCTTGGCGGCCTACGACACTTCCCGACCATCAGGACGCGCTGCGCGCACTGGGCGACGGTGCGGACCGCGACCTGCGCATCGTTGAAGGCGTGTAGCCGCAAATTCCAAGGTCGCCGCTTCGCGACCGCTCGAATCCAGGAGAAGCGAAGCGGTAACAATTCAGATTCACGCCGGCAATGATGCGGACACGGTGGGTCGCTAACCTGCCGCCCGCAACACCAATAACAGAGGAGAAGCCGGCGTGGAACAGGCGCTGCACGTGGGCAAGGAGCCCGAGCCCGCCCTCATGGGGCCGGTCGTAGGCCTCATCAACTCTCTCAGCACGCGCGACTTCTGCTCGGCGCTGCTGCGCCACGTGAACGAATGGGTGCGGGTGGACGATTGCGCGCTCGTGCGCATGGGCGCGCGGTCCATCCAGGCATTCGGCGCGCAGGCGCTGCAATCGCCGGCGCCAGCAGCCGCGCGCGCTCTGGTCGCCTACCTCGACCGCTACCACCGCGTGGATCCGGTCCGGCGCCTCCTGGAGACGCACGGCGAGCGCCCGACGGTCATCGCACGCGAGCGCGCGTCGATGCTGCCGCCCTCCGACTATCGTCGCGCCCGCTACGACGACCCCGGCGTCGTCGAGCGCCTGTCGCTCGCCAAGGCCGACGGCCGAGGCGCGTGGGTCGTCCTCCAGCTCGGCCGCCAGGCCGCGTCCGGGGAATTCACCGAGGTCGACAGCGAGCGCGTGCGGCGCCTGGCGCCTTTGCTGCTCGCCACGTGCCTGCGCCACATCGAGCTCCTGGTGCACGCCGGCGCCGATGCGGGCGCCTGGCGGGCGCGATTGGCGGCGGCCTGCCCGGCGATGAGCGCACGCGAGCTCGACGTCGCCGCGCATCTGCTGACCGGCAGGACGCTGCGGGAGGCGGCGCTCGCGCTCGGGGTCGCCTATTCGAGCGTCGTCACCTATTGCGGTCGCGCTTACTCCCGCCTCGGCGTGGCCAACTTGCGCGAGCTGCGCAGCCGCTTCGCGGCTGCGCAGCCCGTCGCGGCGTGAGGCGGCCATGACCTGGCTGCTCGCCCCGCACGTCCGGCCGCTCGTGCTGCTCGCCGGCGCCGCCAGCCTGGTGCTGAACGTGATGCTGCTCGCGCCGGCCCTGTACATGCTGCAGGTGTTCGACCGCGTGTTCGCGAGCCGCAGCGTGGAGACGCTCGTCATGCTGAGCCTGCTCGCCGCGCTCGCGCTGGTTCTCGCCTATTTCATGGATACGGTGCGCGCGGCGGCGCTCGCCTGGGCGGGGCGCGCGCTCG
>DATFEJ010000297.1:0-4678 GCA_035251235.1 Burkholderiales bacterium
AGGAGCTCCAGCAGCACCTCGAGGTTGCGCCCGTAGATCGCCAGGCTGCGCGGCGCGAGGCGCCGCTGGTGCGCGAGCGCGCCGAGGTATTCCTGGACCGCGGGCCGGTCCGGGTGCGTGGCGGCCCCTCTAGAGCCGCGCGGCGAGCGCGGCCGCGGTGAGCTCGCCGATGCGGCGCAGGTACAGGGTTCCCATCTCGGCGTAGAAGCGCTGCGCGTCCTCGCTGCCGAGCGCCAGCAGGCCGAAGGCCCTGGTCTGCCCGAGCGGCACCAGCGCCATCGAGCGGATGTGCTCGCGCGCGTCGCCGAACCAGCCGAGGAACGGGCTCGCCGCGGCCGGGCCGCACAGCGGCGCGCCCATCGCCTCCACCTGCACGCGCAGCGCGTCCTCCACCGGCGCGCCCTCGGGCGCGCCCGCCGGCAGCACCCGCCCCCAGAGCCGCAGCGCGACGTGCGGCACGGAGAAATCCTCGCGCAGGTGGAAGTCGAGCGCCTGCGTGGCCGCCGCGAAGTCGCGCGCGGCCGCCAGGCCCGTGGCGAGGCGGTGCACCTTCTCGCTGATGGCGTCGTTCGCCTCGCCGAACTTGATCAGCTCGGCGAGCTTGCCCTCCAGGAGCTTCACCTTCTCGCGCAGCGACAGGATCTGCCGCTCGGCGAGCGGGATGGCGCGCCCGCCGTAGGGATGCGGCACGTAGATGGCTTCCAGCAGCTCGGGATGCTGGTCGAAGAACTGCGGGTGCGTCCGGAAGAACTGGGCGACTTCTTCTGCGGTCATGGCGGCCCTTGCAGGTCGATGCTGCCCTCGAACACGGTGCGCGCGGGGCCCTTCATCCAGACGGCATTGTCGCCGCCCGCCCAAGCGATGGTCAACGCTCCGCCGCGCGTCTGGACGCGCACCGGCGAATCGAGCAGGCCGCGCGCGATGCCGGCCACCGCCGCCGCGCAGGCCCCGGTGCCGCAGGAAAGCGTCTCGCCCGCCCCGCGCTCCCAGACCCGCAGGCGGACCGCGTGCCGGTCCACCACCTGCAGGTAGCCCGCGTTCACGCGGTTCGGGAAGCGCGCGTGGCGCTCGAGCTGCGGGCCCTGCGTGCCGACCGGCGCCGCGTCGACGTCGGCCACCAGCTGCACCGCGTGCGGATTGCCCATGGAGACCAGCGCGACCTCCACGCGCGCGCCGTCCACCTCCAGCGGCTGCACGAGCGGCGACTCGCACGCCGGCGGCCCCATGTCCACGCTCACTTCGCCGTCCTCCTCCAGCCGCGGCACGATCACGCCGCCGAGCGTCTCCACGCGGATCTCGCGCTTTTGCGTGAGGCCCCGGGCGTGCACGTACTTCACGAAGCAGCGCGCGCCGTTGCCGCACTGCTCGACCTCGCCGCCGTCGGCGTTGAAGATGCGGTAGCGGAAGTCGTTGGCGGGCTCGCGGGGCTTTTCCACCACCAGCACCTGGTCGCAGCCGACGCCGAAGTGCCGGTCGGCGAGGCGCCGCAGCTCGGCGGCCGTGAGCGCGAAGGGCGCGCGCGTCGCGTCGAGCACGACGAAGTCGTTGCCCGCGCCCTGCATCTTGGTGAAGGCGACTACAGGCAAGCGCGCAGGGTGCCGGCCACGTGGCGCAGCTGCTCGTCGCCGAGCTGCGGGTAGATCGGCAGCGAGAGCACTTCGCGCCCCGCGGCCTCCGAGGCCGGCAGCGCCACCCTGCCGTACTCCTTCTCGAACACCGGCTGCTTGTGCAGCGGGATCGGGTAGTAGATGCCGGCCGCGATGCCGGCGTCGGCGAGCGCCTTGCGCACCTCGTCGCGGCGCGCGGCCAGGCGCACGGTGAACTGGTGGTAGATGTGCGTGCCCTTGCCGTGCTCGACGGGCAGCTGCAGCTTCGCCCCGGCGAGCAGCTCGCGGTAGCGCGCGGCGTGCGCGCGCCGCGCGGCGGTGAAGCGCGCGAGGTGCGGCAGCTTCACGCGCAGGATCGCCGCCTGCATCTCGTCCAGGCGGCTGTTCAGGCCGATGACCTCGTGCGAGTAGGTCACCTTGCTGCCGTGGTGGCGCAGCATCCTCAGCATGGCGTCGTTCTTCGCCTCGCGCGTGGTGACCAGGCCCGCGTCGCCGTAGGCGCCGAGGTTCTTCGTCGGGTAGAACGAGAAGCAGCCGTAGTCGCCCCAGGCGCCCGCCGCGGTGCCCGCCCAGTCGGCGCCGATCGCCTGCGCGCAGTCCTCGATCAGCACGAGGCCGCGCTTGCGGCACAGCTCCACGATCGGCGGCATCTCGGCGCATTGGCCGAACAGGTGCACGACGATCACCGCGCGCGTCTTCGGCGTGAGCGCGCGCTCCAGGGTCGCCGCCGTCAGGTTGAACGTGGCCGGGTCGATGTCGGCGAACACGGGCCTGGCGCCGACGTAGGCGATCGCCTCGGCGGTGGCGATGAAGGTGAAGGCGGGCGTGACCACCTCGTCGCCCGGGCCGATGCCCGCGGCGCGCAGCGCGAGGTGCAGGGCGTCGGTGCCCGAGTTGCAGGCCACCGCGTGCGGCACGCCGGCGAGCGCCGCGATCTCCTTTTCCAGCGCGGCGCCCTCGGGGCCGAGGATGAAGTGGCCCGAGGCGAGCACGCGCTCCAGCGCGGCGCGCACCTCGGCGCCCACTTCGCGCAATTCCGCCGCCAGGTCGAGGATGGGGACTTTCATGGCTGCACCGCCTTGAAGCGCTCGAGGCGCGCCCGCACCAGGCGGCCGACTTCGAGGGCGAGCGCCAGCGCCTTGCGCCCGTCCTCGCCGCCGACCAGCGGCGGCCGCCCGCCGCGCGCCGCGTCGACGAAGTTGAGGATCTCCGCGCGCAGCTCGTCGCGGTCGTCGTAGGAGGACTCGTCCTCGGCGATGCCGCCGCCCTTCGCGTCGCGGCGCACGATGCGCAGCCTGCCCGCCTGCAGGTCGGCCGAGGCGTAGCCGTCGGCCTGGAAGACACGGAGCTTCCTCACCGGCTGCTGGCTGACGCGGCTCGCCGACAGGTTGGCCACGCAGCCGTCGGCGAACTCCAGGCGCACGCTGGCAAGGTCGATCGAGTCGGTGAGCACGTGGAAGCCGCAGGCCGAGACCTGCGCCAACTCACTTCTCGCCATCGAGAGCACGAGGTCGAGGTCGTGGATCATGAGATCGAGCACCACGTCGACGTCGATGCCGCGCTGCTTGAAGCCGGCGAGGCGCTCGCATTCGATGTACAGCGGCTTGCCGAGCGAGGCGAAAAGCGCGCGGAACGCGGGGTTGAAGCGCTGCAGATGCCCGACCGCCAGCAGCGCGCCGCCCTTCTTCGCCGCGGCGAGCAGCGCGTCGGCCTCGGCGAGCGTCGTGGCGATGGGCTTTTCCACCAGCACGTGCACGCCCGCCTCGAGGAACGGCAGCGCCACGTCGCGGTGCCTGGGCGTGGGCACGGCGACGCATACGAGGTCGACCGCGCCGGCGAGCGCGCGCGGGTCGTCGTGCGCCGCGCAGCCGAGCTTCGCCGCGACGCTTTTCGCGCGCGCCGCGTCGGCGTCGACCACCGCCACGAGCTCCACGCCCGGCGCGGCGGCGAGCTTCTCGGCATGGAACTGCCCGAGGTAGCCCACCCCGACGACGGCGGCGCGCAGCTTCTTGTTCGCCATGGCCGGCATTCTAGTCGTTGTAGAAGGACGCCTCGCCCGGCGGGCGCGTCTTGAAGCGCCGGTGCGACCACAGGTACTGCTCGGGCATCGTCTCGATCATCTTCTCGATGTAGGCGTTCATGCGCCGCGTGTCGGCCTCGACGTCGGCGGTGGGGAAGTTCTCCCAGGGCGGCTCGATCCTCACCACGTAGCCTGCGCCGCCGGGCAGCATGCGCGTCACGCACGGCACCACCCTGGCGCCCGTCACCCGGGCGATGCGCGACAGCCCCGGCACGGTGGCCGCGGGAACGCCGAAGAACGGCACGAACACGGCGTCGCGCGGCCCGTGGTCGAGGTCGGGCAGGTAGTAGAACGGCCGGTGCTCGCGCACCATCGCCCGGATGGCGGCGCGCGCGCCCTCGTTGCGCGATACCTGGCGCTGGTTGCCGAAGCGCCCGCGCCCGTGCAGCAGGATCCTGAGCAGCACCGCGTCCTTCTGCCGCTGGTAGATGCCCACCATGTCGATCTCGCACCCGAGGCGCGTGGCGCCGGCGTCCAGCCCGACGAAGTGCGGCACGAACAGCATGACCGGCGTGCCGGCGAGCGCGCGCACGTGCTCCAGGCCCTCGACGCGGATCAGCCGCTCGATCCTCGCGCGCGGCGCCCACCACAGGATGCCGCGCTCGACGAAGCTGCGCGCGAAGGCGCGGAAATGCGCGCGCGCCAGGCGCTCGCGCGCGGCCGGGTCCATGTGCGGGAAGCACTTGGCGAGGTTGATGCGCGTCACGCGCCGGCGCGAGCGCACCAGCCAGAACATCGCGCGCCCGATGGCGCCGCCGATGGCCGCCTGGGCGCCGAGCGGCAGGAAGTGGATCAGCCAGATGAGGCCGAGCAGCAGCCGGCTCACGGCGGCGGCGGCGCGCCGTGCGGGCGCTTGTAGCGGTTGTAGCTCCACATGTACTGCTCGGGCCGCTCGCGGATCGCCTCCTCCAGCGCGCGGTTGATGCGCCGCGCGGCGCTCTCGCCGGGCCGCGCGGCGGCGAGCGGCAGGACGCGGACGTGGTAGCCCGCG
>DATFEJ010000274.1:0-4662 GCA_035251235.1 Burkholderiales bacterium
ATCCGCAAGCGCGTGCAGGCGCTCGCCGCGCGCGCGGTTGCCCACCTGGTCGTGGCTCTGCAGGAAGGCGATGCGCGTGCCGGGCGCGGCGGCCAGCGCTTCGGCCAGGTGCTCCCGGGGCGCGCGCGCGCAGGCCGCGTAGTAGCCGTCCGACTCGCCGGTCAGCAGGACGTGGAAGGCGTGGTGCAGCGGATTGTTCCATTGCCGCATGCGGCCGCCCTGCACGAAGCGCTCGTCGCAGCGCTCGTCCTCCAGCACGACGTGCACGTGGCGCCGGCGGCCCGGGCCGTCGTGCAGCGCCGCGGCGATCTCGTCGACGATGTGCACGCGCGAATCGTCGCGGATGGCGTGCACCGCGTCCAGCCGCAGGCCGTCGAGCTGGTACTCCTCGATCCAGTAGAGCGCGTTGGCCTTGAAGAAGGCGCGCACCGTGAAGCTCTCGGGCCCGTCGAAGTCGATCGCCTCGCCCCACGGCGTGCGGCGCTCGCGATGGAAGAACTGCGGGCAGTAGGCGTGCAGGTAGTTGCCGTCCGGCCCGAAGTGGTTGTAGACCACGTCGAGCAGCACCATGAGGCCGAGGCGGTGCGCCTCGTCCACCAGCGCCTTCAGCTCCTCGGGCCGGCCGTAGCCCGCGTCCGGCGCGAAGGGCAGCACGCCGTCGTAGCCCCAGTTGCGCGTCCCGGGAAAGTCGGCGACCGGCATCAGCTCGATGGCGGTCACGCCGAGCGCCGCCAGGTCGGGGAGGCGCGCGCGCGCGGCGGCGAACGTGCCCTGCGGCGTGAAGGCGCCGACGTGCAGCTCGTAGATCACCGCCTCGTGCCACGGCCGGCCGCGCCACGCGGCGCTGCGCCACTCGTAGGCGCGCGGATCGACCAGCTCGCTCGGGCCGTGCACGTCCTCGGGGTTGCAGCGCGAGGCCGGGTCGGGGACGAGGATGCCGTCCGCGAGGCGATAGCGGTAGCGCTCGCCCGCCTGCGCGGGAACCGTGCACACGTGCCAGCCGTTGGCGTGGCGCTGCATCGGCGCGGTGACGCTGTCGGTCTCCAGCGCCACGCCGGGCTCGCCCGGCGCCCAGAAGCGGAAGTGGAATATCCCTTCGCCCCGCGGCGCGGCGCCGAAGGGCATGTCGTACGCGTGCCTCATGCCGCGGCGCGGCGGGTGAGGAGCGCGAGGCCGCGCGCGCCGAGCACGTAGGGCTTCTCGGGCGAGAAGCGCTCGGTCGTGGCCTGCGGCAGCTCGAACCAGGTGTCGAGCACCACGTGCCAGGGGCCGTTGCCGAGCGCGGGGATGCGGAACTCGACCGGCTCGTGGTGCGCGTTGAACAGGATGAGGAAATCGTCGTCGCGCGCCGGCATGCCGAAGCGGTCGCGCTCGCCGAGGTCGCCGCCCGCGAGCACCACCGCGAGCGAGCGCGCGTGCGCCTGCTCCCACTCCTCGTCGGTCATCTCGGTGCCGTCGGGCTTGAGCCAGTGGATGTCCTTCGCCTCGTGGCCGTGCAGCGCGCGCCCGGCGAAGAAGTCGCGCCGGCGGAAGACGCGGTGCGAGCGGCGCAGTGCGATCAGCTGGCGCGTGAACTCCGCGAGGCGCTCGCGCTCCGGCGCCGCTTCCCAGTCGACCCAGGAGAGCTCGTTGTCCTGGCAGTAGGCGTTGTTGTTGCCGCGCTGGGTGCGCCCGCGCTCGTCGCCGGCGAGCAGCATCGGCACGCCCTGCGATAGGAGCAGCGTGGCGAGAAGGTTGCGCTTCTGGCGCTCGCGCAGCCGCCGGATGTCCGCGTCGTCGGTCGGCCCCTCGACGCCGCAGTTCCAGGACAGGTTGTCGTTGTGCCCGTCGCGGTTGTCCTCGCCGTTGGCCTCGTTGTGCTTGTCGTTGTAGGACACGAGGTCGTGCAGCGTGAAGCCGTCGTGCGCGGTGACGAAATTGACGCTGGCGTGCGGGCGCTTGCCCGAGCGGCCATACAGGTCGGAGGAGCCCGTCAGGCGGCGCGCGAACTCGCCGATCACGCCGCCGTCGCCCTTCCAGTAGGCGCGCATGCCGTTGCGGTAGCGGTCGTTCCACTCGGCCCAGCCGAGCGGGAAGTTGCCGACCTGGTAGCCGCCTTCGCCCACGTCCCAGGGCTCGGCGATCAGCTTCACGCGGCTGAGCACCGGGTCCTGGCGCACCACCGTGAAGAAGCCGCCCAGCGGCTCGACGCCGCGCCCCTCGCGCGCCAGCGCCGGCGCGAGGTCGAAGCGAAAGCCGTCGACGTGCATCTCCTCGACCCAGTAGCGGAGCGAGTCCATCACCATCTGCAGCACGCGCGGGTGCTCGAGGTTGAGCGTGTTGCCGCAGCCCGTGAAGTCCACGTAATGGCGCCGGTCGTCCCCGGCCAGGCGGTAGTACGAGGCGTTGTCCACGCCGCGAAAGGAGAGCGTCGGCCCGAGATGGTTGCCCTCGCAGCTGTGGTTGTAGACCACGTCGATCAGCACCTCGAGGCCCGCCGAGTGCAGGCGCTTCACCATGGTCTTGAACTCCTTCGAGCTGGCGCTCGCGCTGTAGCGCGGCTCCGGCGCGAAGAAGGAAAGCGTGTTGTAGCCCCAGTAGTTGCGCAGGCCGAGGTCGACCAGGCGCCGGTCGTCGATGAACGCGTGCACCGGCATCAGCTCCACGGTGGTCACGCCCAGGCGGCGCAGGTACTCGATGACCGGCGCCGAGGAGAGCGCGGCGAAGGTGCCGCGCTGCCCGGCCGGCACGCCGGGATGGCGCTTGGTGAAGCCGCGCACGTGCAGCTCGTAGACCACCATGTCGTGCCAGGGCACTTCCGGGCGCCGGTCCGCGCCCCAGGTGAAGGCCGTGTCCACCACGCGGCACTTGGGAGCATAGGGCGCGCTGTCGCGCCGGTCGCAACCGAGGTCCTCGCGCTTGCCGCCCACGGGGTAGCCGTACAGCGCGTCGTTCCAGCGCAGCTCGCCGGAGAGCTCGCGCGCGTAAGGGTCGGCGAGCAGCTTCGCCGGGTTGAAGCGCTGCCCGTCCTGCGGCCGGTACGGGCCGTGCACGCGGTAGGCATACAGCTGGCTGGGGCGCGCTTCCGGCAGGTAGCAGTGCCAGACGTTGTCGGTGCGCTCGCGCAGCTCGATCCTCTGGCGCTCGCGCCGCCCAGGCGGGTCGAACAGGCACAGCTCGACCTTCTCCGCGTGCTCGGAAAACAGCGCGAAGTTGACCCCTTCGCCGTCCCAGGTCGCGCCCAGCGGATAGGGCGCGCCGCGCCAGACCGCCGTGAACTGCGGCGGCTCGGTCATCCGTCCCGGCCGCGCGGCCACCAGCGCTCGAGCAGGCCCGCGGCCCACTTCTGCCCGCCGATGCCGAAGGCGAGCGCCAGGCCCAGCACCACGCCGCCCAGCAGGATGAGGAAGCTGTGGCGCACGATGTCGCCGCCGACGCTCATCTGGTCGAGGGCAATCAGCACGACGAAGGCGATGATGGCGTACTGGGCGATCCTGCCCAGCAGCTCGCCGTCGCGCAGGCCCACGTTCTTGCAGTACGTGATCACCGTGCTGCCGACGAAGGCCGCGAAGTACGCGCCGAAGGCGAGGATGACGAGCGCGACGATGACCTTGGGCACGAACAGCACCACCTGGCCGAGCAGGTCGGTGATGTAGGTCAGCCCCAGTCCGTTGCAGGCGATGACCAGCGCGACGAACACCACCAGCCAGTACACCAGCACGGCGAAGATGTCGGTGGTGTCGCTCTGGATGCCGCCCTGCTTGAGGAAGCCGTCGATGCCCGCGCGCTCGGTGAGCACGTGGAAATTGATGGCGCGCAGCCCCCGGTTGACGGTGAAGCGCGCCAGGCGCGCCAGCAGCCAGCCGACGATCAGCACCACCACGGCCACCGCCAGCTTGGGCAGGAACACGCCCACCTGGGTGAGCGTGGCGCGGATCGGCTCGAGCATCACGTTGAAGTCCATGCGGTCCTCCAGTCTTGGCTAATCCAGGAGCGCCAGGATGCCGGTGAGCGGGATCCCGACCCAGCCCGGGCGGTGGTCGAGCTCGTAGCGCAGCTCGTAGAGCGCCTTTTCCAGCTCGAACAGCTCGAGCAGCTCGCTGAGGTCGTCGAACGAGGCGTACAGGCCGCTGCCGCGCGCCGCCTCGTCGTAGGCGCCGAGGAACGCGCGGCGCGCGCGCGCTTCCCAGCCCTCGGCGTGCGGCGCGAGGCGCTCGTAGTCGGCGTGGCCCTCGAGCGCCTGCCGCAGCGCGCTCCAGCGCGCGTAGTTGAACGAGCGCAGCATCCCGGCGACGTCCTTCAGCGGCGAGTGCTTGGCGCGCCGCTGGTCGAAGCTGCGCGCCGGCTCGCCCTCGAAGTCGGTGATGATGATGTCGAGCTTGCTGAGCAGCACCTGGCCCAGGTGGTAGTCGCCGTGGATGCGCGACTTGAGCGTGGTCTCGCGGGGCAGGCGCAGGCGCTCGATGCGCGCGAACAGCTTGCGGCGGCGCTCGAGCAGCTCGGCCGCATCGTCGCGCGCGGGGGCGGTCATCTGGCCGCGGCGCGCAGCGAGCAGCTCGAGCGTGGCCGTGGCCTCGGTGTGCACCGCGGCCTTCCACTGCTCGAGGTCGCGCTCGCTCACCGGCTCGGGATCGAAGGCCGCGTCGCCGGTGCGCGTGCACAAGGCCCGGTGCAGCTCGCCCG
>DATFEJ010000147.1:0-6257 GCA_035251235.1 Burkholderiales bacterium
CGGCACGCGCGCCAGCAGCGCCGCGGCCTCGGCCGGCGCCAGCGCCTCGAGCACGCGCGCGGCCTGCGCCGGATGCGCGCGCATGAAGGCGAGGCTGAGCGTCTCGGCGTCAGCCATCGCCGTTGCCCGTGAGGAGCACGATGGGCTCGTCGTGGTAGACGCGCCCGGGCAGCGCCACGCGCCCTTCCTTCGACTCGAGCACGAGCGAAGTGGCGCTCACCTCGACGATGCGCCCCTCGAAGCCCGCGACGCGCACGCGCTGGCCCACTTCGAAGGCCTGGCGCAGGTAGTGCGCGCCGATCAGGTTCGCCACGTAGCTGCGCGCGCCGAGGCTCACGGCGATGGTGATGCCCCCCAGCAGCGACGCCACCACCACGGCGACCAGGATGGCGATCCAGGTGACGCGGATGCCGATCTGGTCCGCGCCCACGAGGATCGCGGCGACCAGCGTCGCGCCCTGCGCGAGGCGCGCGAGCGCGGTGCGCTGCGCGGGCGCGAGGCGCGTGGCAGTGGCGAGCACGAGATCCGCCACGAAGCTCGCCAGCACGTAGCCGGCGACGACGATGAGCAGGCCGGCGGCGAGTGTCGGCAGGTAGTCCAGCAGCCGCGCGAGCCAGTCCGTGAAGGTCTGCAGGCCGAGCACGTGCGTGGCGGCGGTGACGAAGAACAGCAGCACCACCCAGTACACGACGGTGCCGAGCACGTTCGCCGAGCGCCCGACCTTGAGGCGCGAAGGCCCGGCCATGCGCTCGATCAGCGTCTCGGCGAGGTGCATGCCGCGCACGGCGAGCACGCGCAGCAGCCGCGCCAGCAGCCAGCCGCCGGCGAGCAGCAGGATGGCGCCCACCAGGCTCGGCAGGTGCGAGGCCAGGCGCTCGAAGAGCGCCGTGGCGGCGCTGGTCACGGAGTCGGTGAAGCCGCCCATGCGCGGATGGTATCAAGCGAACGCGCGCGTAATGTAGCGGCTTCATGCCGCGACCCATGGGCACCATGCGCGATTCCCCCGGACGCACTTGTCCCGTTTCCTACCGCCACCCCGCAGAGGCGTTCGCCGCACCGGCGGCGCTCGCCGCGGACACGCTGTGGATCGCCGGCGGCCTGTACGGCAACCGCTACGCCCTGGCTGCGCTGCTCGAAGCCTTCGGCGCCGAGCCCGGCGACAAGGCGCTGATCTTCAACGGCGATTTCCACTGGTTCGACGCCGAGCCGGAAGAGTTCGAGCTCATCGACGAGGCCGTTTCCGGCTTCCACGCCCTGCGCGGCAACGTGGAAACCGAGATCGCCCAGCCCATGGAGGGCGCCGGCTGCGGCTGCGCCTACCCGGACTGGGTGGGCGACGCGACGGTTGCGTACTCGAACGGCATCATGGAGCGGCTGCGCGCCGCCGCGCAGGCCTCGGGCCGGGACCTCGCCCGGCTCGCCGCGCTGCCGATGACGCTCCTCGCCCAGGTGGGCGGCGAGCGCATCGGCATCGTGCACGGCGACGCCGAGTCGCTCGCCGGCTGGAGCTTCTCTCAGGAAGTCCTCTCCACGCCAAGCGGCATCGCGCACGCCGAGCGGCAGTTCGCGCGCACGGGGCTGCGCGTCTTCGCCTCCAGCCACACCTGCCTGCCGGTCCTGCAGCGTTTCCCGGGCGATCGGGTGCTCGTCAACAACGGCGCCGCCGGCATGCCGAACTTCCGCGGCGAGCGCTACGGCATCGCCACGCGCATTTCGGTCCGCCCGCGCGCCGGCGCGCTGTACGGCACGCGCTGCGAGGGGCTCCACGTGGACGCCATGGCGCTGCGTTACGACGCCGCAGCCTGGGAAAGGCGTTTCCTCGAGCTGTGGCCGGCGGGGAGCGCGGCCCATCGCTCGTACTTCAAGCGCATCCGCCAGGGGCCCGAGTTCGAGCGCGCGGCGTAGACCCTCAGCGCTGCAGGCTCATTTGCATCTCTTGGCCGCGGCGTAGGCCGCGAGGCCTGCCTCGCGGTCGATCGGCACCACCTCTTTGAGCGTCGTGCCGCCCTTCGGTTGCAGCTCGGGTGGGAAAAAGGCGAGCTTCTGCGTCTTCGCCAGTTTCTCGGCGCGACCCAGGTCGAGGTCACGCTCGTTGGCCGCCGCCGGCTTCACCGCCACGCCGTCGACGATCTCGAGGTCGAACCACCAGCGCTTCGCAGGATTCCGCTCCCCTCCCCCGATCGCGTCGTCGTAGTCGATCAGCGCGCGCCGTGCCTGCGGTACCTCGATCGAGAGCCACAGGAGCTTCTCCGACTCTACGAGGTCTTCCCTGTTGTAGGGGCAGGTCTTCATGCAGCGCCCGCAGGCCGAGCCCTTGGCGTTGGTCAGCCGGTAGCGGCCGCACTTTTCCACGTCGGGCTTCCAGATCTCGTAGCCGTTGAACATCACCTTCGGCCCGAAGGGAATGGCGTTGCACGGACACTCGCGCGCGCACTTCATGCACATGTTGCACACCGCCTGCAACCCGAAGTCGATCGGCCGGTCCACTTCCAGCGGCAGGTCGGTGGTGAACACCACCGACTTGGAGCGCGGGCCGATGAAGGGGTTGAGCACCAGCTCACCGATCCTCGACATCTCGCCCAGCCCCGACATCAGCATGGCCGGCAGGTGCAGGAGCTCGGAATAGGCGTTCGAATGCACGCGCGAGGAATGGCCGAGCCGCCGAAGGTGCGCGGCCATGACGCCGGCCAGCATCGCGCCGCGCATGTAGGCGCGCATCGACTGCGCGCCGGACACCCAGTCGTCGCCCGAGCTGCCTTCCATCGTCTCGAAGCCCTGGTCGATGAGCATCACCACCGCGTACGGGTGATAGGGTGCAATCGGCTCGCCCGCCTCGTCGCCGTGCGAGTAATACATCCAGGGCTCGGCGCGGCAGATGCCGACGAGGTCCGCGCCCAGGTAGTAGCCGAGCGCCTTCACCGCCTCGGCATTGCGCTTCGCGTCGGTCAGCGTAGAGCCCGCCAGCGGCTCGCGCCCGCCCTGCAGCGGAACCATGCTGCGAATCAGCGGCGTCATGGCGAAGGCGAGCGGATGCTTGACCGCGAAGCGGCGGCGCTCGCGCTGCGGCTTCTCGCCCAGGTCACCGGCCAGCGCGCGCGAGAACAGGTCGGCGCGCTTGGGCATGCGCCGGATCTCGTCGCGCAGCACGCGCGTTGTGGGCTCGTCCACGCGCTTGATTTTCTCCATCTCGTACTTGCCGAGGTGCAGCGGGCGCGTCGCTTCCTCGGCCTCGGCCCAGCCCGGGCGCGTGCCGGGGACGCCCATGTAGGCCTCTACGCCCGGCCATTCGAGCGACGCGAGGGGCTCGTCGGCCGCGAATGCATAGTCCGTCGTCACCACGCCGACGCGGAAGCCGCGCGCGAGAAACGGGGCGGCGAGCACTCCCTCGCGGGCCATCGCCACGCCCGCGCGCTGCGCGAGCCGCTCGATGGACACCAGCGCCTCGCTCGCGACGTGGCCGCGAGCGCTCCAGCCCAGCGCGCGGACGTAGCCCGCCATCACCACCGCCACCTCGGCGCAGCGCAGGTCGGTACGCGCCGCGTTGGTGCCGCGGATCCAGTCGTCGCCCGCCTCGCCCCTGCGCGTTTCGCGGCCGAACTCGATCAGGAAGACGAACGCGTGGGTGTGCGGCGGGTGGTCCTTCGTCACCCAGTCCTGCGCGTCGATCAGGCAGGTGCCGGCGAGCGTCACGTCGAGGAAATACGCGGAGGCCTTGAGATTCTGCGCGCGCTTTTGCAGATCGTCGGGCACCGGTGCGCGCGCAAGTGCGACTTCGCCGTCGAGATACTGCCGGAAGAGCGCGCGATACTCCGGGATCGCGTGCACGATCGAATCGACCGCAGCCGGCGGCGCATCTGCCGGTTGGCGCGCGTCCTGGATCATGCGTGCGGCGTCGCGCGCAAGAAGCTCCAGGGGCAGCGGGCCGAGATCGAAGGGGCGATCGCGATTTGAAAATAGCCGCGCCATGCAGCTATTCTCCCTCAAGAACAACCAGCGGAGGTCATATGAAGGTCCTGGTCACGGGCGGCACCGGCTTCGTCGGCTCGCACAGCGTGCGCGCCCTGCTCGCCGCGGGGCACCAAGTGCGATTGCTGGCGCGGGATGGCGCGCGCGTCCCGTTCAAGAACGTGGAGATCGCGCTCGGCGACGTCACCGACAAGCCGGCCGTGGAGAAGGCGGTCGCCGGCTGCGATGCCGTGTTGCACGCCGCGAGCGTGTACTCGCTCAGGAGCGCGAAGTACGCGGAGATGCGGCGCGTCAACGTCGCCGGCACGCGCATCGTGCTCGAGGCGGGCCTCGCCGCCGGCTGCAACCCGGTGGCGCACGTCTCCAGCGTGGTGGCGCTGCTCGGCGGCACGCCGCGCGGCCGCGTGATCGGCGCCGACAGCCCGGTGGGCGATCCGCTCGGCGTGTACGCGAAGACCAAGCGCGACTCCGAGCTCGTGGCGCGCGGGCTGCAGGCGCAGGGCCGCCCCGTGGTCATCACTTACCCGGGGAGCGTCTGGGGTCCCGAGGATCCTTACCTGGGCGAGTCCGCTCAGATGGCGCTGCAGATGGCCGGAGGCCTGCTGCCGCTGACCACTACGGGCCGCATGCAGATCGCGGACGTGCGCGACGTGGCCGCGGTGCATGCGCGGCTGATGAAGCCGCACGACGGCCCGAAGCGCTACCCGGCGCTCGGCCACGGCGTGCGCCATTGCGAGGTGCAGCGCATGGTGTGCCGCGCGGCCGGAGTCTCCCGGCTCAACCTTCCCGCGCCGCCGATCGTGGCGCTGGCCAACCTGCCCGTCTTCTGGCTCGTCGCGCGGGCCGGCATCCACTGGGCGGCGAGTCCCGACGGCGCGTGGCTCACCTGGCGCGACAACGGCACCGACAACAGCGTGACCGAGCGCGAGCTGGGCGTCCGGTTCCGCCCGGTGGAGGAGTCCGTTCGCGACACCGTGGCCTGGTTGAAGGCCGCGGGGCACCTGCGCCTCTAGGCTTCGCCGCGCGCCGGATAACCGCGCGCCAGCACCGTGTCGAGCGCCTGCGCGATCTCGGGAAAATGCGGGCGTGCGAACGGCATGGTCTGCACCGTCGCCCAGAACAGCGTGCCGTCGGGCCTGACGAAGAACAGGCCCGGCTCGGCGAACACGGCCGGCTCGTCGACGCCGATGGACGTCTTGCCGCGGCTGGTGGAGATGTACAGGCCCCATTCGCGCGACTTTTCGATCGACACACCGTAGCCGACGGCGAGGTTGGGCAGTCCCCATTTCTCCTTCGCCTCCTGCGCCCGCTCCAGGGTGTCGTTGCTGGTGATCACGGTGGACACGCCGCGCTTGTCGAACTCGCCGATCATGCCGTTCAGCTCGCTCGTGTACTTGCGGCACACGGGGCAGTGCAGGCCGCGGTAGAAGACGATCATGGTGAAGTTCTGCGGCTTTTGCGCGGCAAGCGACCAGCGGCCGCCGCCGAGCAGGTCGAAGTCCAGGCTCGGCACGGGCTGGCGGGGCATGAGGCGCATGCGCTTCTCCGGGAGAGGGTGGTCCCGGACGTAGTCGCGCGGACCGGCGCGCGCCTTACAGCCGCCTAGTCCCCGAAGATCGTCGCCCAGTCGACCTGCGCGTCGGGCGTCCTCGCCAGTGCCTGCTCGACCATGGCGATGTGCCCGGCTTCCTCGAGCGCCATCTCCTGCGCGAGCGCGCGCAGCGCCGGGTCGGTGGCGGTGGCCTTCACCTCGGCGAAAAAGTGCTGCGCGCGCCGCTCGGCCTCGAGCGCGATGCCGAGCGCGTGGCGCGGCGTGAGCAGGCGAAAGACCAGCTCGCGCGCCACCGTCTCGGGCGCGCCGGCGTCCATCCAGGCATATTCGCCCGGCGCGACCTTCGGCACGTCGACGCCGTTGGTGCGCCGCTCGAGCGTGTCCAGGTGCTCGGCCTCGAACACGGCCAGGCGGCGGAAGAGCTGCGCCACGTCGTCGTTGCCGAGATCGTCCATGCGCTGCGCGAGCTCGGCGTAGCGCTCGGCCGCCTCGCGCTCGATGGCGAGGGCGTGGGCGTAGAGCTCGTTCGGGGTGCGGACGGCGGGATCGGCGCCCATGCCGATCTTGTACCCCGCTCGTTCTCCGGCGTCTTGACCGAGGTCAAACCACCCGCGGACGGACGCGCCGCGTCAGGCGGCGGCGCGGCGCTCCTCGCGCGGTTCGCCGGCGGCCGCGTAGGCGAGCAGCCGCTCGACCACGCGCACGTGCCGATGCTCGCCCGCGGCCAGGTCGGCCGCCA
>DATFEJ010000122.1:0-4877 GCA_035251235.1 Burkholderiales bacterium
GGCGGCGCCCACGCCGCGCCCCGTTCCGGTCGCTATCTCAACGATTACGAGCCGGCCACCGGGAAGGTTTACGCGCAAGTCCCCGACTCGGACGCCGCCCGATCTCGCGGCGCTGGCGCAGCATGCCGCCCGCCGCGGCGAGCAGCCCGAGCAGCACGCCGGCCGCGAAGAACGCGAGCAGCAGCAGGACCAGGGGCGCCTCCCAGGCGAGGTCGAAATAAAAGCGCAGCGTCGCCGGCTCGGTGTTGCGCGCCGCGAAGGCGAGCAGCAGGATGAACAGCGCGATGCGGATCGTCCAGGTGACCAGGCGCATGGCGGGGGCCGGGGTCGAGCCCCGGCCTTAGCGCGCGGCCTGCGCCTGCTGCTTGGCGGCCGCCTCGTCCTCGCCGTCGACGCGCTCGCGCAGCTCCTTGCCGGCCTTGAAGTGCGGCACGTACTTCTCCGGCACGTGCACCTTCTCGCCCGACTTGGGATTGCGGCCGACGCGCGGCGGCCGGTAGTTCAGCCCGAAGCTGCCGAAGCCGCGGATCTCGATGCGATGGCCCGAGAGCAGCGCCTGCGTCATGGCGTCGAGGATCATCTTCACCGCGTACTCGGCGTCCTTCGCCACCAGCTGCGGGTAGCGCTGGGCCAGCCGCGCGATCAGTTCGGACTTGGTCATGACGCCGCGCTCTCCCGGTTGCCGGTCGGCCCCGCCTACTGCGGCGGGTTGGACCCGCTCTTGTCGAGCTTGGCCCGCAGCAGCGCGCCGAGGTTGGTCGAGCCCGCGGCGCTCGCGGCGTTCTCCGTGCGCAGCTGCTTCATGGCGTCGGTTTCCTCCGCCATGTCCTTGGCCTTGACCGACAGGTTGATCGAGCGGTTCTTGCGGTCGACGTTGATGATCATCGCGTTGACCGCGTCGCCTTCCTTGAGCGCGGTGCGCAGGTCGTCGATGCGGTCGCGCGAGAACTCGGAGGCGCGCAGGTAGCCCTCGATGCCGTCGGCCAGCGCCACCACGGCGCCCTTGGCGTCCACCGACTTCACCGTGCCCTGCACCACGCTGTTCTTGTCGTGGCCGGCGATGAAGTTGGTGAACGGGTCGCCTTCCATCTGCTTGATGCCGAGCGAAATGCGCTCGCGCTCGACGTCGATGGACAGCACCACGGCCTCGGCGTCCTCGCCCTTCTTGAAGTTCTTGACCGCCTCCTCGCCGGCGAGCGACCAGGACAGGTCCGAGAGGTGCACCAGGCCGTCGATGCCGCCGGGCAGGCCGACGAACACGCCGAAATCGGTGATCGACTTGATCTGCCCCTTCACGCGGTCGCCCTTCTTGTACTCGCGCGCGAAGTCTTCCCACGGATTGGGCTTGCACTGCTTCATGCCGAGCGAGATGCGGCGGCGCTCCTCGTCGATCTCGAGGATCATCACCTCGACCTCGTCGCCCACCTGCACCACCTTGGTGGGGTGCACGTTCTTGTTGGTCCAGTCCATCTCGGAGACGTGCACCAGGCCCTCGATGCCGGCTTCCACCTCGACGAAGGCGCCGTAGTCGGTGAGATTGGTGACCTTGCCGAACAGGCGCGTGCCCTGCGGATAGCGGCGCGAGATGCCGACCCAGGGATCCTCGCCCAGCTGCTTCAGACCCAGCGACACGCGGTTCTTCTCCGCGTCGAACTTGAGCACCTTGGCGGTGATCTCGTCGCCGACCGAGAGCACCTCGGAGGGATGCTTGACGCGCCGCCAGGCGAGGTCGGTGATGTGCAGCAGGCCGTCGATGCCGCCCAGGTCCACGAACGCGCCGTAGTCGGTGATGTTCTTGACGATGCCCTTCACCACCGCGCCTTCCTGCAGGCTGGAGAGCAGCGCCTCGCGCTCGGCGCCGGCGCTCGCCTCCAGCACCGCGCGGCGCGACACGACCACGTTGTTCCTCTTGCGGTCGAGCTTGATGACCTTGAACTCCATGGTCTTGCCTTCGTACGGCGTGGTGTCCTTCACCGGCCGCAGGTCGACCAGCGACCCGGGCAGGAACGCGCGGATGCCCTTGGTCATCACCGTGAGGCCGCCCTTCACCTTGCCGGTGATTACGCCCTCGATCTTTTCCCCCTTCTCGAGCGACTGCTCGAGCTCGAGCCACGCCGCCATGCGCTTGGCCTTGTCACGCGACAGGCGCGTGGCGCCATAGCCGTCCTCGAGCGCTTCGATGGACACGGACACGAAATCGCCGGCCTTGACCTCGACCTCGCCGGCGTCGTTCTTGAACTCCGCGGCGTCGATCACCGACTCGGACTTCAGCCCGGCATTCACCACCACGTAATTGGGGTCGACGCTGACCACCTCGGCGGTGATCACTTCGCCGATGCGCATTTCCTTGCGCGTCAGGCTTTCTTCGAACAGTGCGGCGAAGGACTCGGCGGGGGGAGTGGAGACGGACTTGCTCACTGCGGGGGAAATGCTTGCCATGTAAGGGAAAAAACCTCTTTCAGCCGCGACCCTGGCGGGTGCGCGGGTCAGTTGTTCAACGGGCGGTCCGCCTCAAGCGGGCCGCCCACCCAGTTTTCTCTCCCTGCACCAGCCGAGAATCACGCCGACGACTTCGTCGAGCGTCTTCTCCGAAGTGTCCAGGAGCAGCGCATCCGGCGCTGGCGCCAGGGGCGCCACCTTCCGGGCCGCGTCGCGCGCATCGCGCTGCTCCAGGTCGCGGGAAAGGGCGTGCAGATTAGCATCGATTCCTTTGTCTATCAACTGCTTATACCTGCGTTGGACGCGCACCGCCGGGGTGGCGGTGAGGAACACTTTGAGGGCCGCGTCGGGAAATACGACGCTTCCCATGTCGCGGCCTTCCGCCACCAGCCCGGGCGCGCGGCGGAACGCCCTCTGGCGGTGCAGGAGCGCCCGGCGCAGCCCCGGGCGCTGCGCGATGTCGGACGCCGCCACCCCCATCGCCTCGGCGCGCAGCTTTTCAGTAACATCTTGTCCGGAAAGGAAAATACGACCATCCCGGAAGGCGACGTCCATCTCCTGGGCGGTCTTCTCGGGTTCCTGCGGCCCGGCGAGCGCCACGAGGCGATACAGGGCGCCGCTCTCCAGGCAATGGAAGCCCAGGGCCTGCGCCACGCGCTGGGCCACGGCGCCTTTGCCCGACGCCGAGGGCCCGTCGATGGCGATCACCGGGACGCTCATTGCGTGATGCCGGCGAAGACCCCGAAGTACCCCGGGAACGTCTTGGCGACGCAATCCGGATCGTTGATGCGCAGCTGCACTCCGCCGAGCGCGGCGAGCGACAGGCTCATGGCCATGCGATGGTCATCGTAAGTGTCCACCGCGATCCCGGATCGCAGCTTGCCAGGCGTCACGCGCAGGAAATCGGGCCCGGCTTCGACGCCCGCGCCCAGCTTCTCCAGTTCCGTCGCCATGGCGGCAATGCGGTCGGTCTCCTTCACGCGCCAGCTGGCGATGTTGCGCACAGTGCACGGGCCCTCGGCGAACAGCGCGAGGACGGCGGCGGTCATCGCCGCGTCGGGGATGTGGTTGAGATCGAGGTCGAACGCGCGCAAGGGCGCCTTGCCGCTCGCCTCGATCCAGTCCTCGCCCATCTGCACGCGCGCGCCCATCTTCTCGAGCACCTCGCAGAAACGCACGTCGCCCTGGATGCTGCCGCGCCCCACCCCTTCGACGCGCACCGGCCCGCCGCCGATCGCGCCGGCGGCGAGGAAGTACGAGGCGTTGGAGGCGTCGCCCTCCACCACCATGGCGCCCGGCGAGCGATAGGCGGACCCCGGCACGTCGAAGCGGCTCCAGCCGTGGCGCGCGACCTCGACGCCGAAGCGGCGCATGAGCTTGAGCGTAATCTCGACGTAGGGCTTCGAGATGAGCTCGCCCTCGACCGTGACCGTGCCGCCACCCGCGAGCGGCAGCGCCATGAGCAGCGCGCTCAGGTACTGCGAGGACACGTCGCCGCGCACGCGCACGGTCTGCCCCGCGGCGATCCTGCCGGTATGGATGGCGAGCGGCGGATAGCCCTGCGCGCCCAGATAGTCGATGCGCGCGCCGAGCGCGCGCAGCGCCTCCACCAGGTCGCCGATCGGCCGCTCGTGCATGCGCGGCACGCCCGAGAGGCGGTATTCGCCGCCCAGCACCGCGAGCACGGCGGTCAGCGGCCGGAACGCGGTGCCGGCGTTGCCGAGAAAGAGCTCGGCTTCGGTGGCCCGCATCGGCGCGCCGAGCCTGGCGAGCGCCTCTTGCATGACGCGCGTGTCGTCGGCATCGAGCAGCCCGCGCAGTTCGGTGTGCGCCTCGCACAGCGCCGCAAGCAGCAGCACGCGGTTGGAGATGCTCTTCGAGCCCGGCAGCCGCACCGTGCCGGCAGCCCGGCCGAGCGGACCGAGCGCAAGCGTCTTCATTCGTACTCGCCGGCGAGCCAGCGCTGGCGCGCGGCGCGCGCTTCCTCGAACATCTCGTGCAGCGCCGCGCCGTCGCCGCTTTGCACCAGCGGCCGCAGCGCCTGCAGCTTCGCCGCGTAGCGGTCGAGCTCGTCGAGCAGCCGGTCGCGGTTCGCGACGCAGATGTCGCGCCACATCTCGGGGTGGCTGGAGGCGATGCGCGTGAAGTCGCGAAAGCCGCCGGCCGCGAAGCCGAACAGCTGCGCCGAGTTGTCGCGCGCGGCGACCTCGTGCACCAGCGCGTAGGCGAGCAGGTGCGGCAGGTGGCTGACCGCGGCCAGCACGGCGTCGTGCTCGGCGGCGTCCATGCGCGTCACGCGCGCGCCGCAGGCTTGCCACACCTCCTCGATCGCCTGCACGGCGCCCGCCGGGTTCTCGGCGAGCGGCGTGAGCACCACGCGCCGGTTGCGGAACAGCTCCGCGCTCGAGGCCGCCGCGCCGCTCCTCTCGGCGCCCGCG
>DATFEJ010000295.1:0-2017 GCA_035251235.1 Burkholderiales bacterium
GGCCCGCTCGGCCGCCTCGACCACCTGCAGCACCGAATGCCCGCTCCCGGTCCCGAGGTTGAGCGCGAGCGTCGCGCCGCCGGCCAGCAGGTGCTCCAGGGCGGCCACGTGGGCGCTCGCCAGGTCGGTCACGTGAATGAAGTCGCGCACGCAGGTGCCGTCGGGCGTCGGGTAGTCGCTGCCGTGGACGGTGAGGTTCGGGCGCGTTCCGGCGATGGCATCGAGCACCAGCGGGATCAAGTGGGTCTCCGGTTCGTGCAGCTCGCCGATTTCTCCCTCGGGATCCGCGCCCGCGGCATTGAAATAGCGCAGGCTCACCGACCGCAGCCCGCAGGCGCGATCGTAGTCGAGCAGCGCTCGTTCCACCACCAGCTTGGACCAGCCATAGGGATTCACCGGCCGCTGGGGCTGATCCTCGTCGATCGGCAGCTTCTCCGGCACCCCGTACGTGGCGCAGGTGCTGGAGAACACGAACTTGTCCACGCCGCGGGTCCGGCAGGCCTCGAGGAGCTTCAGGCCGCCGACGACGTTGTTCAGGTAATACTTCGACGGGTCGGCGACGGATTCGCCTACGTACGCGAACGCCGCGAAATGCAGGACCGCGAGCGGCTGGTACTTCGCGACGAGGGCGTGCACCAGCGCCGTGTCGGCGATGTCGCCGACTTCGAGCGGTCCCCAGCGGACGGCCCGGCGATGGCCGTTCACGAGGTTGTCCAGGGTGACGGGAACATAGCCGGCGCGCGCCAGTGCCTTGCACGCGTGGCTGCCCACGTAACCGGCGCCGCCCGTGACGAGCACCGTTCTCACGCGGCCTCGCTGCGGATGTCGGCGTCCAGGTAGTCGGCGCGCCGGACCCATTGCAGGAGCCTCGGATCCGCGGCCACTTCGCGCTGGTGAAAGCGCCATCCCTCGACGCGCGCGGCGCGCGCCGCATCGGCGATCGCCTTGCGCGCTTCGCGCGTGCCGATCCCGCCGGCCAGCGCATCGGCGGCCGCGCGCAGCGCGCGGCGCAAGAGGCTCCGATCCGCGGGCGCAGAGTCCGGCCGCGGGTCGCGGCCCGAGCGAATCGTGGTGAACGACTCGGCGACCCCCTGATAGAAGGCCCGTTTCCTGAAGTACTCCGCGCTGAGCCGCTCGGGCCCGCACTGGTGGAATACCAGGGCGCCCTGCAGGTAGTCGGCGCGGATCCCCGCGGCCTCCACGCTCGTCGCAAGTCCCGTTTCGCCGTCTCCCTGCCAGCGCTGCAGTTGCGCCGGCACGAGGTCGGGATTGAAGCCGCCGCAGGCGACGACGACCGAGCGCCGGATGGAGAAATTGAGCCCCCACAGGTACGCCGGGCTGATCCCACGGACGTCGTTGCCGATGTCGATCAGGGATAGCCACGGGCACATCCATCCGCCGTAGGGCGTGCGGGCGAGAAAGCCCCAGAACCAGGCGGGCACCGAGCCGGTGAACCTGGGGACGCTCGGCCCGCCGACCACGCCCACCTGCGGGTCGCTGAAGCCCGACTGGACGGCTTCGAGCCACCCCGCGCCCACCTCGACGTCGTCGTCCACGAACGTGAGCAGGTCTCCCCGCGCCTCGCGGATGCCGCGGTGCCGCGCGGCGGTGAGACCGGGACTGGGTTCGCGCGCGTAGCGCACCCGGCCCTCCAGCTGCGCGCAATGGGCGCGCAGGGCGTCAGCGAGCGCTTCGTCCGCATTGTTGTCGACCACCAGGATCTCGGCGTCGTGCCGCTCGGGCGACTGGGCGAGGAGCGAGCCGAGCGCGCTCTCGATGGCGGCGGGGCGGCCGGCGGTGGGGATGATGATGCTCGATTTCATGCCGTGCCCAGGGCGCGGTTGCGCACCACCCAGAATTCGCCGCTGCGAGAGATGTCCAGGTCGAATCGCTTGCGCGCCCGCTCGATCGCTGCGCGCACGCGCTCGTCGATGCCGTCGATCCAGTCGTGCACCTCGATGATGGAAACGGCCGCGGTGCCGAAGATGTCCTCCCAGGCGCTCTCGAGAACGTCCGC
>DATFEJ010000349.1:0-2462 GCA_035251235.1 Burkholderiales bacterium
GGCCAAGCCGCAGCGCGCCAGCACCGGCAGGTCGGGCAGGTCGTCGCCCATGTAGCCGGCGCTCGCCGCGTCCAGGCCGAGCCGCGCCAGGAGCGCGGCGAAGGCGGGCGCCTTGTCGTCCATTCCCTGCAGGACGTGCGCGATGCCGAGCTCGGCGGCGCGCGCCTCGAGCGCCGCCGAGCGCCGTCCGCTGAGCAGGGCGGGAGTGATGCCGCATTCGGCGAGCATCTTCAGGCCCTGCCCGTCGCGCACGTGGAACGCTTTGAGCGCTTCGCCCTGTGGGCCGTACCAGAGACGGCCGTCGGTCAGCACGCCGTCGACGTCGAACACCATGAGCCGGATGCGCCGCGCGCGCTCGGGCGCGTCCGCCGTGACTTGCGCCATCGGCTCACACCACCTTCGCGCGCAGCAGGTCGTTCATGTTCAGCGCGCCGACCAGTGCGCCCGCCGCATTCACCACCAGCAGCTGGCTGATGCGGTGCCGCTCCATGACGGCCACCGCCTCCGCGGCGAGCGCTTCGGGCGCGATGGTGCGCGGCGCCGGCGTCATCAGGCGCGCGATGCGCGCGCTGCCCGGGCGCGCGCCTTTCTTCAGCGCGCGGCGCAGGTCGCCGTCGGTGAAGATGCCCTTCACGTGCCGCGCGCCGTCCACCACCGCGGTCATGCCGAGGCCGCCGCGCGTCATCTCGTCGAGCGCCTGCTTGAGCGTCGCGCGCTCGCGCACCATGGGCACGCCGGCACCGCGGTGCATGACGTCGGCGACGTGCTTGAGCGCCTCGCGGTGCAGCGCCCCGCCGGGATGCGAGCGCGCGAAGTCCGCCGCCGAGAAGCCGCGCGCATCGAGCAGCGCGATGGCGAGCGCGTCGCCGAGCGCGAGCGCGGCCGTGGTGCTGGCGGTGGGCGCGAGATTGTGCGGGCAGGCCTCGCGCGCCACGCCGGCATCGAGCAGCACGTCCGCCTCGCGCGCCAGCGACGACTCCGGCTTGCCGGTGATCACCACCAGCTTCGCGCCTTCGCGCTTGATCGCCGGCACGATGCGCAGCAGCTCCGCGCTCTCGCCCGAGTGCGAGATGCCGATGAAGACGTCGTCGGCGCGGATCATGCCCAGGTCGCCGTGGCTCGCCTCCGCCGGGTGCACGAAGTACGCCGGCGTTCCCGTGCTCGCCATGGTGGAGGCGATCTTGCGCGCGATGTGCCCCGACTTGCCGATGCCGCTGACGATCACGCGGCCGCGCCGGCCGTCGAGGCAGGCCTGGATGACGTGCAGCGCGTCGAGGAAGCGCGCGTCCAGGCGCTCGACGAGCGCGCGCACCGCATCGGCTTCGACGGCCAGCACGCGGCGCGCGAGCTCGAGCGCGCTCTGGTCGGTTCGCGTCGCCGCCTGCCGCGTGGTGCGCACTGCGCTTATCATAGCCACGAAGTATAACTCTGACTTTTCGACGGATTTTCCCCGAAGCCATGGACGCCACCGGCCTGGCGCTGCTCCCGGTCCTCGTGCTGCTCGCGGGCGGCGTGCTGGCGGTGGTGGCGTGCCGCAGCCTCGGCCTGCCGCCCATCATCGGCTATCTGGTGGCCGGCGTGATCCTCGGTCCGCATGCGCTCGGCCTGGTCGCGGATACCGAAGCCGTGCGCCACCTGGCCGAGTTCGGCGTGGTGTTCCTCATGTTCTCGATCGGCCTGGAGTTCAGCCTGCCGCGGCTGCGCGCCATGGGGCGCTCGGTCTTCGGCCTCGGGCTCGCGCAGGTGGCGGCGAGCATCGCGCTGTGCGTCGCCGCGGCGCTCGCGGCGGGCGGCACCTGGCAGGCCGGCATCGCCATCGGCGGCGCGCTCGCCATGTCTTCCACCGCGATCGTGTCCAAGCTCCTGGCCGAGCGCCTGGAGCTCGACACGCCGCACGGGCGCGACGTCATCGGCGTGCTGCTGTTCCAGGACCTCGCCGTCGTGCCGCTCATCATCCTCGTGCCGGCGCTGGGCGGCCCGGTGGAAGCCATCGGCCGGGACATCGCCGTGGCGCTCGGCAAGGCGGCCGTGGTCCTCACCGTCCTCATTGTGGCCGGGCCGCGCGTGCTGCGCGCCTGGTTCGGCATGATCGCGCGGCGCCGCTCGACCGAGCTGTTCGTGCTCAACGTGCTGCTCGTCACGCTGCTGCTCAGCTTCGTGACCGGCTTCGCCGGGCTGTCGCTCGCGCTCGGCGCCTTCCTCGCCGGCATGCTGATCGCGGAAACCGAGTACCGCTACCAGGTCGAGGAGGACATCAAGCCGTTCCGCGACGTGCTGCTCGGGCTGTTCTTCGTCAGCGTGGGCATGCTGCTCGACCTGGCGCAGGTGCTGGCGCACGGCTGGCTGGTGCTGCTGTTTGTCGTGCTGCTGCTCGCGGTGAAGGGTGCGCTGATCGCGCTGCTCGCGCGCGCCTTCGGCGCGGCGGCGGGCACGGCCCTGCGCACCGCGCTGGCGCTCGCGCA
>DATFEJ010000363.1:0-9524 GCA_035251235.1 Burkholderiales bacterium
CCGCGCATCATCATCTGCGTGCCCTGCGGCTCGACGCAGGTCGAGCGGCGCGCGATCCGCGAGAGCGCGATCGGCGCGGGCGCGGGCCAGGTGTACCTGATCGAGGAGCCGATGGCCGCGGCGATCGGCGCCGACCTGCCGGTGGCCGATGCGACCGGCTCGATGGTGGTCGACATCGGCGGCGGCACCACCGAAGTGGGCGTGATCTCGCTCGGCGGCATGGTGTACTCGGGCTCGGTGCGCGTCGGCGGCGACAAGTTCGACGAGGCGATCATCAACTACATCCGCCGCAACTACGGCATGCTGATCGGCGAGACGACGGCGGAGATGATCAAGAAGGAGATCGGCTCCGCGTTCCCCGGCTCGGAAGTGAAGGAACTGGAAGTCAAGGGCCGCAACCTCGCCGAGGGCATTCCGCGCAGCTTCACCATCAGCTCGAACGAGATCCTGGAAGCGCTCACCGAGCCGCTCAACCAGATCGTCGGCGCGGTCAAGTCCGCGCTCGAGCAGACCCCGCCCGAGCTCGGCGCCGACATCGCCGAAAAGGGCATGGTGCTCACCGGCGGCGGCGCGCTGCTCCGGGACCTCGATCGCCTGTTCATGGAAGAGACGGGCCTGCCGGTGATCGTCGCCGACGACCCGCTCACCTGCGTGGTGCGCGGCTCGGGCAAGGCGCTCGAGAAGATGGAGCACTTCGGCCCGATCTTCACCAACGACTGAGCGAGGGGTGAAGGGCCCGCCTTCCCTTCCCTGACGTGGAGCACACTCCCCCGCCCTTCTTCGTCCGCGGCCCCGCTCCCCTCGTCCGGCTCGCGTTCTTCGCTTCACTTTCTCTCGCCCTGCTGGTGCTCGATGCGCGCTTCGGCTACGCCGAAGGCGTGCGCTCGGTGCTGGCGCTCGCCGCCTACCCGATCCAGCAGGCGGCGCGCCTGCCGGTCGTGATCGTCGAAGGCGCCACCGGCTTCTTCGCCACGCAGTCCCGGCTGCGCGAGGAGAACGAGGCGCTGCGCGCGCGCCTGCTCGCCGCGACGCTCGATGCGCAGCGCTACGAGTCGGCCGCCGCGGAGGCGAGCAACCTGCGGCGGCTGATCGGCGCGACCGAGCGCCTGGAGCGCAAGTCCATTCCCGTGGAAGTGCTGTACGCCGGGCGCGACCCGTACGCCCGCAAGGTGATCGTCGACCGGGGCACGCAGCACGGCGTGCGGCCGGGCAGCGCGGTGGTGGACGACACCGGGGTCATCGGCCAGCTCACGCGCGCGCACGCCTTCGTGTCCGAGGTGACCCTGCTCACCGACAAGGGGCTGGCGATTCCCGTGCAGGTGCTGCGCAACGGGCTGCGCGCCATCGCGTTCGGCGGCGGCGCCTCGGGACTGCTCGAGCTGCGCTACATGGCCGCCAATGCCGACGTGGAGAACGGCGACGTGCTGGTCACCTCGGGCATCGACGGCACCTACCCCGCCGGACTGCCGGTCGCCTCGGTCGTGCGCGTGGAGCGCGACGCGTCCTACACCTTCGCGCGCGTGCTGGCGCAGCCCCTCGCCGGCGTCGAGCGCGGCCGCTACGCGCTGGTGCTGTCCGCGGGCGCGAGCATGCCCGACTACCCGAAGGACGCCGAGGAGCGCAAGGGCGCCAAGACCCGGCGCGCGAAGAAGCCCGTGGCCAATGGCGTTTGACCGCTCCCGTCACCTGCTGCTGCCGGTGCGCACGGGCACCGTGGTCGCCTCTTTCGTCGGCGCCTTGCTGCTGGAATTCCTGCCCTGGCCGGACGTGGCGCTCGCGCCGGACTTCGTCGCGCTGACGCTCGCCTTCTGGTGCGTGCACCATCCGCGCCGGGTCGGACTGGCCACCGGCTGGGCGCTCGGGCTGCTGGTGGACGCCGGCAACGGCGTGCTGCTCGGGCAGCACGCGCTCGCCTACTCGGCGCTCGCCTTCGCGGCCATCGCGCTGTCGCGCCGCATCCTGTGGTTCGACCTTTGGGGCCAGGCGCTGCACGTTCTGCTGCTCCTGGAAGGCGCCCAGGCCATCGCGCTCGGCGTGCGCCTGGCGGCCGGGGACGAATTCCCCGGCTGGTCGCTGCTCGCCGGCCCGGCCGTGGCGACGCTCCTGTGGCCCGCGGTCGTCTGGCTGCTGCAGCTGCCGCAGCGCCGGCCCACCTCCGTCGACGAGACGCGGCCGCTGTGAGATTCGCCGAGCTGCGCAACTACGAGCGCGAGCTGCAGGGCTTCCAGCTGCGCCTGGGCGTGGCCGGCCTCGCGGTGCTGGTCGCCTTCGGGCTGCTGCTGGCGCGCTTCTTCTGGCTGCAGGTGCTGCAGCACGACGCCTATAGCGCGATGGCGGAAGACAATCGCATCGCCATCGTGCCGCTGCCACCCAACCGCGGCCTGATCCTCGATCGCAACGGCGAGATCCTGGCGCGCAATTACCTCGCCTACACGCTGGAGATCTTCCCCGCGCAGGTGCGCAATCTCGAGGCGACGATCTCGCAGCTCTCCGACTACGTCGACATCCAGCCGCGCGACCGCGCGCGCTTCAGGAAGCTCCTGCAGGAAACGAAGAATGCCGAGAGCCTGCCCATCCGCACCCGGCTCACCGACGAGGAGGTGGCGCGCATCGCCGCCAACCGCTGGCGCTTCACCGGCGCCGACATCCGCGCGCGCCTGTTCCGCCAGTACCCGCACGGCGATCTCGCCTCGCACGTCGTCGGCTACATGGGGCGCGTCACCTCCGCCGACGTGGAGAGCCTCGAAGCGACCGGCGGCGCGGCCAACTACCGCGGGACGGACTACATCGGCAAGGTCGGCATCGAGGCCAGCTACCAGGAGGAGCTGCACGGCACGACCGGCTTCGAGCGCGTAGAGATCGACGCCGCGGGGCGCGGCGTGCGCACGCTGCCGCCCGTGACCCAGCCGCAGCCCGGGAACAACGTCAGCCTGACGCTCGACATCCGCTTGCAGGAGGTCGCCGAGCGCGCCTTCGGCGAGCGGCGCGGCGCGCTCGTGGCCATCGAGCCGGCCACCGGCGGCGTGCTCGCCTTCGTCTCCAAGCCGGGCTACGACCCGAACCTGTTCGTCGACGGCATCGACCCGCAGAGCTGGGAGGCGCTCATGAGCTCGCCCGACCGGCCGCTCAACAACCGTGCGCTCGCCGGGCTGTACCCGCCGGGGTCCACCTTCAAGCCGTTCATGGCGCTCGCCGCGCTCGAGCTGGGCAAGCGCACGCCTTCGAGCACCATCCAGGATCCCGGGTACTTCGTGTTCGGCGACCGGCGCTTCCGCGACTCCAAGCCCGGCGGGCACGGCACCGTGGACCTGTACAAGTCGATCGTCGTGTCCTCGGACACCTTCTACTACATGCTGGCCAACGACATGGGCATCGAGGCCATCGCCGGCTTCATGGGGCGCTTGGGCTTCGGCGCGCGCACCGGCATCGACCTGGACGGGGAGGTGACCGGCGTGCTGCCCTCGCCCGAATGGAAGCATGCGCGCTTCTCGCAGCCCGAGCAGCAGAAGTGGTACCCCGGCGAGACGATCTCCATCGGCATCGGCCAGGGCTACAACTCTTACACCCCGCTGCAGCTCGCGCAGGCGCTCGCCACGCTCGCCAACAACGGCGCCATGTTCCGGCCGCGCCTGGTGTCGCACGTCGACAACCCGCGTACCGGAGCGCGCCAGTACGTCGAGCCGGAGCTCGTGCGCCGGCTCGAGCTGCGCCCGGAGCACGTGGCGTTCATCAAGCGGGCGATGGCGGGCGTGACCACCGAAGGCACCGGCCGGTGGGCCTTCGCCGGCGCGCAGTACACGAGCGGCGGCAAGACCGGCACCGCGCAGGTCATCGGCATGAAGCAGGGCGAGAAGTACGAGGAGGAGAAGGTCGCCGAGCGGCTGCGCGACCACTCGCTGTACATCGCCTTCGCGCCCCTGGAAAGCCCCAAGATCGCGCTCGCCGTGCTGGTGGAGAACGGCGGCTTCGGCGCGCGCGCCGCCGCGCCCATCGCGCGCACGGTGCTCGATTACTTCCTGCTCGGCAAGCTGCCCGCGGCGCCGCGCAAGCCGGCGCCGGCGCCGGTGCAGGAGCCGGAAAGCGACGCGCAGAGCGACTGATGGAGATCGCCGGCTACCCGCTGCGGCGCCTGCGCGCGCAGATCGTCGAGGGCATCGATCCGATGCTGTTCACGCTGGCGCTGGTGCTCAGCCTGCTCGGGCTCGCGGTGCTGTATTCCGCGAGCTACGAGAACGCCGCGCGCGTCGCCAACCAGACGGCAAACCTGGCGCTGGCGCTCGCCGCCATGTGGGCGGTGGCCAAGGTGCCGCCGCAGACGCTCGCGCGCCTGGCCGTGCCCGCCTATGCCGCAGGCGTCGTGCTGCTGCTCGCCGTCGCGGGCTTGGGCGAGGTCGTGAACGGCGCGCGGCGCTGGCTCAATCTGGGCTTCATGCGCTTCCAGCCCTCGGAAATGATGAAGATCGCCATGCCGATGATGCTGGCGTGGTACTTCCACCGCCGCGAAGGCGCCATCCGGCTGCGCGATTTCGCGCTCGCCGGCCTGCTGCTCGCCGTGCCGGTGGCGCTGGTGGCGCGCCAGCCGGACCTGGGCACGGCGCTGCTGGTCGCCGCCGCAGGCTTTTACGTCATCTTCTTCGCCGGCATCGGCTGGAAGGTGCTGGCCGGGCTGGCCGTGCTGGGGCTCTCCAGCCTCGTTCCGCTGTGGGGCCTGCTGCACGACTACCAGCGCCGGCGGATACTCACGCTGCTCGATCCCTCGCAGGATCCGCTCGGCGCGGGCTATCACACGATCCAGTCCACCATCGCGGTGGGCTCGGGCGGGCTGGCGGGCAAGGGCTGGCTGAACGGCTCGCAGACGCACCTCGAGTTCATTCCGGAGCGCCACACCGATTTCATCTTCGCCGTGTTCTCGGAGGAGTTCGGGCTGCTCGGCAACCTCGCGCTGCTCGCGCTGTACGCGCTGCTGGTCGCGCGCGGCCTGACCATCGCCGCCGGCGCGGCGACGCTGTTCGCGCGCCTGCTTGCCGGGTCGATCACGCTGATCTTCTTCACCTACGCGTTCGTCAACATGGGCATGGTGGCGGGCGTCCTGCCGGTCGTGGGCGTGCCGTTGCCCTTCATTTCCTACGGCGGCACCGCGCTGCTCACGCTCTACGTCGGCATCGGCATGCTGATGAGCATCCACCGCCATCGCCGGCTCATCCAGACCTGAATTTGTGCGCAGCAGCAGAATCCTGAAATAAGGATTCGCATCATGAAATGAAGGTCGCTTAACTTGTTGTAAATCCTTGTTTTACGTGGTTGTACCATTCCGCATTTGCGCTATTGCTGTGCGGCATAGCCTTGGCTATTGTCGACTGCAGATCAACTCACTTTCTGGAGACACGCACATGCAGGCTCGCGACCAGGCTGTTGCCGCACTGAAAAAGGATTGGGCCGAGAACCCGCGCTGGGCCGGGGTCAAGCGCGGCTACAGCGCCGAGGACGTGGTGCGGCTGCGCGGCAGCCTGAAGATCGAGCACACGCTGGCCAAGCTCGGCGCCGAGAAGCTGTGGCGCATGTGCCTGGAGCGAGCGTTCGTCAACTCGCTCGGCGCGCTCACCGGCAACCAGGCGATGCAGCAGGTGAAAGCCGGAGTGCCCGCGATCTACCTGTCGGGCTGGCAGGTGGCCGCCGACGCCAACGACTCGCTTTCCATGTACCCGGACCAGTCGCTGTACGCGGTGTCCTCGGTGCCGACGGTGGTGAGGCGCATCAATAACGCCCTCGCGCGGCAGGACCAGATCCAGACCATGGAAGGCAAGGGAGACGTGGATTGGTTCGCGCCGATCGTCGCCGATGCGGAGTCGGGCTTCGGCGGCGTGCTGAATGCCTTCGAGCTGATGAAGGCGATGATCGAGGCGGGCGCCGCGGGCGTGCACTTCGAAGATCAGCTCGCTTCCGTCAAGAAATGCGGCCACATGGGCGGCAAGGTGCTGGTGCCGACCCAGGAAGCGGTGCAAAAGCTCGTCGCCGCGCGCCTCGCGGCGGACGTGATGGGCGTGCCGACGGTGCTGCTCGCGCGCACCGACGCCGAAGCCGCCGACATCGTCACCTCGGACGTGGACGAGAACGACAAGCCGTTCATCACCGGCGAGCGCACCTCGGAAGGCTTCTACAAGACGAGGAAAGGCTTCGACCAGGCGCTGTCCAGGGGCCTGGCGTACGCCGAATATGCCGACATGGTGTGGTGCGAGACCGGCACGCCGGACCTCGCCTTCGCCAGGAAGTTCGCCGAGGGCATCCGCCGGAAGTACCCGGGCAAGATGCTCGCCTACAACTGCTCGCCGTCCTTCAACTGGAAGCGAAACCTGGATGACGCCGCGATCGCCAGGTTCCAGCGCGAGCTGGGCGCCATGGGCTACAAGTTCCAGTTCATCACGCTGGCGGGCTTCCACGCGCTCAACTACTCGATGTTCGAGCTCGCCTACGGCTACGCACGCAACAACATGAGCGCCTTCGTCGAGCTGCAGCAGAAGGAGTTCGCCGCCGCGGAGAAGGGCTTCACCGCGGTCAAGCACCAGCGCGAGGTCGGCACCGGCTACTTCGACCAGGTCACGCAGGTGGTCACGGCCGGCAAGGCCTCGACCACGGCGCTGCACGGCTCGACCGAGGACGAACAGTTCTTTGACGAACGCGCGGAGCGCGTTGGCGACGAGCGCGTGAAGGCGAAGAAGGTCGCCTGATGTGACGGCGCCGGCGAAGGTCGTCGCCCTCCACGAGGCCCGCGGCGAGCGGGCCGCGGAGGTGGCGCGCGCGATCCTCGCCGGCTTCGACAAGCACTACCGCCTGTTCCGCGAGGCCTCGGCGCGCGCCAAGCACCTGTTCGAGCGCGCCGACTGGCCCGCGCTGCGCGCGCTGGCGCGCGAGCGCATCCAGATGTATGACCGGCGCGTGCTGGAGGCGGTGGACGAAGTGCGCGCGCGCTATCCCGAGGCCGGGCGCGACGAGTCGCTGTGGCGCTCGATCAAGCTCGCCTACATCCCGCTGCTGCACGAGCACCGGCAGCCCGAGTGCGCCGAGACCTTCTACAACTCGGTCGCCTGCGCGGTGCTCGACCGGCGCTACTACCGCAACGAGTTCATCTTCTGGCGCCCGGCGGTGGCCACCGAGCACCTGGAAGGCGACGAGCCCGCCTACCGCAGCTACTACCCGCTGCGCAAGGGGCTGCGCCGCACCCTGCGGGCCATCGTGCAGGGCTTCGGCCTCGCCAGCCCCTGGGAGGACCCGCACCGCGACCTGAAGAGCGTGCTGCGCGCGCTGCGCAAGCGCTTCCCGCGCCCCGCGCGCGCGCGCCCCAGCCTGCAGATCCAGGTGCTGGGGTCGCTCTTTTTCCGCAACAAGGCGGCCTACGCGGTGGGCAAGATCATCAACGGCAGCGAGGAGGTGCCTTTCGCGGTGCCGATCCTGCAGAACGAGCGCGGCGAGCTGTATCTCGATGCGCTGCTGCTCGATGCCGACCAGCTCATCGTGCTGTTTTCGTTCGCGCGCGCCTACTTCTTCGTGGACATGGAGGTGCCGGCCGCCTACGTCTCGTTCCTGCGCCAGCTGATGCCGAAGAAGCCGCGCGCCGAGATGTACATGTGCGTGGGACTGGCCAAGCAGGGCAAGACCATGTTCTACCGCGACCTGTTCTACCACCTGAAGCATTCCTCGGACAATTTCGTCGTCGCGCCGGGCATCAAGGGCATGGTGATGCTCGTCTTCACGCTGCCCTCGTTTCCCTACGTCTTCAAGATCATCCGCGACCGCTTCGCGCCGCCCAAGGAGATGGACCGGCAGACGGTGAAGGACAAGTACCAGCTGGTGAAGTACCACGACCGCGTCGGGCGGCTCGCGGACACGCTCGAGTATTCGCTGGTGGCGCTGCCGCTGGAGCGCTTCGATCCCGTCCTGCTGGAAGAGCTGAGAAGCGAGGCGGCCTCGAACATCGAGTTCGAAGACGACAAGGTCGTCATCAAGCACGTCTACATCGAGCGGCGCATGCAGCCGCTCAACCTGTTCCTCGCCGAGGCCGCCGCCGACCACGACGCGGCGCGCGTGCGCCAGGCGCTGCACGAGTACGGCTACGCCATCAAGGAGCTCGCCGGCGCCGGCATCTTCCCCGGCGACATGTTGCTCAAGAACTTCGGCGTGACGCGCCACAACCGCGTGGTGTTCTACGACTACGACGAGATCGCCTACATGATCGACTGCAACTTCCGGCGCATCCCGCCGCCGCGCTCGATCGAGGACGAGATGTCGGCCGAGCCCTACTTCTCGGTGGGCCCGCTCGACATATTCCCCGAGCAGTTCGCCCGCTTCCTGGTGAGCGACCCGCAGGCGCGCGAGGTGTTCCTCGAGCGCCACGCCGACCTGATGCAGCCGGAGTACTGGGCGGACAAGCAGGCGCGCATCCGCGCCGGCCTGCAGGAAGACGTCTACCCCTACCCCGAGGAGATCCGCTTCCGGCGCTAGGCGTCGATCTCCACGCGCTTCAGGCGCGACTTGAGGCCGGCGGCGATGCGCACGCGGCGCTTCGGTACCCCGTAGTGCTCCGACAGGAATTGGACCAGCGCCTCGTTCGCGGCGCCGTCCACCGCCCGCGCCTGCAGCTTCACCTTGATCCGCTCGCCATGCTTGCCGTCGAAGCCGGTGCGCGAGGCGCCCGGCTGCACGTAGAGCTCGAGGATCACGCGAACAGGCCCCCCACGGCGGCGCGCAGGCCCGCCAGCAGGATGAGGGCGACCTGCAGCAGCACGAGCAGCACGAGCGGCGACAGGTCGAAGCGGCCGAGCAGCGGCAGCACGCGCCGCAGCGGGCGCAGGAAGGGCCGCGCGATCGCCTCGAACAGCGGCGCCATGGGCGCCTGCGGATTCACCCAGGAGAAGACCACGATCATCACTACCGCGAAGACGAGAATGTAGAGGCTGAAGCGCAGCAGGTCGAAGGCCGCGCCGGTGACCAGCACGGCGATGACGCGCCCGGGCTCGGTCCCCAGGCCGCCGCCGGCGATGGCGCCCAGCAGGTAGAGCGCCAGCGCCTGCACGAGCAGCGCCGCGAGCAGGGTCGCCAGGTCCAGGCCCGCGAGCGGCGGGATGATCCGGCGCGCCGGGCGCACGATCCAGTTGGTGGCGGCGATGACGAACTCGCCCACCGGGTTGCGAAAAGTCACGCGCAGCCACTGGAAGTGAAAGCGCGCGAGCAACAGGAAGACGACGAAGGTCGCGACGACGTCGACGAGCAGCTGCCCGATCTGCACGAGCATCAGTCGCGCCCCAGGATCTCGCCCATTTCCGCCCCGCGCCGGCTCGCCGCCGCGACGGCGCGGCGAAACTTCTCGGCCAGACCTTCGGCGTCGAACACCGCAAGCGCCGCGGCCGTGGTGCCGCCCCGCGACGTGACGCGCTCGCGCAGCACCGCAGGCGGCTCCTTGCCTTGCGCGGCGAGCCGAGCCGAGCCGAGCACGGTCTCGAGTGCGAGCTGCGCAGCCACCGCGGGCGGCA
>DATFEJ010000041.1:0-15602 GCA_035251235.1 Burkholderiales bacterium
CTGACGTACGGTAATCTGGAAGTGCTCAATGCCATCCTCTACATCGCCGAGAACGGAGCGAAGTGGAGGCGCCAGCACGACGCAGTCCGGCGCGTGCGGCAGCGCGGCGAGCGATGGGTAGCAGCGCCGCGCGCCGACCGACTCGTACTTGGCGTTCACGGGAAAGACCTCGCCCGCGTACTGCGCGAGGTTCTCCACGGTGCGCACGCCGAAGGACCCGGCGCGCGCCGAGGCGCCGACGATGGCGACCGAGCGCGGCGCGATCAGCCGTTCGAGCTCGGCGCGCGTGTAGGCCGCGCGGGTGTCCGGTGCTAGCATAGCCGCCACAATACCAACTTCGCCCGCCATGAACGTCAAGCAGCTTTTCGATCTCGCCGGGCGCGTCGCGCTCGTCACCGGCGGCTCGCGCGGCCTCGGGCTGCAGATGGCCGAGGCGCTCGGCGAGCTGGGCGCGCGCGTCGCGCTCACCGCACGCAAGAAGGACGAGCTCGACGAGGCCGTCGCGCACCTTCAGAAGCTCGGCATCGGGGCCACGGCCTGGCCGTGCGACCTGGGCAGGCGCGAGCGGGTCGCGCCGCTGGTCGAGGGCCTGCTCGGCAAGCTCGGCAAGGTGGACATCCTGGTGAACAACGCCGGCGCCACCTGGGGCGCGCCGGCGGAAGATCACCCGCTCGAGGCCTGGGACAAGCTGGTGAACCTCAACCTGACGGGCGCGTTCCTGCTCTCGCAGGCGCTCGCCAAGAAGGTGATGATCCCGGGCAAGTGGGGCCGCATCATCAACGTCGCGTCCGTGAACGGCCTGTTCGCCAACGACCCGCGCCTGGTGCGCACCGCGGCGTACGTCGCGACCAAGCATGGCCTGGTGGGCCTCACGCGCCAGCTGGCGGCGGAATGGGGCGAGCACGGCATCACCGTGAACGCCATCTGCCCGGGGTTCTTTCCCTCGAAGATGACCAAGGCGACGCTCGGCGCCCAGCTGCAGTTCATCATCGACGGCACGCCGACGCGCCGCGTGGGCAACGACGAGGACCTGAAGGGCGTGACGGCGCTGCTCGCCTCCGAGGCCGGGCGCCACATCAACGGCCAGGCGATCGTGGTCGACGGCGGCGCCTCGATCCTGTGAAGGCCGGCGCCGACGCGAAGCTGCAGTACACGCGCGACTACCAGCAGCGCATCCCCTTCATCGCCCACCTCGGCCTGGTGACCGAGGCGCTCGGCGAGGGCACGGCGCGGCTGTGGATGCCGCTGCCCAAGCACTTCACCAACAGCCTGGGCACGGCGCACGGCGGCGTCATCATGTCGCTGCTCGACGTGGCGCTGTGCACCGCGGCGCGCACCCTGCACCCGGAATCGGTGGGCGTGGTCACCATCGACCTGTCCACCTCGTTCATCGGCGGCGGCAAGGGCGACCGGCTGGTCGCGGAGGCACGCGTGCTGAAGGACGGGCGCAGCATGACGTTCGTCGAAGGGGAGGCGAAGAACGCCGACGGGTCGCTGGTCGCCAAGGCGATCGGCACGGTGCGCGTAAGGCATAAAGAGGCCTGACAACAGGGGAGGACTCACATGACGACCAATCCGTACAGCGCCCCCGCGGCGACCGTGGCCGACCCGGCCCTGGCCGTGCACGGCGACTTCGTTCCCGGCGGCCGCGGCGTCGCCGCCGGGCGCGGCTGGACCTGGATCACCGAGGGCTGGAGCCTGTTCAAGGAGCAGCCCTGGATGTGGATCGGGATCTGGGTCGCGCTGGCCGTCATCCTGCTGGTGCTCAATTTCATCCCGCTGCTCGGGCCGATCGCCAACGCCGTGCTGTGGCCGATCTTCAGCGCCGGCCTGGCGCTCGGCTGCCGCGCGCTCAGCGAGGGCGAGCCGCTCGAGTTCGGCCACCTGTTCGCGGGCTTTCGCGAGCGCCTGGGGACGCTCGCCGGCGTGGGCGCGGTAACGCTGGCGATCTCCTTCGCCATCGGCATGGTGGTGGCGATCGGCATGGGCGTCGGCTTCGCGACGATGTTCGGCGGCGCCACGCCCGAGACGCCGGAAGCGGGCATGGCCGCCCTGCTTGCCGGGCTGGTCATGCTGGCGCTCATGCTGCCGCTGTTCATGGCGGTCTGGTTCGCGCCGATGCTGGTGGTGTTCCACGAGCGCGGCGTGCTGGAGGCGATGAAGGAGAGCTTCCAGGGCTGCCTGAGGAACATCGTCCCGTTTCTGGTGTACGGCGCGGCCGGATTCGTCCTGATGGTGCTCGCCAGCGTGCCGGTGCTCCTCGGCTGGCTCGTGCTCGGGCCGGTGATGATCGCCTCGATCTACACCGCGTACCGCGACATCTACTTCAAGGCCTGACGCCGAGCAGCCCGCGGCCCGCCCACAGCCAGGCGAGCCCGGCGAACTGCACCGCCCAGAGAAAGGCGAGCGCCCACGGATAGGCCTCGGGCGCGTAGCCGGTCGCGCTCTGCGGCCACAGGCCGAGCAGCAGGCCGACGACCCACTGGCCGGTGAACATGCCGATGAACACGAAGACGTTGAGCGCGGTGTTCACGCGCCCGCTCATCTCCCGGGGGTAGCGCCGTGAGTACAGCGAATAGGCGAGCGTGACGGCCGTCGAGCAGCCGAAGAACAGGCACCACAGGCCGAGCATCCCGGTGCGCACGCCGAGCAGGATCAGGGCAAGGCTGGCGGATCCCACCGCGACGCCGCCCAGGATCAGCGGCAGCGTGCTCTGCCCGCGCCGCGCGCGCGCATCCGCCGCGCGGCCGAAGCCCACGTAGCCGAGCATCATGGCGAGGCTGAACGCGAGCAGCGCGCGCGCCACCTGCGCGGGGCTGTAGCCGGCGACGTCGCGCAGCCACGTGGCGACCCACAGCGTCTGCAGGGCGACCGCGGCGACCTGGTTCGCGCCGATGGCGAGCGCCATGCGCCAGAACGCAGGGTCGCGCGCGATGTGCGCAAAGCCGGCGAGCTGCGCGCGCACGCTCTCGCCGCGCTGGGTGGCCGTGCGCTCCGGCACGGCGAGGAACAGCAGCAGGCTCACCGCGAGGTTGAGCGCCACGATGCCCGCGAATACTTCGCGCCAGCCGAAGGCGCGCAGCGCCACCTCGAGCGGCACGGTGGCAACCACCGCGCCGAGCATGCCGCTCGCGAAGGCGACGCCGTTCATCGTGGCGATGCGCTCCGGCGGGTACCAGAGCAGGAAGGCCGTGAACGACGCCATCAGGCAGCCGGACACGCCCAGCCCGATCAGGGCGCGCGCCGCCGTCAGCGCGGTGGCGGATTGGCCGAGCGCAAACCAGGCGCCGCCCGCGGCCGCGACCAGCAGGAGCGTCGCGTTGACGCGCCGCGGCCCGTAGCGGTCGAGCAGGATGCCGAGCGGCAGCTGGAACAGCGCGAAGGCGAGGAAGTAGATCGCGGTCAGCAGCCCGAGGCCCGCCGACCCGAGGCCCAGCTCGCGCGCGATCTCCGGCCCGATGATGGCGTTGACCGAGCGGTACAGATAGGAAATGAAGTACCCCGCCAGGAACGGCAGGGTGACGCGGATGAAAATAAATGGGGTCAGATCAACATTTCCCGATGCACCCGTAGTGAAGCGCCCGGCGGCCGGGGAAATGTTGATCTGACCCCATTTATTTTCTTTCCAGCCCGCCGAGGTAGAAGCGGTTCCACGTCGGCGCCATGACGAGCTCGTTGACGCAGGTGCGCGCCGGCAGGGTGGCGACGAACCGGATCGCCTTGCCGAAGTCCTCGGCCTGCGCCATGCGCGCGCGCTCCTCGGCGGAGGGCGGCACGGGGCGCTTCTCCAGGATCGGCGTGGCGACTTCGCCCGGCAGGATCGAGGTGGCGCGGATGCCGTGCGCGCACTCCTCCATGTTGATCGACTCGGAAATGGCGATCACCGCGCGCTTTGTGGCGTTGTACGCCGGCCCGGTGAGCACGCTGGCGTAGCGCCCGGCCCAGGAGGAGATGTTGATGATCAGGCCGTCCTTCCTCGCACGCATGCCGGGCAGCACCGCGTAGCAGCAGTAAAACAGGCCGTTGAGGTTGATCTTCACCACGTCGTCCCAGCCGTCGAGCGTCATGGTCGCCAGATTGCGCTTGCCGCCGCCGATGTTGGTGCCGGCGCTCGTCACCAGGATGTCGATGCGGCCGTGGCGCTTCTCGATGTCCGCGGCAGTTCTTTCCACGGCCGCGCGATCGCCCACGTCGAGCAGCAAGGCTTCCGCGCTGCCGAGCTTCTTCAGTTCCGCGAGCCCGCTTTCGTTGGTGCGCGCGGTGCGCCCGGAGATGACCACGTGCGCGCCGGCCGCCGCGAGCTCCTTCGCGCCGGCCAGGCCGATGCCCGAGCCGCCGCCCGTGATCCACGCCACTTTACCTTTCAGCTCAGTGCCGGGCATATTGCTTCGCTCCGAAGAGGTTCTCGCGCTGCTCGGGCGTCATTTCGGTGCGCCGCCGGTCGGCGAGCACCTTGAGCGCGCGCTCCACCGCCGGGCGCGCGAGCAGGCCGTCGCGCCAGCGCTTGACGTGCGGATACTCGTCGATGGCGACGCCCTGGCGCTCCGGGAAGCGCATCCAGGGCATGATCGCCATGTCGGCGATGGTGTATTCGCCGCAGGCGACGAACGCCGACTCCTGCAGTCGCCGCTCGACCACGCCGTACAGGCGGTTGGCCTCGTTGCGGTAGCGCTTCATGGCGTACTCGATCTTCTCGGGCGCGTAGCCGAGGAAGTGGTGCGCCTGCCCGAGCATCGGGCCGATGTGGCCCATCTGGAACATCACCCACTGCATCACCTGCCAGCGCTCGCGGATGTCCTCGGGCAGGAACCTGCCGGTCTTCGAGGCGAGATAGAAGAGCATGGCCCCCGATTCGGCAAGCGCCATCGGCTTGCCGCCCGGGCCGCTGGTGTCGACCATCGCCGGCATCTTGTTGTTGGGCGAGATCCTGAGGAACTCGGGCTTGAACTGGTCGCCCGCGCCGATGTCGATGGGAATCACCCGGTAGGGCAGCCCCGTCTCCTCGAGCATGATGTGGATCTTGTGCCCGTTGGGCGTGGGCCAGGTATACAGGTCGATCATGTCAGTCTCACCAGTTGCTTGCCGAAGTTTTCGCCCTTCAGGAGGCCGATCAATCCCCTGGGCGCGTTCTCGATGCCCTTCACCACCGACTCGCGGTACTTGAAGCGCCCGTCGGTGACCAGCGCGAGCAGCGCCTGGTTGGCCTCCGGGTAGCGATCCGCCCAGTCGAAGACGATCATGCCCTGCACCTTGATGCGGTTGACGAGGATGGAGCGGAACATCTTCACGCCGTAGGGCTCGGCGGCGTTGTAGTCGGAGATCAGGCCGCAGACTGCGATGCGCGACTTCATATTCATGAGCCTGAGCATCGTGTCGAGGATCACGCCGCCGACGTTCTCGAAGTAGGCATCCACCCCCTTGGGGCAGGCCGCGCGCAGGTCGTCGAGCAGCTTGCCCGCCTTGTAGTCCACGCAGGCATCGAACCCCAGCTCACCCGTCACGTAGTCGCACTTCGCCTTGCCGCCCGCGATGCCCACCGTGCGGCAGCCCCACTCCTTGGCGATCTGGCCTACGACGCTGCCTACCGCGCCAGAGGCCGCCGAGACGACCACGGTCTCGCCCGTTTTGGGCTGCAGGATGTCCTTCATGCCGAAGTAGGCAGTGCGCCCGGGCATGCCGAGGCAGCCCAGGTAATAGGAGAGCGGCGCCTTGGTGTCGTCCACCCTGGTGAGCAGATCGCCCTTGCCGCTCCAGTAAAGCTGCCAGCCGGAAGGCGCAGTGACCTTGTCGCCGACCTTGAACTTCGGGTGCTTCGATTCGACCACCTCGCCCGCGGTCTCGCCGGTCATGACGTCGCCGGGCTCGACGCCCTTCACGTAGCTCTTCTGCTTGCTCATGCGCCCGCGCATGTACGGATCGAGCGACAGCCAGTGGTTCTGCACCAGCACTTCGCCTTCGGCGGGCTTGGGGAGCGGCGCGGTCTCGAGGCGGAAATTGGCCTCGGTCACCCAGCCCTCGGGGTAGCTCGCCAGGACGATGCGCTTGTTCATGCGGGGATCCTCGAAAAAGGATCCCGATGTTAGCGCAGCTACTGCCAGGACGGCTTGCGCTTTTCGAGAAACGAGCGGATGCCTTCGCGCGCCTCGGTCCCCGCGCGCGCCTCGGCGAGCACCGCGGCCGTCTCGAGAGCCAGCTGCGGCGTGATGGCCGCGCCTTCCACCCGCAGCAGCAGCTTCTTGGCGCGCGCCAGCGCCTCCGGCCCGGCCAGCGCCAGCCGCTCGCAGAGCTTGCCGACGGTGGCGTCGAGCTCCGCGGCCTGTACGCACTCATGCACGAAGCCGATGCGCTGCGCCTCGCTCGCCGACAGCCGCTCGCCGGTCAGCATGTAGCGGCGCGCCTGGGCCGCGCCCATGCCGCGCACGAGATAGGGACTGATCATCGCGGGCACGAGGCCAATCCTCGTCTCCGGCAGCGCGAACTCCGCTTCCCCCGCGGCGACGACGAGGTCGCACGCAGCCACGAGTCCCATGCCGCCCGCGAACGCCGGGCCGTGCACGCGCGCCACCACCGGCTTCGGGTAGCCGTGCAGCCGCAGCAGCAGCCTGGCGAAGCGCTGCGCCTCGCGCCGCGAACGCGCCTTGGTCATCTTGGCCGCCTTCTCCATCTTCGCGAGATCGCCGCCCGCGCAGAACGCGGGCCCGCGCCCGGCGAGCACCAGCACGCGCACCGCCGCATCCTTCTCCAGCACTTCGAGCGCCGTCTCCAGCGCCGTCAACAGCTCGTCGGAAAGCGCGTTCCTTGCCTCCGGCCGGTTCATCCACAACCAGGCCGCGGCACCGCGCGGCTGGACGTCGAGGATCACGACAACGCGAGCCGGCGGCGCGCCGCCGTGTACTCGGCGGCGAGCTTGGCCACCACGTCCGCCACGGGCAGCAGCGCGTCGATCTGCCCGACACCCTGCCCCGCGCTCCAGATATCGCGCCACACCTTCTTCTCGGCGCCACTCGCCGAGCCGAAGTTCATCTTCTTCGGATCGGACTTCGGCAGGTCGAGCGGATCGAAGCCGGCGGCGATGACGCTGTGCTTCAGGTAGTTGCCGTTCACCCCCGAGAACAGGTCCGTGTAGATGATGTCGGCGGCGTGCGACTTGAGGATCTCCTCCTTGTAGCGCTCGGGCACGCTCGCCTCCGGCGTGGCGAGGAACCTCGTGCCGATGTAGGCGAGGTCCGCGCCCGCGGCGAGCGCCGCGAGGATCGCATCGCCCGTGGCGATGGCGCCCGAGAGGATGATCGGGCCGTCGAAGAAGCGCCGTACCTCGCCCACCAGCGCAAAGGGCGAAAGCGTCCCCGCGTGGCCGCCCGCGCCCGCGCAAACGAGGATCAGGCCGTCGACGCCCGCTTCGAGCGCCTTTTCCGCGTGGCGCACGCTGATGACGTCGTGCAGCACGATGCCGCCGTAGGCATGGATCGCGGGAATGACGTCGTTCGGCGCCCTGAGGCTGGTGATGGTGATCGGCACCTTGTGCCGGATGCACACCTCGAGGTCGTGCTCGAGGCGGTCGTTCGACTTGTGCACGATCTGGTTCACCGCATAGGGCGCGGCGTCGGGCACGCGCGCGAGCGCCTGCTCGATCTCGGTGAGCCACTGGTCGAGCGCTTCCTTCGGGCGGGCGTTCAGGGCCGGGAACGAGCCGACGATGCCGGCCTTGCACTGCTCGATGACGAGCCTCGGGTTGCCGGCGATGAACATCGGCGCGCCGATCACCGGCAGCTTGAGGCGCTGCAATACGGGCGGCAGCGCCATTACGAGGAAAGCCCTTGCTTGTCGGCGAGCGGCCGGTTCTTCGCGGCGAGCTCGCGCAGGAGCTTGGGCGGCGCGAAGCGCGGACCGACCTTCTTCGCCAGCTCCTCGGCGCGCTTGACGAAATTCTTCGTGCCCACGTGGTTCACGTATTGCAGCGCGCCGCCCGCCCATGCCGGGAAGCCGATGCCGAAGATCGAGCCGATGTTGCCGTCGTGCACGTGCTCGAGCACGCCTTCCTCGAGGCAGCGCGCGGTCTCGATCGCCTGCCGGTACAGCAGCCGCTCCTTCAGCTCCTCGAAGTCCCACTTGGCGTTCTTCTTGCCGTAGATCTTCGCAAGCTCCGGCCAGAGGAACTTCCTGCCTTCCTTCGGGTACTCGTAGAAGCCGCCGCCGCCCGCGCGGCCCGGGCGCTTGAATTCCTTCACCATGCGATGGATCACTTCCTGCCCCGGCTGCGGCGAGTACTTCTTGCCCTCGGCCTCGAGGTCCGCCTTGGTCTGCTCCATGACGGCCACCGAGAGCGCCATCGAGGTCTCGTCGATCACGGCGAGCGGACCTACGGGCATGCCTGCGAGGCGCCCCGCATTCTCGATCACCGCCGCCGGAATGCCTTCGGCCAGCATCGCGCAACCTTCCGCGACGAACGTGCCGAAGGTGCGGCTGGTGTAGAAGCCGCGCGAGTCGTTCACCACGATGGGGATCTTGCCGATCTGCAGCACGTAGTCGTAGGCGCGCGCCAGGGTCTCGGGCGAGGTCTTCTTGCCCTTGATGATCTCCACGAGCTGCATCTTGTCCACCGGCGAGAAGAAGTGCAGGCCGATGAAGTCCTCGGGCCTCGAGAACGCTTGTGCCAGGCCCGTAATCGGCAGCGTGGAGGTGTTGGAGGCGAAGAAGCCGCCGGGCGCGAGCATCGGCTCGGCTTCTTTCGTCGCCTGCGCCTTCACGTCGCGCTTCTCGAACACCGCCTCGATGATCAAGTCACAGCCCTTGAGGTCCGCGGCGCTCGCCGTGGGCTGGATGAGCGCCGGAATCTGCGGGCGGTTGCGCTTTGCCGCGAGCTTTTCGCTGTAGGACCTGCCTTTTTGCGCCTGCTCGAGCGTCGTGTCCTTCAGCACGCAGGGCACGCCGCGGCTGGCGTTCGCCCAGGCGATGCCGGCGCCCATCATGCCCGCGCCGAGGATGCCGACTTTCTGCGCCTTCCACTTCGGCACGTCCTTCGGGCGCGAGGCGCCCGAGCGGATCGCCGTGCGGTTGAAAAAGAGCGTGATGAGGTTCTTCGCCACCGGGCTGACGGCGAGCTTGGCGACGTAGCGCGACTCGATCCTGAGCGCGGTGTCGAAGTCCACGCTCGCACCCTCCACCGCCGCGGCCATGATCGCCTCGGGCGCGGGATACAAGCCGCGCGTCTTCTCGATCAGCATCGCGGGCGCGATGGTGAGCATCTGCGCGATGGCGGGGCTCGCCGGCGTGCCGCCGGGCATGCGGTAGCCCTCTTCGTCCCAGGGCTGCTTGGGCGCGGGATTTTTCGCGATCCACTCGCGCGCCATGCGCGCGAGCTCGTCGTGGCTTCCCGCAATGCCCTGCAGGAAGCCGAGCTTCGCCGCCTCCGCGGGACGCATGGTCCTGCCTTCCATCAGCATCGGCAGCGCCGCCTGCAGGCCGATGAGGCGCACGGTCTTCGTGATGCCGCTCGCCCCCGGCAACAGCCCGAGCGTCGCCTCGGGCAGGCCGAGCTCGATTCGCTCGTCGTCGAGGCAGATGCGGCAGTGCGCCGCGAGCGCAAGCTCCCAGCCGCCGCCGAGCGCCGCGCCTTCGAGGGCGGCCACCACCGGCTTGCCGAGCTTGTCGAGCGCGCGGAAGTCGCGCTTCACCTCTTCGATCTCGGCGAAGAAGCGCGGCGCGTCCTTCTCCGTGAGCTGGAGGACCTCCTTCAGCTCCGCGCCGACGAAGAAGGTCTTCTTCGCCGAGGCGAGGATCACGCCGGCGATCGCGTCCTTTTCCTTCTGCAGCCGCTCCACCGCTTCGTGGAAGGCCTTCTTCCACGCCTCGGTCATGGTGTTGACCGGCGCGCCGGGCGCGTCGAAGGTCAGGGTGACGACGCGGTCGTCGCCCTTTTCATAGCGCACCGGCATCTACAGGCGCTCGACGATCGTGGCGATGCCCATGCCGCCGCCGACGCACAGGGTGGCGAGGCCGTAGCGGAGTTTCCTGCGCTCCAGCTCGTCGATCAGCGTCCCCAGGATCATCGCGCCGGTGGCGCCGAGCGGGTGGCCCATGGCGATCGAGCCGCCGTTGACGTTGACCTTCTCCTCGGGCACGCCCATTTCCTTCATGAACTTCATCGGCACCACCGCGAACGCCTCGTTCACCTCGAAGAGGTCGATCTGGTCGATCTTGAGCTTCGCCTTGGTGAGGGCCTTGCGCGCCGCGGGCATGGGGCCGGTCAGCATGATCGTAGGATCCGCACCGGAGAGCGCGGCGGCGACGATGCGCGCGCGCGGCTTCAAGCCCAGCGCCTTGCCCTTCTTCTCGGTGCCGATCAGCACGGCCGCCGAGCCATCGACGATGCCGGACGAGTTGCCCGCCGTGTGCACGTGGCGAATGCGCTCGACCTGCGGGTAGCGGCGGATCGCGACGGCGTCGTAGCCCATCTCGCCCACCTTGTCGAAGGAGGTCTTGAGCGAGGCGAGTCCCTCGAGCGTGGTGTGCGGCTTGATGAACTCGTCGAAGTCGAGGATCGTGTTGCCGACTTCATCCTTCACCGGCACGACGGACTTCTTGAAGCGCCCCGAATCGCGCGCGGCGGCGGCCTTTTTCTGCGACTGGAGAGCGAACGCGTCGATCTCCTCGCGCGAGAACTCCTCGAGCGTGGCGATGAGGTCGGCGCTGATGCCCTGCGGGATGAACGCGGTGTCGAGGCTCGTCTGCGGGTCGGTGGCCCAGGCGCCGCGGTCCGAGCCCATCGGCACGCGCGACATGGACTCGATGCCGCCCGCGACGACGAGATCCTCCCAGCCCGAGCGCACCTTCTGCGCGGCGAGGTTCACCGCTTCCAGGCCCGAGGCGCAGAAGCGGTTCAATTGCACGCCCGGCACCTTCCAGTCCCAGCCGGCGACGAGCGCCGCGGTCTTGGCGATGCACGAGCCCTGCTCGCCCGAGGGGGTGACGCAGCCCATCACCACGTCCTCCACCTCGCCGGTGTCGAGGTCGTGGCGGCGCTGCAGCTCGCGCAGCACGTCGGCGAGCAGCGTGACAGGCTTGACCTCGTGCAGCGAGCCGTCGCGCTTGCCCTTGCCGCGCGGCGTGCGGATTGCGTCGAAGATCATCGCTTCATTTGCACTCTTTGCCATGCGAGCCTCCTAAAAGGGGACAGTCCCCATTTACAAAAAGCGTAAATGGGGACAGTCCCCTATTTATCACCGCCCAAGCCGAGCGAGCGTGAAATCACTTCCTTCATGATCTCGTTGGTGCCGCCGTAGATGCGCTGCACGCGCGCGTCCACGTAGGCGCGCGCGATGGGGAACTCCCACATGAAGCCGTAGCCGCCGTGCAGCTGCAGGCACTCGTCGATCACCTTGCACTCCAGGTCCGACACCCAGTACTTGGCCATCGAGGCGGTGGCGGTGTCCAGCTTCTCCGCCAGCAGCAGCTCCAGGCACCGGTCGACGAACACGCGCGCGATCTGCACTTCGGTGGCGAGCTCGGCGAGCTTGAAGCGCGTGTTCTGGAAGTTGGCCACCGGCTTGCCGAACACCTTGCGCTCGCTCACGTAGGCCTTGGTCCACTCGATCGCGGCCTCGGCCTTGGCGATGGCGCCGATCGCGATCTGCATGCGCTCCCAGGGCAGCTCCTGCATGAGATAGATGAAGCCGTTGTTCTCCTGCCCGAGCAGGTTCTCCGCCGGCACCTCGACGTTGTCGAAGAACAGCTCCGCGGTGTCCTGTCCCTTGAGGCCCATCTTCTTCAGGCGCTTGCCCTTGGTGAAGCCCTTCATCGAGGTGTCGACGATGACCAGGCTCGTGCCCTTGGCGCCCTTTGCCGGATCGGTCTTCGCCACCACGATGACCAGGTCGCAGTTCCAGCCGTTGGTGATGAACGTCTTGGAGCCGTTGACGAGGTACCTGTCGCCTTTCTTGAGCGCGGTCGTCTTCACCGCCTGCAGGTCGGAGCCCGCGCCCGGCTCGCTCATGGCGATGGCGCCGATCATCTCGCCCGAGGCCATCTTCGGCAGGTACTTTCTCTTCAGCGCCTCGCTGCCGTAGCGCAGCAGGTAGGGCGCGACGATCTCGGAGTGCAGCCCCCAGCCGAGCGACGAATTGTTCGCGCGCGCCTGCTCTTCCATCAGCACCACGCTGTACAGGCGGTCGGCGCCCGCGCCGCCGTACTCCTCGGGCATCGAGCAGCACAGGAAGCCGTTCGCGCCCGCTTTCCTCCAGACCTCCTTGTCGACGTAGCCCTGCTCCTGCCAGCGCTCGTCGTGGGGCACGACCTCGTCCTGCATGAAGCGGCGCACGCTGTCGCGAAAGGTCTCGTGCTCGGGGGAGAAGAGCGTCCGCGGGATCATTGACGAATGATATTCCATCGGGGCACACTGACCAAGCAAATGCTTTCTTCCTCGTCGGGCTGATGCCGGCCCTCCAATCGAAGATCGACGTCGCCGGCGAGGCGTTCCGGCGCAACCGCGCGAGCATGCTCGCGTCGATCGAGCGCCTGCGCGCGCTCGAGCAGCGCACGCGCGACGCCTCCGCACAGGCGAAACCCCTGTTCGACAGGCGCGGCCAGCTGCTGCCGCGCGAACGCATCGCGCGCCTGCTCGACCCGGGCGCGCCCTGGCTCGAGCTCTCCTCGATGGCCGGCTACTGCCTGGACAACCCGGACCCGGAGAAGACGATCCCCGGAGGCGGCATGATCGCGGGCATCGGCTACGTCTCCGGCGCGCGCGCGATGGTGGTGGCGAGCGACTCGGGCATCGACGCGGGCGCGATCCAGCACATGGGGCGCGAGAAGCTGCTGCGCGCGCAGGGACTCGCGCTGGAGAACAAGCTGCCCTTCGTGCACCTCGTGGAATCGGCGGGCGCCAACCTGCTCAAGTACCGCGTGGAAGGGTTCGTGCACGGCGGCGCGATCTTCTACAACCTTGCGAGGCTCTCGGCTGCCGGACTACCGGTCGTGACCGTCGTCCACGGTTCTTCTACTGCGGGCGGGGCGTACATGCCGGGGCTATCGGATTACGTGATCATGGTGCGCGGGCGCGCGAAGGCCTTCCTCGCGGGGCCGCCGCTCCTGAAGGCCGCCACGGGCGAGATCGCGACCGACGAGGAGCTGGGCGGCGCGGAGATGCACACGCACGTCTCGGGCCTCGGCGAGTACCTCGCGGAGAACGATGCCGACGGCATCCGCTACGCACGCGAAGTGATGGCGCGGCTCGGCTTCGAATCGGCCTCGCGCCCCGGCGGCAAGCCGCCGCGCTACGACGCCGAGGAACTGCTCGGCGTGATTCCCGAGGACTACCGCAAGCCTTTCGACATGCGCGAGGCGATCGCGCGCTTCGCGGACGATTCCGATTTCCTCGACTTCAAGGCCGACTACGGCCCGGCGACCGTCTGCGGGCACGCCGCCGTGCAGGGAACTCGCGTGGGCATCGTGACCAACAACGGCCCGCTCGATCCCGCGGGCGCGAACAAGGCGACGCACTTCATCCAGGCCTGCTGCCAGGCGGGGCTGCCGATCCTGTACCTGCAGAACACCACCGGCTACATCGTCGGCAAGGCTTCCGAAGAGGCCGGCATGATCAAGCACGGCTCGAAGATGATCCAGGCGGTGTCGAACGCCAACGTGCCGCAGATCACGCTGATGTGCGGCGCCTCCTTCGGCGCGGGCAACTACGGCATGTGCGGGCGCGGCTACAACCCGCGCTTCCTCTTCTCCTGGCCGAACGCGCAGACCGCGGTGATGGGCGCCGAGCAGGCCGCGCTCACCATGGCCATCGTGATGGAGGCCGGCATGAAGAGAAAAGGCCAGGACGTCGACCACCCCCAGATCGACGCCATGAAGGCGAAGATCGTCGAGAACTTCGAGCGCCAGCAGGGCGCGCTCGTCACGAGCGGGCTGATGCTCGACGACGGCATCATCGACCCGCGCGACACGCGCAACGTCCTCGGTTTCGCGCTCTCCGTCTGCAAGGACGGGGACGCGCGGCAATCCAGACCCATCCAGTTCGGAGTGGCCCGGCCATGAAATTCACCCATGAGCACGAGGAGATCCGGCGCAACCTCAAGCGCCTGATCGACGACGAGATCAATCCGCACGTGGATGCCTGGGAGGACGCCGAGCAGTTCCCGGCGCACGAGGTGTTCAAGAAGCTGGGGAACCTGGGCCTGCTCGGCCTCACCAAGCCCGAGGCCTACGGCGGCGCGGGCCTCGATTGGAGCTACGCCATGGTGATGGCCGAGGCGCTCGGCCACATCCGCTGCGGCGGCGTGCCGATGGCGATCGGCGTGCAGACCGACATGGCGACGCCGGCGCTCGCGCGCTTCGGTTCCGACGAGCTGCGCCGGGAGTTCCTCGCGCCCTCCATCGCCGGCGACTACGTCGCCTGCATCGGCGTCTCCGAGCCGGGCGCCGGGTCGGATGTCGCCTCGATCAAGACCACGGCGAAGAAGGCGGGCGGCGACTACGTCATCAACGGCGCCAAGATGTGGATCACCAACAGCCTGCAGGCCGACTGGATGTGCCTGCTCGCCAACACCTCCGAAGGCGCGCCGCACAAGAACAAGACCCTCCTCTGCCTGCCCATGAAGACGAAGGGCGTGGTCAAGGCGAAGAAGATCCGCAAGATCGGCATGATGTCCTCGGACACGGGGCTGATCCACTTCGACGACGTGCGCGTGCCGCAGCGCTACCGCATCGGCGAGGAAGGCTTCGGCTTCACCTACCAGATGCAGCAGTTCCAGGAAGAGCGGCTGTGGGCGGCGGCGAGCACCGTGCAAGGCCTGACGCGCACCCTCGAGGACACCATCGCGTACGTGCGCGAGCGCAAGATGTTCGGGCAGACCGTGCTCGACTTCCAGTACGTGCACTACCGGCTCGCGGAACTCAAGACCGACATCGAGGCGCTGCGCGCGCTCACCTATCGCGCGTGCGAAAAGTACGTCGCGGGCGAGGACGTCACCGAGCTCGCCTCGATGGCCAAGCTGAAGGCCGGGCGCCTGCGGCGCGAGGTGTCGGATGCCTGCCTGCAGTACTGGGGCGGCATGGGCTACACCTGGGACAACCCGGTGTCGCGCGCCTACCGCGACGGGCGCCTGGGCTCCATCGGCGGCGGTGCGGACGAGGTCATGCTCGGCATCATCTGCAAGTACATGGGAATCCTGCCTTCGCCGCACCTCAAGAAGGACTGAGGTGTTCCGCTCGCTCCTCATCGCCAACCGCGGCGAGATCGCGCTGCGCGTGGCGCGCACCGCGCGGCGCATGGGCCTGCGCACGATCGCCGTGTATGCCGACGCTGATCGCGACGCACCGCACGTGCGCGCCTGCGACGAAGCGGTGCGCATCTCGTCCTACCTCGACATCGCGTCGATCCTGCGCGCGCCCGGCGAGGCGGTGCATCCCGGCTACGGGTTCCTCGCCGAGAACCCGGCGTTCGCCGAGGCCGCGATCGCCGCGGGCCGCGCCTGGGTCGGCCCTCCGCCCGCGGCGATGCGCGCGCTCGGCGACAAGGCGAGCGCGAAACAGCTCGCCGCCAAGGCCGGCGTGCCGGTCCTCCCCACCTACCAGGGCAAGCCGGAGTTCCCGCTGGT
>DATFEJ010000038.1:0-3071 GCA_035251235.1 Burkholderiales bacterium
TCGGTGCACTGGGCTTCGGTGTCGCTGCGATCTGGGGACTGATCCAGGCCGAGGTCCAGGAACGGCGCCAGTGGCTCTCCAAGGAGCGCTTCGTCGAGGGTCTCGCCCTGGTGCAGGCGCTGCCCGGCGCCACGGCCCTGCAGATGTGCGTCTTCACCGGCTACCAGCGTGCCGGCATGTCGGGCGGGGTGCTGGCGGGCCTGGGTTTCGTACTACCGGCCTTTGCGATCATGCTGGCGCTGACGGCTTTGCATTCGGCCTACGGCGCGCTGCCGTTCATGCGCGATGCGTTCTATGGCCTCGGGCCGGTGGTCCTGGGGATCTTCGCCGTCGCGGTCTGGCGGCTCGGCCGCAATGCCATCAAGGACCGTTTCTCTATCGTCGTCGCCCTCGCCGCGCTCGTGGCGCTTGCGCTGTCGCCCATCGGTCCGGCCGGAGTGTTCCTCCTCGCTGGCTGCATCGGCGTGGCGGTGCACCATTCGCTCCGGGCTGGCCTGGTTTCGGGCGCCGTCATGATTGCCCTCTTGGCCGCGGAGCACTTCGTCGCCTCCTGGCTCGGCGGCCTATCGACTGGCCCCGCCACCGCGTCGAACGGCCTGTGGGACATCGGCGTGTTCTTCTTCAAGGTCGGAGCGCTGACCTTCGGCGGCGGCCTCACCATCATCGCCTTCATTCAGGACCAGGTCGTCAACCAGTTGCACTGGATCTCGGCCGAGGAGTTCCTCGAAGGGCTGGCGATCGGGCAGGTGACGCCGGGCCCGGTGATCATGCTCGCGGCGTTTGTCGGATATAAGGTCGCGGGCGTCGCGGGCGCTGCGGTGGCCGCGGGCGCGATCTTCCTCCCGTCCTTCGTGCTGCTGATGTCGATTCTGCCCTGGCTCGAGCGTTTCCGCGCGCTCAAGTGGGTGCGTGCCGCCATGCGCGGCGTCAGCCCCGCGGTGGTGGGTGCGATTGCGCTTACCGTCGTTCACCTCGCGCCGACCGCCGCGCCGGATGCGTTCACTGGCGCGCTGTTCGTCATCACGATCGCGTGTCTGCTCCTATGGCAGATGCCCGCGGTGCCTGCCGCCGTCGGCGGCGGGATGCTCGGCATCCTGGCGCGCTCGTCGCTGGTGCTGCGGTTGCGCGAGCTCACCTTCTAAGGAGACCGGACATGCGCTACGCATTGAAACCATTGCATTGCCGCCCCTGGCTGCTGCAGGGCCTGTCGGCGAAGCTGATCGAGAGCCATTATGAAAACAACTACGGCGGCGCCCTGCGGCGGCTCAACGCCATTACGGCGCAGCTAGAGGCGGCCGACTTCCCGAAGATGCCGGGCTTCGTCCTGAACGGGCTCAAGCGCGAGGAGCTGGTCGCGCTGAACTCCGTGACTCTCCACGAGCTCTACTTCGCCAGCCTCGGCGGGGATGGGCGCGCGCCCGGCGCCTTCGCCGAGATGCTGACGCGCGATTTCGGCTCGGCCGATCGCTGGCAGGCGGAGTTCGCGGCGATGGGGAAAGCGCTCGGCGGCGGCTCGGGCTGGGTGCTCCTGACCTACGTGCCACGCGAGCGGCGCCTCGTCAACCAGTACGCCGCGGACCACAGCCAAAACGTCGCGGGCGGCGTGCCGATCCTCGCGCTCGACATGTATGAGCACGCCTTCCATCTGGATTTCGGCGCGAACGCGGGGGCATACGTGGACACGTTCCTGCGCAACATCGATTGGAAGGGCGTTGCGGCGCGCTACGAGGACGCGGCGACGGTCGAGCCGCTGCGCCCGCTCGAGCAGAAGGAGTTCGGCGATCTCCCGGGCATCGACCCGGCGGCAGTGAAGGCCATGATCGACGCGGGGCAGAAGGTGCAGCTTATCGACGCGCGTCCGAAGCATTACGTTTCCCGCACGCAGGACATCATCGAGGGCGCCACCTGGCGCGACCCCGAGCGCGTGAAGGAATGGGCGGGCGAGCTCTCCAAGAGCGAGCCGGTGGTCGTGTTTTGCGTCTACGGCTTCCACGTCGGCTGCCAGACCGCGGTCGCGCTGCGCGAGCAGGGCTTCGACGCCAGTTACATGAAGGGTGGCCACTTCGCCTGGCGGGCGATGGGCGGTCCGGTCAAGCTGAACACATGACCGAGGTGCTGTTCCTCTGCAGCGCCGAGGTCGAGCGGCTGCTCGCGCCCGAGGTCTGCCTTGCCGCCGTCGAGCACGCCTTCCGCCTGCTCGGCGAAGAGAAGGCGGCGCCGCCGGCGATTCTGTCCATGCACGCGGAGCGGGGGAGCTTTCACGTCAAGGCAGGCATGCTGAGCACCGATCGACCCTATTTCGCCGCGAAGGTCAACGCGAACTTCCCCGGCAACGCGTCGCGCGGGCTCCCGACCATCCAGGGCGCGGTGATCCTGAGCGATGCGGCCGATGGGACGCCGCTCGCGATCATGGATTCCGGCGCGATCACGGCGCTGCGCACCGCGGCGGCGAGCGTCCTCGCGGCGAAGCATCTCGCGCGCAGGGGCTGGAGCACGCTCGCGGTGTGCGGCTGCGGCGGCCAGGCCAAGGCGCAGCTCCTCGCGCTGTACGCCGCCGGCCGCCCCGAGCGCGTCATGGTGTACGACCTCCAGCGCGACAAGGCGACCGCGTTCGCCGACGCGATGAACCGCTCGACCGGAATCACGCTGAAGGTGGCGGGCACGGTCGAAGAGTGCTTCGCCCACGCCGATGTGGCGGTGACGTGCACCACCGCTAAGCGTTACTTCGTGACCCGGGAGATAGTGCGGCCGGGCACCTTCGTCGCTGCCGTCGGCGCAGACAACGAGGACAAGCAGGAGATCGAACCGGCGCTCCTCGCTGCCGCTAAGGTCGTCACAGATCTCACCGTCCAGGCCGCGGCCATCGGCGACCTGCACCACGCAATCGCGGCGCGAGTTATGTCAGCCGCCGACGTCCATGCCGAGCTAGGCGAGATCATCTGCGGCCGCAAACCGGGCCGGGAATCGGATGACGAGGTGATCGTCTTCGATTCGACAGGCACGGGGCTTCAGGATGTCGGCGCCGCGATCGCGGCATACGGCGCCGCCGTTGCAGAGAAGTCGCGCCATTC
>DATFEJ010000260.1:0-5097 GCA_035251235.1 Burkholderiales bacterium
CTGACGGGCGCCCGCACCGGCTCGGACCCGCACCCCGCCAGCACGAGCAGCGCCACGATGCAGATCAGCGCTTTGCCTTGGCTCTGTCGGTTGGTCATAGCTTTCCCGTCTCGAGGGGCACAAACAGCACTTCGTCGAGCACAGATTCGGTGAACCCGCGGGCGCCGCGCTCGTACAACGCAAGGCGCTGCGCAGCGCGCGGCGCCGATCCTGTCCTGAGCGGCAGCACCATTCTGCCACCGGGCGCCAATTGCCGTAAGAGGGCCTCGGGAACGCACGGCGCCGCCGCGGCCACGACGATGGCGTCGAAAGGCGCCGCCACCTCCAGTCCCGCGGCGCCATCCGCATGCGTCAGGCGCAAGTTGGACAGCCGCAGCGCGCGAAGATTCGCGCGCGCGCGCTCCAGCAGCGCGCGGATTCTCTCGATCGAGTACACCTCGCCCGCCAGCTGCGCGAGCACGGCCGCCTGGTAGCCGCAGCCCGTGCCCACTTCCAGCACCTTGCGCGGGGCAGCCTTGTCGTCGAGCAGCGACTCGAGCATGCGCGCCACCACGTACGGCTGGGAAATCGTCTGGCTGAAGCCGATGGGCAGAGCCGTGTCCTCGTACGCGCGGCTCGCCAGCGCCTCGTCCACGAACAGATGACGCGGCACCGCGGCCATGGCGGCCAGCACGCGCTCGTCGCGGATCCCCTTGCGGCGCAGCCGCTCCACCATGCGCAGGCGCGTGCGCTGCGACGTCATGCCGATACCAGCGACATCGCGTGCGCCACGCGCGCCGCGGGCGTTCAGCGGCCCAGCCACTCGCGTACCGGTGCGCACTGCGCGTGAAACGTGAGGTCGATCTGCAGCGGCGTGACCGAGACGCGGCCGCTCGCCACGGCGTGAAAGTCGGTCCCGGGACCGGCGTCGGCGGCGCCGCCTGCGGGCCCGATCCAGAACGCCTGCTCGCCCCGCGGCGTACGCATCTTCACCACCGGCTCGGCCTTGTGGCGCCGGCCCAGACGCGTGACTTCCATCGGCCCGAGCTCGGCGCCGGGCACGTCCGGCACGTTGACGTTGAGCAGCACGGGCTGGCCGAGCGGCGCGCGCCGCAAGCGCTCCACCAGCGCCTGCGCCACGTCCGCCGCGCTCTCGAGATGGCGGCCTTCCTTGCTGGCGAGCGATACCGCAAGCGAGGGAATGCCGAGCAGGAAGCCCTCCGTCGCCGCTGCCACCGTGCCGGAGTAGATCGTGTCGTCGCCCATGTTGGCGCCGAGATTGACGCCGGAGACGACGACGTCCGGCATGAAGTCGAGCAGACCGGTGACGGCGAGGTGCACGCAGTCGGTCGGCGTGCCATTGAGGAAGAAAAAGCCGTTGGCCGCGCGCCGCACCGACAGCGGCCGGTCGAGCGTCAGCGAGTTGGACGCCCCGGATCGGTCGCGCTCGGGCGCCACGACGGTCACCTCGCCGAGCGCGGCCAGCCGTTCGGCGAGCAGCGCGATGCCGGGCGAGAAGTAGCCGTCGTCGTTGGACACGAGGATGCGCATGGCGCGGACGATTCTAGCCGACGGCGCCGCCGCGCCCTAGAACGAGCGCGGCAGCCCCAGCACGTGCTCGGCGACGTACGACAGGATGAGGTTGGTCGAAATCGGCGCCACGAGATACAGCCGCGTCTCGCGGAACTTGCGTTCCACGTCGTACTCGGCGGCGAAGCCGAAGCCGCCGTGCGTCTGCAGGCAGACGTTGGCCGCCTCCCAGGAGGCCTTCGCGCCCAGGTGCTTGGCCATGTTGGCCTCGGCCCCGCAGTGCTGCTTGGCGTCGTACAGGGCAGCGGCCTTGTAGCGCATCAGGTTCGCGGCCTCGACCTCCATGTACGCCTCGGCGATCGGGAACTGGATGCCCTGGTTCTGGCCGATCGGCCGGTCGAACACCACGCGCTCCCGGGCGTACTTCGTCGCGCGCTCGACGAACCAGTAGCCGTCGCCGATGCACTCGGCGGCGATGAGGATGCGCTCGGCGTTCAGGCCGTCGAGGATGTAGCGAAAGCCCTTGCCTTCCTCGCCGATCAGGTTCTCCGCCGGGATCTCGAGATTGTCGAAGAACACCTCGTTGGTCTCGTGGTTCACCATGTTGCGGATCGGCCGCATCGTCATGCCCTTGCCGAGCGCCGCCTTCTTCTCCACGAGGAACACCGACATGCCGTCGGACTTCTTCTTCGCCTCGGCGAGCGGCGTGGTGCGCGCCAGCAGGATCATCAGGTCGGAGTGCTGCAGGCGCGAGGTCCACACCTTCTGGCCGTTCACGACGTAGCGGTCGCCCTTCTTCACCGCCACCGTCTTGATCCTGGTCGTGTCGGTGCCGGCGGTCGGCTCGGTGACCCCCATGGCCTGCATGCGCAGCTCGCCGGAGGCGATCTTCGGCAGGTACTTCTGCTTCTGCGCCTCGGAGCCGTTCCGGAGCAGCGTATTCATGTTGTACATCTGGCCGTGGCAGCAGCCGGGATTGCCGCCCGAACGCGACACCTCCTCCATGATCACCGTCGCCTCGGTGAGCGACAGGCCCGAGCCGCCGTACTGCTCGGGAATCAGGGCCGCCATCCAGCCGGCCCTGGTGAGCGCGTCGACGAAGGCCTCCGGATAGGCGCGCGCCTCGTCCACCTTCTGCCAGTAGGCGGAGTCGAACTGGGCGCACAGCGAGCGCACGCCCTCGCGCAGCTCCGTGTAACCGGCGTCGGCTACAGCGGATCCCACGTGAACACGTCCTGGGTGCGATCGAGGGGGAAGAAGCTCTGCTTGAGTGCCGGCATGCCGTGCTCGGCTATGCCCTGCGGCGTCCAGCCGTCGGCGCGGTGCACCGAGCGGATCGGGCGGCTCTGCGACATGAGAAACAGCTCGTTGGCGCGCACCGCGAAGATCTGGCCGGAGACCTCCTGTGCGGCATCGCTCGCCAGGAACACGGCGAGCGGCGCGATCTTCGCGGTCTCCATCACCTTCATCCTTTCCACGCGCGCCTTCTGCTCCGCGGTCTCGGTGGGAATCGAGCCGATCATGCGGCTCCAGGCGAAGGGCGCGATGCAGTTGGAGCGCACCTTGTACCTCGCCATGTCGAGCGCGATCGACTTGGACAGGCCGGCGATGCCGAGCTTGGCCGCCGAGTAGTTGGCCTGCCCGAGATTGCCGATCAGGCCCGAGGTCGAGGTCATGTGCACGTAGCAGCCGGAGTTCTGGCTCTTGAAATACGGCGCCGCCGCGCGCGATACGTAGAAAGCGCCGTTCAGATGCACGTCGACGACCGCCCGCCACTCCTCCACCGACATGTTGAAGAAGAACCGGTCGCGCAGGATGCCGGCGTTGTTCACCACGCAGTCCAGATGGCCGTAGGCGTCGATCGCCGTCTTCACGATGCGGTTCGCCGACTCCCACTCGGCCACGCTCTCGGTGCTGGCGACCGCCTCGCCGCCCCTGGCCCGGATCTCGTCCACGACCTTCTGCGCGGGTCCCGTGCTCGCGCCTTCGCCCGCGACCGAAGTGCCCAGGTCGTTGACCACGACCCGCGCGCCGTGGGCGGCGAAGGCGAGCGCGAAATCCCGCCCGATGCCGCCGCCGGCGCCGGTCACGAGAACCACCTTGTCGTGCAGCATGACCATCGAGAGTCCCCGCAGTTTACCCGTCCGCGCGCGGGAATCCCGACTGCGGTTTCACTGGCGCGCCGCGACGCGCGGGCGATGCGGCAGTGCCCGAGAACCTAGACGTCCCTCCAGGTGACCGCCGCCTGCAGCGGGCGCGGCACCTGGCGAGTGGCCGGCCCGTGGTGCACGCCGTCGCGCAGCTTGAACCTGCCCAGCGCGTGCGCCAGTGACGCCGCCTGCTCCGCCATGGACGCCGAAACCGTTGAGGCCCGCTCGACCATGGCCGCGTTCTGCTGCGTCACTTTCTCCAGCTGCTGCACGGTCTCGCTGACCTGGTGCAGGCTGTGCGACTGCTCCTGCGAGGCCGAAGAGATTTCCGCGATGAGGTCGTGCACGCGCTTCACCGCGGTCACGATCTCGGCCATCGTCTCGCCCGCCTCCTCCACCTCGCGCGAACCGGCGTCGACGCGTCCGACCGAGTCCTGGATCAGCTGGCGGATCTCCCTGGACGCCGTCGCCGAGCGCTGCGCGAGGCTGCGCACTTCCGCCGCCACCACCGCAAACCCCCGGCCCTGCTCGCCGGCGCGCGCCGCCTCGACCGCAGCGTTCAGGGCCAGGATATTGGTCTGAAACGCGATGCCGTCGATCACGGCGATGATGTCGGAAATCCTGCCGGACGAATCCGAGATGCCCATCATCGTGCCCACGACCCCCGCCACCGCCTGCCCGCCGCGCTTGGCCACTTCGGCGGCCGCGGACGCATGCTCGCTCACGCGCTTCGCGTTCTGCGCGTTCTGCGACACCGTGGCCGTCATCTGCTCCATGGCCGTCGCCGCTTCCTCCAGGGACGAAGCCTGCTGCTCGGTGCGGGCGGACAGGTCCGCGTGGCCCTGCGAGATCTCCCCCGAGGCGACCAGCAGCTGTCGCGCGGCGGCCTGCACCCGCTCCAGCAGCGCGTGCAGGCGCTGCTGCGCCCCGTTGAACTCCTGTCCGAGGGCGATCGTCTCGGCGCAGGCACGGGATTCCAGGCGGGCAGTCAGGTCGCCGTCCGCCAGGCTGCGCACGGCGCAGGCCAGGCGCGCGAATTCCTTCTGCAGGCGGCGTGCAAACCACCAGTGGAGGACGGCGGACAGCAGCACGACGGCGAGCGCCAGCACGAGCCACGCGGCTGAATCGCTGCGCGCGCCGGCCACGACCGCGACGCTCAGCGCCGCGATCAATACGAGGCAGGCCGCCGTGAGCGCCACGAACTGCGTGCGGATGGAGAGGTTGCCCATGCGGTGGCGGCCAGCTTACGGAGGCCCCGCAATGCGGTAAATCAGCGATGTCCCTAGGGGTATTCCCCGAGGGCCGATGATCCATCCGGAAGATTGGTCGGGGCGGCGAGATTTGAACTCGCGACCACCTGCACCCCATTCGTAAATTTGAGCTGTTCACAGCGTATCAGAACGCGTCACCGTGTTCTAAATCTTGTTTTCTTCCAATT
>DATFEJ010000182.1:0-3288 GCA_035251235.1 Burkholderiales bacterium
CCCTCGGGTCCGCGGCATTCGCCGCGGCGTCGCGATAGTAGATCTCGGCGCGCCGCTCGGCGGCGAGCGCCAGCACCAGCGCCTCGCGGGCGCTGCGCGGCGCGGCCGGAAAAGCGAGCTCGAGCGCGTCGCGCGTCGCGACCAGATGGCGCACGTAGTCGCTGGGCTGGAGCTCCGGCAGTGCGCCACCAGCGAAGCAATCCTGGAGGGACTGCAGATGCGCGCGCTCGATGAGCTCCATGCGCCGGAACGCTTCGGCAGCGTTGTGGGCGCCCAGCTCCTGCAATTGTTCGGCGTACTCGCGGAAGCGCGATGCGGCCTCGCGCTCGAAGGCGATGGCGTGCGCGATCAACTCGGGCAGGCTGCGGGGCAATGAGCGTCTCATGGCGCGAATCGACGCAAGGCCCGTGCCCGGACCACGGGCGGATCGAAAACCACGGAAATTCATGGCCCTGGCGAAATCCGGAGACGTTTCGCACGGCGCCAGCTCGCGGGCAGGCGTCGGGCGGAGGGGACGGCCTAGAACCCCTCCAGCACCAGCTTGCCGATGGTGTGGCCCTGCTCGATGCGCCGGTGCGCGCGCTTCAGGCGTTCGGCGCAGATCCTGCCCAGGTTTTCCGTGAATGTGGTGACCAGCGTGCCGGCGTCGATGTGCCGCGCGGTCGCCTCGAGCAGTTCGTGCTGCGCCTGCATGTCGGGCGTCTCGAAGGTGGAGCGGGTGAACATGCCTTCCCAGGAGAAGGTAAGGCTCTTTTCCTGCAGCGGCGCGAGGTCTACGGGCTTCAAGGTGCGCACGATCGAGCAGATCCTCCCCTGCGGCGCGACGAGCTTCGGCAGCACGGGAAAAACCGGATCCGTCCCGGTGCAGATGAGGACGAAATCCGCTTCGCCGCCCATCTGCCCGGGCAGGGACCTGGTGTGGTCGACCGTGGCATCCGCGCCGAGCTTCCTCACCCAGGCGATCGACTCGGGCCGCGAGGCGCTGGCGGTGACGTGCAGGCGCGCGAGCTTCTTCGCCAGCTGGATGGCGATCGAGCCCACCCCGCCCGCGCCGCCCAGAATCAGCAGCCGCCGGCCCTCGTGGCCGCCCGTCTTCGAGATCCCCAGGCGCTCGAACAGCCCTTCCCAGGCGGTGATGGTGGTGAGCGGCAGCGCCGCGGCCTCGGCGAAGGAGAGCTTGCGCGGCTTGTGACCCACGATGCGCTCGTCCACGAGGTGGAGTTCGCTATTCGTGCCCGGGCGCTGGTTGCTGCCCGCGTAGTACACCTCGTCGCCGGGCTTGAAGAGCGTGACCGCCGCCCCCGCGGCCTTGACCACGCCGGCCGCGTCGTAGCCCAGGATCTTCAGCTCGCTCGCGGGACGCGCGCCCGCGGCGCGACGCTTGGTGTCCACCGGATTCACCGAGACCGCCTTCACCTCGACGAGCAGGTCCCGACCCGAGGGCCGCGGCGCTTCGATCTCGACGTCGACGAGCGACTCGGGGCGGTCGATCGGCAGGTACTGGTAGTGGCCTACGGCTTTCATGGCGGGGGAATATTACCCCCGCCCCGCGCCACCGGCGCTCAGGCCGCGACGTCCTCGCCCTGCTCCACGGGCAGCCCGGCCTCCTGCCAGTCCTGCTTGCCGCCGGGATACACGGCGACGTTCGCGTAGCCCATCTGCGCCAGCACGCGCGCCGCGATGTGCGAGTTCTGGCAGGTGCTGCTGGCGCAATACACCACGATCTCGGCGTTCCTGTCGGGCAGCACGTCCGCGGCGAGCTCCTTCACCCGGTCGTGCGGCAGGTGCTTTGCGCCCGGCAGGTGCCAGTCGCGCCAGTACTTCTCCGGCAGGGCTTCCACCAGCGTCGCCGTGCCGAGTCTTTGCTGCAGGGTGCTGCGGTCGATCAGCTTCATGTTGCGCTCCTTGGATGAGTTGGTTGCAAATGCAACGACATCCTAGCCCGGTCTGGTTGTATTTGCAACTAGTTTCGCGTAGGCTCCCCGCGCATGGCCACCGACCCCAAGGAACATGCCTGGGCGCTGCTGCTCACGGCCCACGCGACGCTGGTGGAGCGCATCGAGGCGGCCCTCGCCGCCGCCGGGCTGCCGCCCCTCGCCTGGTACGACGTGCTGTGGGAGCTGGAGAAGGCCGAGGGGCGCCTGCGCATGGTCGAGCTCGCGCGCCGCGTGGTGATCTCCAAGAGCAATCTTTCGCGGCTGGCCGATCGCCTGGAGGCCGCCGGGCTCGTCGAGCGCCGGGCGGCGGCCGACGACGGCCGCGGCTACGAGCTCGTGCAGACCCGCGCCGGGCGCGCGATGCGCCGGAAGATGTGGCCCGCGTATGAAACGCAGATCCGGGAGCTGTTCGCCGCGCACCTGAGCCTCGAGGAAGCCCGGGTGATGGGCGAGGCGCTCGCACGCGCGGTGCGGGCGGCGCGCGACGGTAAAATCCCCGGGTGAACAAGCCCCAGCCGCCCTCCACCTCCAACTTCATCAAGCAGGTGATCGAGGCCGATCTCGCCTCGGGCAGGCACCAGGCCGTCGTCACGCGCTTTCCACCCGAGCCGAACGGCTACCTGCATTTCGGCCACGCCAAGTCCATCGTGCTCAACTTCGAGCTGGCGAAGCTCTACGGCGGGCGCTGCAACCTGCGGTTCGACGACACCAACCCGGAGAAGGAGGAGCAGGAGTACGTCGAGTCCATCGAGGAGATGGTGCGCTGGCTCGGCTACGACTACGGCAAGGCGCTGTACGCCTCGGACTACTTCGACTTCATGTACCAGTGCGCCGAGCACCTGGTGAACGAGGGCCTCGCCTACGTCGACAGCCAGACGCCGGAGCAAATGCAGCACAACCGTGGTTCCTTCACCGAGCCCGGGAAGAACAGCCGCTTCCGCGACCGCTCGCCGGCCGAGAACCTCGCGCTGCTGCGCGAGATGAAGGCCGGCAAGCACGCGGACGGCGCGCACGTGCTGCGCGCGAAGATCGACATGGCCTCGCCCAACATCAACCTGCGCGACCCGACGCTCTACCGGATCAAGCGCGGGACGCACCATCGCACCGGCGACCGGTGGTGCATCTACCCCATGTACACCTACGCGCACCCGATTGAGGATGCGGTGGAGAACGTCACCCATTCGCTGTGCACGCTCGAGTTCGAGGATCAGCGCCCGTTCTACGACTGGCTGCTGAACAGGCTCGCCGCCGGCGGGCTGCTGAAGCGGCCGCTGCCGCAGCAGATCGAGTTCGCGCGCCTGAATCTCACGCACGTCGTCCTTTCCAAGAGAAAGCTCATCGAGCTCGTCGA
>DATFEJ010000169.1:0-11602 GCA_035251235.1 Burkholderiales bacterium
TACTTCAACCTGATCTCGGGTCAGCTGAAGGCGACGAGCGGCCGCGTCTCGCTGTTCGGCGAGGACATCACCGGGCTCGCGGCGCCGCAGCGCACGCACCGCGGCATCGGCCGCGCCTTCCAGCTCACCAACCTTTTCCCGCGCCTGACGGTGCTGGAGAACGTGCGCCTCGCCGTGCAGTCGCGCGCCGGGCTCGGGCGCGACCTGTGGTCGATGTGGGGCCGGCACGTGGAGCTCATCGAGAAGGCCGAGCACACCCTGCACCGCGTGGGACTTGCGGACCGGCGCGACGCGGTCGTCTCGGCGCTGCCGCACGGCGACCAGAGGAAGCTCGAGGTGGCGATCCTGCTCGCGCTCGAGCCCGACGTCTTCATGTTCGACGAGCCCACCGCCGGCATGAGCGTGGACGAGGTGCCCGTGATCCTCGAGCTGATCGAGCACATCAAGGCCCAGGGCGACAAGACGGTGCTGCTGGTCGAGCACAAGATGGACGTGGTGAGGTCCCTGGCCGACCGCATCATCGTGCTGCACCAGGGGGAACTGGTCGCCGACGGCGACCCGGCCGAAGTCATCGCCTCGCCGATCGTGCAGGAGGCTTACCTGGGGATCGCCGCCCATGCCTGAGGCGATGCTCCAGCTCTCCGGAGTAAACACTCACATAGCCCAGTACCACATCCTGCATGGAGTGGACTTCGAGGTGCCCCGTGGCGGCCTGACGATGCTGCTCGGCAGGAACGGCGCGGGAAAGACGACCTGCCTGCGCACGGTGATGGGCCTGTGGCGCGCCTCCGCGGGATCGATCTGCGTCGACGGGCACGACATCACGCACGCGGCGACGCCCGACGTGGCGCAGCTCGGCGTGGCCTACGTGCCCGAGAACATGGGCATCTTCGCCGGCCTCACCGTCGAGGAGAACCTGCGGCTCGCCGCGCGCTCGGGCGCGCCGGAAGCCAGGCGCCTGGCGTGGATCTTCGAGCTGTTTCCGGCGATGAAGACCTTCTGGCACGGCCTCGCCGGCAACCTCTCCGGCGGGCAGAAGCAGATGCTGGCGATCGCGCGCGCCATCGTCGAGCCGAGGAAGCTGCTGCTGGTGGACGAGCCGACCAAGGGCCTCGCGCCGGCGATCATCGCCAGCATGGTGGAGGCGTTCCGGGAGCTCAAGCGCACCGGGACGACCATGCTGGTGGTCGAGCAGAACTTCCACTTCGCGCGGTCGCTGGGCGACACGGTGGCGGTGATGGACTCGGGGCGCATCGTGCACGCCGGGCGCATGGACGCGCTCGCCGCCGACGCGGCGCTGCAGACGCGGCTGCTCGGCCTCTCGCTGGACTCGCACCAGTGAGGCGGGACTGGCTGCCGCTCGCGCTCGTGCCGGTGATCGCGCTCGTCGCGCTGCCGCTGGTGGGCAGCGCGCCGACCTGGGTGACGCTCACCGTGGCCGGGCTCGCCATGGGCATGATGATCTTCCTCATGGCCTCGGGCCTGACGCTGGTCTTCGGCCTGATGGACGTGCTCAACTTCGCGCACGGCATCTTCATCGCGGTGGGCGCCTACGGCGCCGCGACCGTGCTCACGCGCATGCGACCGCAGATGGAAGCCGGCAGCCTCGCTTCCGACCTCTCGGCCATGGTGCCCGCGGTGCTCGCGGCGGTCGCGCTCGCCGCCCTCCTCGGCTGGTTCTTCGAGCGCGTGCTGATCCGCCCGGTGTACGGCGACCACCTGAAGCAGATCCTGATCACCATGGGCGGCCTCATCGTCTTCGAGCAGCTGATCCACGTCGTGTGGGGCCCGGACATCATCCCGCTGCCGCGCCCGGGCGCGATCACCGGGTCCTTCATCCTCGGCGAGGCCGCCATCGAGCGCTACCGCGTGCTCGCCGTCATCGTCGGCCTCGCGGTGTTCGCCGCCATGTGGCTGATGCTCAACCGCACGCGCATCGGCCTGCTGGTGCGCGCGGGCGTCGAGAACCCGGAGATGGTCGAGTCGCTCGGCTACCGCATCAAGCGCCTCTTCGTAGGCGTTTTCGTAGCGGGCTCTGGCCTCGCCGGCCTGGGCGGCGCGATGTGGGCCATGTACCAGGAGCAGGTCAACGCGCAAATGGGCGCGCAGGTGCTGGTGATGATCTTCATCGTGGTGATCATCGGCGGCCTGGGCTCGGTGGGCGGCTGCTTCCTCGGCGCGCTGCTGGTCGGGCTGCTGGCCAACTACACCGGCTATCTCGCGCCCAAGCTCGCGCTCGGCTCGAACATCCTGCTCATGGTGCTGGTGCTGCTGTGGCGCCCGCGCGGCCTGTTTCCGATCGGCAAGGCCTAGCGATGCTCTACCGCCTCCTCTCCGCCGACCTGCCGCGCAGCCGCGTGCTGACGGGGGTGCTGATCGCGATCCTCGTCGGCCTGGCGCTCGCGCCGTTCATCTTCCCCGGCACGCGCTCGCTCAACGTCGCCGCGAAAGTCGCCGTGTTCGTCCTGCTGGTGGCGAGCTACGACCTGCTGCTCGGCTACACCGGCATCGTGTCCTTCGCGCACACCATGTTCTTCGGCATCGGCGGCTACGGCGTGGGCATCGCCATGGCGAAGCTGGGCGCGGGCTGGGGCGCGCTGGCGGTGGGCATCCTCGCCGCGCTGGCGCTGTCGCTCGCCGTCGCGCTCGCCATCGGGCTGCTCAGCTTGCGCGTGCGCGCCATCTTTTTCGCCATGATCACGCTGGCGGTGGCCGCCTTCTTCCAGATCCTCGCCTCGCAGCTGTCGGGCGTCACCGGCGGGGAGGACGGGCTCACGTTCCGCCTGCCGGAGCTGCTGCGCGAGCGGCTGGTGGCCTACTACGTCGTCTTCGGCGTGGCGCTCGCCGGCTTCCTCGCGCTGCTGCGCGTGGTCAATTCGCCCTTCGGGCGCGTGCTGCTGTCGATCCGCGAGAACGAATTCCGCTCGGAAGCCATCGGCTACCGCATCGTCACCTACCGCACGGTGGCCAACTGCCTCGCGGCGCTCGGCGCCACCGCGGCCGGGATCCTGTACGCGATCTGGCTGCGCTACACCGGGCCGGACACGACGCTCTCGTTCAACATCATGATCGACATCCTGCTGATGGTGGTGATCGGCGGCATGGGCACGATGTACGGCGCGGTGCTCGGCGCAACGCTGTTCGTCGTCGCGCAGAACTACCTGCAGGACCTGATGAAGCTGGCGAGCGACGGCCTCGCCGGCGTGCCGCTGCTGCCCGCCCTGCTGCACCCGGACCGCTGGCTGCTGTGGCTCGGCGTGCTGTTCATCCTGTGCGTGTATTACTTCCCGACCGGCATCGTCGGCCGGCTGCGCCGATGAGATCCGGCACCCTGGTCTGCGCGGACCGCGAGATCCACTACACCGAGTGGGGCGCCGAGCACCGCGAGACGGTGATCGCCTGGCACGGCCTGGCGCGCACCGGGCGCGACATGGACGACCTCGCCGCGCACCTGGCGCAACGCTATCGCGTCATCTGCCCGGACACGATCGGCCGCGGGCTCTCGCAATGGAGCCCGGTGCCGGAGAAGGAGTACTGCCTCGCCTTCTACGGCCGGCTGGCGGTGGCGCTCGTCGACCGGCTGCGCCTGGACAGCTTCCACTGGCTCGGCACCTCGATGGGCGGCGCCATCGGGCTGCACGCCGCCGCCGGACCGCTCAAAGGTCGCATCCGGCGGCTGGTGCTGAACGACATCGGACCGCAGCTGGGCGACGCGGCGGTGGCGCGCATCCGCGCCTACGCCGGCAATCCGCCGCAGTTCGAGCGCCTGAGCGAGCTGGAGGCGTATTTCCGCACCGTGTACAAGCCCTTCGGCTGGCTGTCGGACGAGCAGTGGCGGCGGCTTGCCGAGACCTCGGCGCGGCGCCTGCCCGACGGCAGGCTGACCCCGCACTACGATCCGCGCATGGTGATGCAGTTCGAGCGCCACCCGCGCGATTACGACCAGTGGGAGGCCTACGACGCGATCGACGTGCCGACGCTGTGCCTGCGCGGGGAAACCTCGGACCTGCTGCTGCCCGAGACCGCCGAGGAAATGCGCCGGCGCGGCCCGCGCGCGGTGGTGGTCACCATCGCCGGCTGCGGCCATGCCCCGGCGCTCAACGTGCCCGAGCAGTTCGCGCTGGTGGAGCGCTTCTTCAACGGGAAGTAAGAAAAGGGGGTCAGATCAACATTTCCCGCTTGCGGATGGGAAATGTTGATCTGACCCCCTTTTCTTAGTTTTCCGTCGCCGCCTTCGCCTCCTCGGCGCGCTTGCCGACGAAGCGGGCGAAGAACAATCCCGCCTCGTACAGCAGGCACATGGGCACGGCCAGCATGAACTGCGATAGCACGTCGGGCGGCGTGATGACGGCGGCGACGATGAAGGCGCCGACGACGACGTACGGGCGCGCGGCGCGCAGCTTCTCCACGCTCACCACGCCGAAGCGCACCAGGATCACCACCACGATCGGGATCTCGAAGGTGATGCCGAAGGCGAGGAACATGGTGATGACGAAGCTGAAGTAGGCCTCGATGTCCGGCGCGGGCGTGATCGACTTGGGCGCGAACTCGTTGATGAACGCGAACACCTTGCCGAACACGAAGTAGTAGCAGAAGGCGACGCCCAGCAGGAAGAGCACGGTGCTGGCGATCACCACCGGCAGCGCCAGGCGCTTCTCGTGCTCGTACAGGCCCGGGGCGACGAACGCCCAGGCCTGGTAGAGCACGTAGGGCAGCGCGACCAGGAACGCCACCAGCGCCGTCACCTTCATCGGCACGAGGAACGGCGTCACCACGCCGGTGGCGATCATCTTCGCGCCCTCGGGCAGCGCGTTCATGAGCGGCGCGGCGAGGAAATCGTAGATCGGGCCGGCGCCCGGCCACAGGAAGATGGCGATGAACACGACGAGGAAGGCGAGCAGCGCGTGCACCACGCGCTGGCGCAGCTCGATGAGGTGCGAAACGAAAGTTTCCTGCTGCGAGGCGCTCACGCCTTTTGCTTTTCCTCGATCGCGCCCGCCGCTTGCGGCGGGCTCGAAACCTCGGCGTCCGCCTTGCCTTCAGCGGCCGCATTGAGCTCCGACTCGGTCTTGCGCAGCTCCGAATCGAAGGAAGACTGCATCTCGCTCGCCGCGCCCTGCACGGAGTCGCGCATCTTGCGCAGCTCGTCGAGCTCCACCTCGCGATTGATGTCGGCCTTGACGTCGGCGACGTAGCGCTGCAGCCGGCCGGCCAGGTGCCCCAGGGTGCGCGCCACGCGCGGCAGGCGCTCGGGACCGATGACGACCAGCGCCACCAGCGCGATCACCATCAGCTCGGAGAATCCCAGGTCGAACATGCGGGGCCTTGAGAAACGAAGGGCGCCCTCGGGCGCCCGCGCTCGTTACGCCGCGAAGGCCGCTCAGGCCTTCGACTCGGTCTTGCTCTTGACTTCGCCCTCGACGGTCTTGCCCGTCACCTGCGGCGCCGCGCCCGCGTCGGCCGACTTGTCGCCGCCTTCGCGCATGCCGTCCTTGAAGCCGCGCACCGCGCCGCCCAGGTCCGCGCCCATGTTGCGCAGCTTCTTGGTGCCGAACACGAGCATGACGATGACCAGGACGATCAGCCAGTGCCAGATGCTGAACGAACCCATGCTTGCCTCCTACTTTTGTCTCAGGATCATCGGTCCGAGGGAGTCGGGCCCGCCGATCACATGCATGTGCAAATGATACACCTCCTGATGCGCCACCCGCCCGTTGTTGATGATGGTGCGGAAGCCCTCGGTCGCGCCTTCCTTGCGCGCCAGCTCGCCGGCGACGGCCAGCATCTTGCCGAGGGCCTGGTGGTGCCGCATGTCGGCGTCGGCCAGGTTGGCGATGTGCGCCTTCGGCACGATCAGGAAGTGCACCGGCGCCACCGGCCGGATGTCGTGGAAGGCGAACACGTCCTCGTCCTCGTACACTTTCTTCGACGCGATCTCGCCGCGCGCGATCCTGCAGAACAGGCACTGCGGGTCGTTCATCGCTTCTTCCTCGCCGCCTGCTCGTCGATGCCGGAGATGCCTTCGCGCCGGTGCAGCTCGGCCAGCACGTCGCCGGGCCCGAGGCCGCGGCGCGCAAGCAGGATCAGGCAGTGGAACCACAGGTCGGCCAGCTCGCGCACCAGGTGCAGCTGGTCGGGCCCCTTGGCGGCGAGCACCGTCTCGGTGGCTTCCTCGCCGATCTTCTTCAGCACCGCGTCCTCGTCGGGCCCGAGCAGGCGCGCGACGTACGACGCCTCCGGATCGCCGCCGCGGCGGCTGTCGATGACCTTGGCGATGCGCTCCAGCGTGTCGGCCAATCCCGGCTTCATCGGTCCTCGTCCTTGTAAATGAGCTTCGGGTCCTTCAGCACCGGGTCGGTGCTCACCCACTTGCCGTCCACGAGCTTGCGGTAAAAGCAGCTTTCCCGGCCAGTATGACAGGCGATGCCGGCGACCTGTTCCACCTGCAGCAGCACGGCGTCGGCGTCGCAGTCCAGGCGCACCTCGCGCACCTTCTGCACGTGCCCGGACTCCTCGCCCTTGTGCCACAGGCGCCGGCGCGAGCGCGACCAGTACACCGCCTCGCCCTGCGCCACCGTGGCCGCGAGCGCCTCGCGGTTCATCCAGGCGACCATGAGGATCCTCCCCGAGGCGGCGTCCTGCGCGACCGCGGTGATCAGGCCCTCGGCATTCCATGGCACCTCGTCGAGCCAGCTCAAAGCCGCACCTCGATGCCGCGCGTGCGCATGTGCTCCTTCGCCGCGCGCACCGTGAAGTCGCCGAAATGGAACACGCTCGCCGCGAGCACCGCGTCGGCGCGTCCCGCGAGCACGCCCGCCGCCAGGTGCTCCTTGCTGCCCACGCCGCCCGAGGCGATGACCGGAACGCCCACGGCGTCGGCGACCGCGCGCGTGAGCTCGAGGTCGAAGCCGTCGCGCGTGCCGTCGCGGTCCATGCTGGTGAGCAGGATCTCGCCCGCGCCCGCGGCCTGCATGCGCCGCGCCCAGTCGACCGCATCCAGGCCCGCGGGCTTGCGCCCGCCGTGGGTGTACACCTCCCAGCCGCCGCCGCTGCGCCGCTTGGCGTCGATGGCGACGACGATGCACTGGTTGCCGACGATGCCGGAGGCCTCGGCCACGAGCCCGGGGTTCTGCACCGCCGCCGTGTTGATGGAAACCTTGTCGGCGCCGGCGTTGAGCAGGCGCCGCACGTCCTCGACCTTGCGTACGCCGCCGCCGACCGTCAGCGGGATGAACACCTGCGCGGCGACCGCCTCGATGACGTGCAGCAGGATGTCGCGCTCGTCGGAGCTGGCGGTGATGTCCAGGAAACAGAGCTCGTCGGCCCCTTCCGCGTCGTAGCGCGCCGCGACCTCCACCGGGTCGCCGGCGTCGCGCAGGCCCACGAAGTTCACGCCCTTGACGACCCGCCCGCCGGTCACGTCGAGGCAGGGGATGACGCGCTTGGCGAGCCCCATGGCGGCGCTACTTCCCGACCGCCTTGTCCGCCGCGGCCTGCGCCTTCTTGAAGTCGATCTTGCCCTCGTACAGCGCGCGCCCGGTGATCGCGCCGATCACGCCCTCGGGCACGAGCGTCCGGCACACCATCTCGACGTCCTTGATGCTGTTCAGGCCCCCGGAGGCGATGAGCGGGATCTTGATCGCCTGCGCGAGCTTGAGCGTGGCCTCGATGTTGACGCCGGTCATCATGCCGTCGCGCCCGATGTCGGTATAGACGAGCGCCTCGATGCCGTACTCCTCGTACTTCTTCGCCAGGTCCACCACGTCGTGCCCGGTCATCTTGGACCAGCCTTCCACCGCCACCTTGCCGTCCTTGGCGTCCAGCCCGGCGATGATGTGCCCCGGGAAGGCGTAGCTCGCGTCCGACAGGAACCCCGGGTTCTTGACCGCCGCCGTGCCGATGATGATGTAGGTGACGCCCGCGTCGATGTAGCTCTCGATCGTGTCGAGGTCGCGGATGCCGCCCCCCAGCTGGATCGGCATCGCGTCGCCCACCGCACGGATCATCTCGCGGATCACCTTCTCGTTCTTCGGTCGGCCGGCCACCGCGCCGTTCAGGTCGACGACGTGCAGCCGCCGCGCGCCCTCGGCCGCCCAGTGCTTCGCGGTGGCCACGGGATCCTCGCTGAACACGGTGGCGCTCGCCATGTCACCCTGCTTCAGGCGCACGCAGCGGCCGTCCTTCAAGTCGATTGCCGGGATGATGAGCACGCGGTGCTGCGGGAACGGCTAGAGGGCTAGGGCCGCCATTGCACGAAGTTGGAGAGCAAGCGGAGCCCGGCGGCTTGGCTTTTTTCCGGGTGGAACTGCACGGCGAAGATGTTATCGCGTGCGATCGCGCAGGTAAAGGCGACGCCGTACTCGCAGGTCGCCGCCACCACGGCGGCCTCCGCCGGCGCCGGGTAGTAGCTGTGCACGAAATAGAAGCGCTCGCCGCTCGGGATGCCCTGCCACAGCGCGTGCGCGCGCGCCTGGCGCACCTCGTTCCAGCCCATGTGCGGCACCTTGAGGCCCGCCATGCGCGCCGCGGGAAAGCGCGGCACGCCGCCCGCCAGCAGCCCCAGGCCGGGCGTATCGCCCTCCTCGCCGTGCTCGAAGAGCATCTGCATGCCGATGCAGATGCCCAGGAAGGGCTTGGCACGCGTGGCCTCGATCACCGCCTCGCGCGCGCCGCTGGCGGCGAGCTGGCGCATGCAGTCGGGCATCGCGCCCTGGCCCGGCACGACCACCCGGTCGCACGCGCGGATGCGCGCGGGATCGGCGGTCACGACGACCTGCGCGCGCGGCGCCACGCGCTCGAGCGCTTTCGACACCGAGCGGATGTTGCCCATGCCGTAGTCGACTACCGCGATCTGCATGCTCTTTCTGAAAGTAGGGCGGTGCGGCGCAGGCAGGATCTGCGCCGCAGCGCGTCGTGGTTCCTAGAGGGAGCCCTTGGTGGAAGGAATCGCCCCGCCCGCGCGCGGGTCGGCCTCCGCCGCCATGCGCAGCGCGCGCGCGAAGGCCTTGAACACCGTCTCGCACTGGTGGTGCGCGTTGTCGCCGCGCAGGTTGTCGACGTGCAGCGTCACCTGGGCGTGGTTGACGAAGCCCTGGAAGAACTCGCGCATCAGGTCGACGTCGAACTCGCCGATCAGCGCGCGCGTGTACTCGACGTGGTATTCCAGGCCCGGGCGGCCGGAAAAATCGATCACCACGCGCGACAGCGCCTCGTCGAGCGGCACGTAGGCGTGCCCGTAGCGGCGGATGCCCGCCTTGTCGCCGACCGCCCTGGCGAAGGCCTGGCCGAGCGTGATGCCGATGTCCTCCACCGTGTGGTGCGCGTCGATGTGCAGGTCGCCCTTGGCCTCGATCTCCAGGTCGAGCATGCCGTGGCGCGCCACCTGGTCGAGCATGTGCTCGAGGAAAGGCAGTCCCGTGGAAAGCCTGGCGACGCCCTTGCCGTCCAGGTCGAGCTTCACCCGGATCTGCGTCTCCTTGGTGCTGCGCGTGACTTCGGCGGTGCGGTTCACAGCGCCTCTCGCATGGCGGTGAGCAGTATACGGTTTTCGTCGGGCGTGCCGACGGTGATGCGCAGGCAGTTCTCCAGGCTCGGTGCGCCGCCGGAGAAGTCCTTCACCAGCACGCCCTGCGCCTTGAGCGCGTCGAACACCCGCGTGCCCGCGCCCTTGCCGCCCGCCACGCGCACGAGGAAGAAGTTCGCCGCCGTCGGGTACACCGTCAGTCCCGGCAGCCGCTCCAGCTCGGGGCGCATGCGCTCGCGCTCGGCGAGCACCTTGGCCGCCTGCGCGTCCAGCACCGCCTTGTTCTCCAGCAGCTTGATCGCCACCGCCTCGGTGACGACGTTCACGTTGAAGGGCGAGCGCACCTTGTCGAAGGCCTCGATCCACTCCGGCCGGGCGGCGACGTAGCCCAGGCGCAGGCCGGCCATGCCGATCTTGGACACCGTGCGCATGACCGCCATGTTCTCGAACTGCGCCAGCCGCGGCATGAAGGTCGCGCCGGCGAAAGGCTGGTAGGCCTCGTCGATCACGACGAGCCCCGGCGCGGCGCGCACGATGCGCTCGATTTCGGCGACCGCAAAGGCGTTGCCCGTCGGGTTGTTCGGGTAGGCGATCCACACCAGCGCCGGGCGCTCCTTCGCCATCGCCGCGAGAAAGGCTTCGGCGTCGAGCGAAAAATCCTCGCGCAACGGCACGCCGGCGAAGCGCAGCCGGTAGAAGAGCGCGTGCATCGAGAACATGGCGAAGGAGGGCGTGGGCGCCATGACCACCGCGCCCTCGCGGGCGAGGCTCGCGGTGATGTACTGGATGCACTCGTCCGAGCCGTTGCCCAGCAGCACGTCGCAGCCTGCCGGCACCTGCATCACCTGGCGGATCAGCGCGCGGAGCTTGTGCGCGGTCGGCACCGGATAGCGGTTGAGCGACAGGCCCGCCACCAGGCGGCCGACCTCCTCGGCGAGCTCCTGCGGCAGGCCGTAGGGACTCTCCATCACGTCGAGCTTCACCAGGCCGGTGGCATCGCTCACCTGGTAGGCGCGCATGGCCTGGAGCTCCGGCCGCACGACCCTGTCGGCGGCGCTCACTTGAACCTCATCCCGGCGGAACGCGCATGCGCCTGCAGGCCTTCGCCTTCGGCCAGCGTCTGCGCCACCTTGCCGAGCGTGCGCGCGCCGCGCTCGGAGACGCCGATGACGCTCGAGCGCTTCTGGAAATCGTACACGCCGAGCGGCGAGGAAAAGCGCGCCGTGCCCGCGGTCGGCAGGACGTGGTTGGGGCCGGCGCAGTAATCGCCGATCGCCTCCGAGCTCCAGCGGCCGAGGAAGATGGCGCCCGCGTTGTGCAGCAGCGGCAGCAGCGGCTCGGGATCCGCGACCGACAGCTCCAGGTGCTCGGGCGCGATGCGATCGGCGAGCGCGCAGGCCTCCTCGAGGCTCCTCGTCAGGATGAGCGCGCCGCGCGCCGCGAGCGAAGCTTCGGCCACCGCGCGGCGCGCAAGCGTCGGCAGCAGCTTCGCGATGCTCGCTTGCACGGCGTCGAGGTATTCCGGCGACGGCGAGAGAAGGATCGATTGCGCCAGCTCGTCGTGCTCGGCCTGGGAAAAGAGGTCCATCGCCACCCAGTCGGGCGGCGTCGCGCCGTCGCCGATCACCAGGATCTCGGAGGGCCCGGCGATCATGTCGATGCCGACCTGGCCGAACACATGGCGCTTGGCGGCGGCCACGTAGGCGTTGCCCGGGCCGACGATCTTGTCTACCCGCGCGACCGATTGTGTTCCGTAGGCGAGCGCGGCCACGGCCTGCGCCCCGCCGATGGCGAGCACGCGGTCCACGCCCGCGAGCGCCGCGGCGGCGAGCACCATCGGCTCGGCGTTCGGGCTCGTCATGACGATCTCGCCCACGCCGGCGACTTTCGCCGGGATGACGTTCATCAGCACGGTGGACGGATACGCGGCCTTGCCGCCCGGCACGTACACGCCGACGCGCTCGAGCGGCGTGACGCGCTGCCCGAGCCGCGTGCCCTCGGCGTCGGTGAACTCCCAGGACTGCGCGCGCTGGCGCTCGTGGAAGGCGCGCACGCGCGCCGCCGCGCTCTCCAGCGCCG
>DATFEJ010000146.1:0-4881 GCA_035251235.1 Burkholderiales bacterium
CTGCACGAGCGCCGAGGCGACCATCAGGCCCGCGCCCGCGCCGCCGAGCATGAAGTTGGCCGCCGCGCGCGCGTCCCAGTGCTGCTGGATCCAGGCTTTCGGACCGAAGCTCACGGCGCCTTGTCCCAGAGGTAGTAGAAGCGCGGGCCGGTGCCGAGCTCCTCGTGCATGCGGAAGTGCTGGTTCTCGGCGAGCAGCGCGGAGATGTTGCTCGACGCATCCGCGACGTCGCCGAAGTGCAGCGCGCTCGCGATGCAGGAATTGACGCAGGCCGGGGTCGCCTCGGGGTCGACGCCCGGCTTGAGGCCCTTGGCGAGCCCCGCGTCGATGCGCTCCACGCAGAACGTGCACTTGGTGGCGACGTCCGGGCGCTTGGCGTCTTCGCTCGACTTGTAGCGCGCCTGGTAGGGGCAGGCGACGGCGCAGTAGGCGCAGCCGATGCACAGGTCGTAGTCGATGGTGACGATGCCGTCGGCGCGCTTCTTCGTCGCGGTGCTCGGGCACACGTGCATGCAGGGCGGGTCGTCGCAGTGCATGCAGCCCACCGGCACGAAGGCGCGGCGCACGTCCGGGTATTCGCCCACCTCCATGTCGAGCACGCGCCGCCACTGCACGCCGGGCGGGGTGTCGTTCGCCTGCTTGCAGGACGCGGTGCACGTCTGGCAGCCGACGCAGCGCCGCAGGTCCGCGACCATGGCCCAGGTCGTCATGCCGCCTTCCTCAGCGAGACCTTGACGATGTCGGCGGCCGAGCCGGTGGCATCCGTCAGCTCGAGCGACATCGGCACGAGGCTGTTCATGGAGGGCATGCCGAAGTCCTTCGCCACCGGCGTCGCCCAGTGGCCGAACTGGCCGAGCAGCAGCAGCGTGTCCGGGCGGATGCCCTGGCGCAGCACCGCCTTCGCGCGCACGCTGCGCGTCGCCGTCGCGATCTCGAGCCAGTCGCCTTCCTCGATCTTCAGCTCCTTCGCGCGTCCGGCGTTGAGGATGACGCCGCCGTGGCCGGCGACGTTGTCGGCGATTTCCTTGATGAACTGCATGCCCACGTTGCCGCCCCAGGCGTACTGCATCGAGCGCGCGGTCAGCAGCCAGAACGGGAACTGCGGGCCGGCGTCCCAGATGCCCGGGAAGTCCTTCCACGCGGGCAGCGCCTGGTACTCGGCGAGCTGCCTGTCCCACCAGGTCATGCCGTGCTCGTGCAGGCGCCGGCCAAGCTCGGTGCCCACGCGCAGCAGCCGCTCCTGGTAGGGCATCTCGAAGCGCAGTCCCTTTACCGCGAGCGTCGGGAAGAGGTACCACGCGGTGCGCGGGAAGGGCCTGGTGGCGAGGCCGTGCTCCTTCCACCAGGCAAGGCCGTTCGCTTCCTTGCCTTCCGAGAGCTCGAAGCTCGCCGCCTTGCAGGCCGCGTCCCAGATCTCCTCGGCCGGGTGCGCGCGCGACGTGTCGAGCGCGAACTCGCCGAGCCGCACGCCGAGCGTGCCGCGGTTGATCGCCGCGTTGTACGGCTCGAGCAGCCCCGTGCGCTCGGCGAGCGCGGTGGCGATGTCGGTGAAGTCGCGCGCCTCGCCGCGCGGCGCGATCGCCGGCTGCCGGAGCGCGAAGCCCTCGCGGTCCCAGAACTGCTCGATGAACTTCGAGCCGCCGATGCGGATCAGCTGCAAACTTTCCAGGTCGGTGGCGTCCGGCAGCAGGATGTCGGCGTAGTGGTTGGTCTCGTCGCGCGTGAAGGCGAAGGCCACCACGAACGGAAAGCGCGCCATGCGCTCCTCGAGCGCGGCCGTGTCCCAGAACGAGATCGCGGGGTTGGTGCGATAGAGGAACCAGACCTCCGGCAGCGTCACGCGCGGCAGCCCCGGGGGCGTCTGGTCGAGGAACATCCACGAGAAATGCGTGGGCCCGAGCGCCTGGCTCCAGGCGTTGTCGCCCACCAGCGGCACCATCGAGCGGTAGGCGTTGCGGATGTTGGGCCGCGCGTTCCAGTGCGCCTTGTCCGTGGGATTGAAGGGGTGGCCCATCAGGCCGTCGGGCCCCGCGCGCACGCTGCGCTGGCGCTGCGAGAGCGGGCTGTTGAGGCGCACCGTCGTGCCCAGTATCCCGCCGGGCGTCTCGAGCGCGCCTACGAGCGCGGCGAGCAGCGTCCTCGCCCAGCAGCACTCGTAGCCGCCCCAGCCGTTGGTGACGGTCTTGCCGAGGCTCACCGCCACCGGGCGGTAGGGCAGCGTCTTGCCTTCGATCTCGATCGTCTGGCCTACGCAGGCGGCATCGAGATACTCGTTGGCGATGCGCCGGATGCGCGCCGCCGGCACGTCGCAGATCGCTTCGGCCCACTCGGGCGAGTAGGGCTTCACGTGCGCCACGAGCTTCGCGAACGCCGTTTCGCCCGCGAGCGAGCCTTCGGCGAGCACCTCGCCGTCCGCGCCCGTCTCGAGGCAGATGTGCGTCTCCTTCGCCTCGAGCGCGCCGGCGATGATCGGCTGGCCGGTCGCCGGCTCGCGCAGGTAGAAGCCGTGCTCGCCGACGAGATACGGCGAGGAGGTGTGGCGATACAGGAACTCGAGGTCGAGCTTCCCGCGCGGCGCCTCGTGCAGCATCACGTGGATGAGCGCGTACAGGAACGCGGCGTCGGTCTTCGGCTTGATCGGCACCCACTCGGCCGAGCAGGCGCCGGTCACCGAGAGGTGGGGCTCGACCTGCACGCGCTTCATGCCGCGGCTGCGCGCGTTGGCGTGGCGCCACACGCCCGCCACGCCGCCCGAGGCTTCCACGTTCGCGCCGCAGGAGATGAGGTAGTTGGTGAGCGGCGTGTCCGGCGACACGGTGAAGCCGCGATGCCACAGCTCGCCGTACAGGTGCTCGGAGTGATAGCACTTCACGCCCTGGCCGGAGCCAAAGCCCATGTCCACCGGGCCCCAGGCCGAGAGGAACGCGGGGAAGCTCCCCATGTAGGACTGCGGCGTGCCGCCGCCGCCGAAGCTCGCTGCGACGCGCGGGTACCCCGACTCGTCCACGAGGCCGCTTGCTCGCACGTCGGCGAGCTTCGCGGCGATGGTGTCGAGCGCTTCCTCCCAGGAAATCGGCACGAAGCCCGGGTCTTCGCCGTGCCCCTTCTTCGGGTTGCTGCGCTTCATCGGCCGCAGCACGCGGTCCGGGTGGTAGGTCTTCTGCACCAGGCCGTAGGCCTTGACGCAGACCTTGCCGCCCCCGGGGTGCACGTCCGCGGCGGCGAAGTTGGGCTCCACCTCCGTCGCCACGCCGTCCGCCACCTTGACCGTCAGGAGGTCGGGCCCCGCGACGCACTGGTAGCAGTAGGTGGCGACCTTCTTCATGCGCTCATCGGCCGGCGGCCGCCTTCGCCTGCTTCTGCTTGAGGCGCTGCTTCACCTGCTCCACGTTGGCGACGAAGCGCATGTGGCGCCCGCGGCAGATCTGGTCGAGGCCGTCGGTCGCGGTGACGTCGAACGTGACCGCGCGGCCCTTGACCTCGGCGATCGTGGCGCTGATGGCGACCTTCATGCCCATCAGCGACGCCGCGAGGTGGTCGATCTCCACGCGCGTGCCGACCGAGTCCTCGCCCGCGTCGAGGTGCGCGAGCAGCATCTCGCGGCAGGTGACCTCGATGTCGCGCACCAGCATCGGCGTGGCGTACACGCGCGCGTCCTCGCCCATGAAGTCGATGGTGCGTTCCCGGTCGACGAGGAACTCCCGGGTGCCGGCGACGCCGGCGGTCAGGGTCGGTTTCATCGGGCTATACGACCATGCCCGGGGCCCGCCCGACTTGATCCAGGTTAAAGGCCGAGATAGGCGCTGCGCACGGCCTCGTCGGCGAGCAGCTCCGCCCCCGTGCCGGCCAGCACTATGCTGCCGGTCTCCAGCACGTAGCCGCGGTCGGCGATGGCGAGCGCCGCGCGCGCGTTCTGCTCCACGAGCAGGATGGTCGTGTGGGCGTCGCGCAGCGAGCGCACGCAGGCGAAGATCTCGGCCACCAGGCGCGGGGCGAGCCCCATGCTCGGCTCGTCCAGCAGCAGCAGCCGCGGCTGCGCCATCAGGGCGCGGCCGATGGCGAGCATCTGCTGCTGCCCGCCGGACAGCGTGCCCGCTGCCTGGTGCCGGCGCTCGAGGAGCGCGGGGAACATCGCATAGGCGCGCTCCAGCGTCTGCGCGCTCGTCTCGCGGCCACGCCGGTAGGCGCCCAGGCGCAGGTTGTCCTCGACCGACAGGGGCCCGAACACCTGGCGGCCTTCGGGCACCTGCACGATGCCGGCCGCGACGCGCGCTTCCGGCGAGGCGCTGCTCACGTCGCGGCCTTCGAACAGCACGCGCCCCCGCGCGCGCAGCACGCCCGAGAGCGCGCGCAGCAGCGTCGTCTTGCCCGCGCCGTTGCCGCCGACGAGCGCGACCAGCTCGCCCGCGCGCAGCTCGAGGTCCACGCCTTTCAGCGCGGGGATGCGGCCGTAGGCGCATTCGAGGGCGCGAACCTCCAGCATCAGTGTGCCCCCTCGCCAAGATAGGCCTCGATCACGCGCGGATCGGCGCTCACCGACTGCGGCTCGCCTTCGGCGAGCTTGCGCCCTTCGTCGAGCACGATGACGTGCCCCGAGACGCCCATTACCAGCTTCATGTTGTGCTCCACGAGCACGATCGTGATGCCGCGCGCGGCGAGCGCGCGGATCAGGCGGTCGATCTCCTGCGTCTCGGTCGGGTTGAGGCCGGCGGCGGGCTCGTCGAGCAGCAGCAGCCTGGGCTCGGCGGCGAGCGCGCGCGCGATCTCCAGGCGCTTCAACGCCCCGTAGGGCATGGCGTCCGCGGCCGCGTCGGCCCAGCGCGCGAGGCCCACCAGCTCGAGCAGCGCCAGTGCCTCCGCGCGGCAGCGGCGCTCGGCGCG
>DATFEJ010000305.1:0-22588 GCA_035251235.1 Burkholderiales bacterium
AGCTGGTCGCCGAGTACCGCTTCCGCGGCAGCCTGGTGGCCGATCTGGATCCCCTCAGGCGGCTGGCCAAGCCGCACATCGTCGAGCTGGAGCCCGGCTACTACGACCTTGGCGACGCCGACATGGACACGGTGTTCAACACCGGCACGTTCATGGGCCAGGAGCAGGCCACGCTGCGCGACATCATCCAGCACCTGCGCGACACCTATTGCGGCACGATCGGCGTCGAGTACATGTACCTCTCCAGCCGCGCCGAGAAGCGCTGGATCCAGGAGCGCCTCGAGCCGATCCGCTCGCGGCCGAGCTACTCGCCCGACGACAAGAAGCATATCCTCGAGCGCCTCACGGCGGCGGAAGGCCTGGAGCGCTACCTGCACACGCGCTACGTCGGCCAGAAGCGCTTCTCGCTGGAGGGCGGCGAGACGCTCATCCCGGTGCTCGACAACCTGCTGCAGCGCGCGGGCGCCGCCGGCGTGCAGGAGCTGGTGATCGGCATGGCGCACCGCGGGCGGCTGAACGTGCTGGTCAACACGCTCGGCAAGATGCCCAAGGACCTGTTCCGCGAGTTCGAGGGCGAGCACGACCATTCGGCGCTCGCCGGCGACGTCAAGTACCACCAGGGCTTTTCCTCGGACATCAATACGCCGGGCGGGCCCATGCACCTGACGCTCGCCTTCAACCCCTCGCACCTGGAGATCGTCAACCCGGTGGTCGAGGGCTCGGTGCGCGCGCGCCAGCACCGGCGCAAGGACCGCGACGGCTCGCAGGTGCTGCCGGTGCTGATCCACGGCGACGCCGCGGTCGCGGGGCAGGGCGTGGTGATGGAGACGCTGAACCTGTCGCAAACGCGCGGCTACGGCACCGGCGGCACGGTGCACATCGTCATCAACAACCAGATCGGCTTCACCACCTCGGATACGCGCGACGTGCGCAGCACGCTGTACTGCACCGACGTGATGAAGATGATCGAGGCGCCGATCCTGCACGTGAACGGCGACGACCCCGAGGCGGCGGTCATGGCGATCGAGATGGCGCTCGACTACCGCATGCAGTTCAAGAAGGACGTGGTGGTCGACATCGTCTGCTTCCGCAAGCTCGGGCACAACGAGCAGGACGAGCCGATGGTGACGCAGCCGCTCATGTACAAGATCATCAACAGCCATCCTGGCACGCGCAAGCGCTACGCCGGGCGGCTGGCGAGCCAGGGCGTGATCGCCGCGGACGAAGCGGACAGGATGGCCGCCACCTTCCGCCAGGCGCTGGAGGGGGGCTTCCACACCAACAAGACGATCCTGTCCAACTTCAAGCCGCCGTTCGCGGTCGACTGGACGAAGTACCGCGGCACGAAGTGGAACGAGAACGACGACACGCGCATCCCGCTCGCCGAGCTGCAGGGCCTCGCCGAGCGGCTGACCGCCGTGCCGCCCAGCTTCAAGCTGCACCCGCGCGTGGAGAAGATCATCGCCGACCGGCGCCTGATGGGGCAAGGCAAGATCCCGGTGGACTGGGGCATGGCGGAGAACCTGGCCTACGCCTCGCTGCTCAAGGAAGGCTACTCGGTGCGCATCTCCGGGCAGGACAGCGGGCGCGGCACGTTCTTCCACCGCCACGCGGTGCTGCACGACCAGAACCGCGAGAAGTTCGATGCCGGCACCTACGTGCCGCTCGCGCACATCGCGCCCAACCAGGGGGACTTCGTCGTCATCGACTCGGTGCTGTCGGAGGAGGCGGTGCTCGGCTTCGAGTACGGCTACTCGACCTCGGAGCCGAACGAGCTGGTCGTCTGGGAGGCGCAGTTCGGCGACTTCGCCAACGGCGCGCAGGTGGTGATCGACCAGTTCATCGCCTCGGGCGAGGTGAAGTGGGGGCGCATCTGCGGCATGGTCATGATGCTGCCGCACGGCTACGAGGGGCAGGGGCCCGAGCATTCCTCGGGGCGCATCGAGCGCTTCCTGCAGCTGTGCGCCGACTACAACATCCAGGTGTGCATGCCGGCGACGCCGGTGCAGCTGTTTTTCCTCCTGCGCCGGCAGATGATCCGCCCCTACCGCAAGCCGCTGGTCATCTTCACGCCCAAGAGCCTGCTGCGGCACAAGGAATCGGTCTCGCCGCTCGCCGAGTTCGCCGAGAGCAGGTTCCGGCCGGTGAACGCGGAATGGAACGAGACCCTGCGGCCGGAGAAGGTGTCGCGCGTCGTCTTCTGCAGCGGAAAAGTGTTCTTCGACCTGCTCGCCGCGCGCACGGAGCTCGGGCGCGAGGACGTGGCCATCATCCGCATCGCGCAGCTCTACCCCTTCCCGCACGACGACTTCCAGGCCACCATCAACCTGTACAAGAACGCCCGGGAAGTGCTCTGGTGCCAGGAGGAGCCGGGCAACCAGGGCGCGTGGCACCGCATCCAGCACTACCTGCTGCGGCACATGCGCGAGGACCAGATCCTCGCCTACGCCATGCGCAAGTCCTCCGCCTCGCCGGCGGTCGGCTATCTGTCGCTGCACAACGAGCAGCAGAAGGAGCTGGTGCATGCGGCATTCGCCCCGGTGAGCGACAACCTCGTGCTGCCCGTGCAGGGCACCGCCCGCAGGAAGGTCGGCCCCGATGCTGATTGAAGTCAAGGTGCCGCAGCTCTCCGAGTCGGTGGCGGAGGCGACGCTGCTCTCCTGGCACAAGAAGCAGGGCGAGGCAGTGAAGCGCGACGAGAACCTGATCGACATCGAGACCGACAAGGTGGTGCTCGAGCTGCCCAGCCCCGCCGACGGCGTGCTGGTCAGCGTGCTCAAGGGCGACAAGGGCACGGTGAAGGCGGGAGAGGTGATCGCGAAGATCGATACCGAGGCGAAAGCCGTCACCGCGACTGGAGGGGTTTCTCCGATCGCCCCTTCTGCCGCCGCTCCTGCGGCAGAAGGGGCGAAACCTGCCGCCCTCGCTGCGGGCGCGGCGCCTGCCGCCCGCAAGCTCGCGGCTGAAAAGGGTGTGGACCTGAGCGTGGTGCAGGGTACGGGGAAGGATGGAAGAGTGACCAAGGCCGACGTTCTGGCGCAAGGCGCGCCCGCCGCCAAGGCCCCCCTGCCGCAGCCCCCCGCGCCGGCGAGCGTCGCGCACCTGCTCTCCGGGCGCCCCGAGCAGCGCGTGCCGATGTCGCGCCTGCGCGCGAGGATCGCCGAGCGCCTGGTGCAGTCGCAGTCGACGGCCGCCATCCTCACCACCTTCAACGAAGTGAACATGCAGTCCGTCATGGCGCTGCGGAAGAACTACCAGGAGCGCTTCGAGAAGGAGCACGGCGTGCGCCTCGGCTTCATGTCGTTCTTCGTCAAGGCGGCGGTGCATGCGCTGAAGAAGTACCCGATCGTCAACGCCTCGGTGGACGGCAACGACATCGTCTATCACGGCTACTTCGACATCGGCGTCGCCGTGGGCAGCCCGCGCGGCCTGGTGGTGCCCATCGTGCGCGACGCGGACCAGCTGTCCTTCGCCGCCATCGAGAAGAAGATCGCCGAGTTCGGCCAGAAGGCGCAGGACGGCAAGCTCTCGCTGGAGGACCTGACCGGCGGCACGTTCTCCATCTCCAACGGGGGCGTGTTCGGCTCGATGCTCTCCACGCCGATCATCAACCCGCCGCAGTCCGCCATCCTCGGCATCCACGCCACCAAGGAGCGCCCGGTGGTGGAGAACGGCCAGATCGTCATCCGGCCGATGAACTACCTGGCGCTGTCCTACGACCACCGCATCATCGACGGCCGCGAGGCGGTGCTGTCGCTGGTCGCCATGAAGGAAGCGCTGGAAGACCCGGCGCGGCTCGCGCTCGAGATCTAAGGTGGCCCAGTCGTTCGATGTCGTGGTGATCGGGGGCGGCCCGGGCGGCTACATCGCCGCGATCCGCGCCGCGCAACTCGGCCTGTCCGTGGCCTGCATCGACGACGGCAAGGGCGCGGATGGCAAGCCGGCGCTCGGCGGCACCTGCACCAACGTCGGCTGCATTCCGTCCAAGGCGCTGCTGCAATCCTCCGAGAACTTCGAGCAGGCGGGGCATGGCTTCGCCGAGCACGGGGTGAAGGTGAAGGGGCTCGAGCTCGACCTTGCGCAGATGCAAAAGCGTAAGGACAAGGTGGTGAAGCAGAACAACGACGGCATCGCCTACCTCTTCAAGAAGAACAAGGTGGCGTTCTTCCACGGCCGCGGCAGCTTCGGGGCCACGGCGAACGAGGTCCGAGTCGGGGGCGAGACCCTGGGTGCCCGGCATGTCGTCGTCGCCACCGGGTCCGACGCGCGCGCGCTGCCCGGCGCGGAGTTCGACGAGAAGCTGATCCTCAGCAACGTGGGCGCCCTCGCGCTGGCGGAGGTGCCCAAGCGCCTCGGGATCGTCGGGGCCGGCGTGATCGGCCTGGAGCTTGGCAGCGTGTGGCGGCGACTGGGCGCGCAGGTCACCATCCTCGAGGCGCTGCCCGCCTTCCTCGGTGCCGCCGACGAGCAGATCGCCAGGGAGGCGGCGAAAGTCTTCGCCAAGCAGGGGCTCGACATTCAGCTCGGCGTCAAGATCTCCAAGGTATCTACATCAAAGAAAAGCGTTACCGTTCAATATGCTGGGTCAGATAGCTCATCCCAAACCTTGGAGTGCGATCGACTCATCGTGTCGATCGGCCGGGTGCCCCATACCGGGGGCCTGAACGCCGAAGGCGTCGGCCTGAAGCTGGATGAACGCGGCTTCGTCGAGGTGGACGGGGACTGCCGCACCAGCCTGCCCAACGTGTGGGCGATCGGCGACGTCGTGCGCGGGCCGATGCTCGCGCACAAGGCGGAGGAAGAGGGAGCCGCGGTGGCCGAGCGCATCGCCGGCAAGAAGCCGCACGTCGACTTCAACACGGTGCCCTGGGTGATCTACACCGCCCCGGAAATCGCCTGGGTCGGCAAGACCGAGCAGCAGCTGAAGGCCGAAGGCGTCGAGTACCGCGCCGGCACCTTCCCATTCTCGGCCAACGGCCGCGCGCGGGCGCTCGGCGAGTCGGCGGGCCTGGTGAAGTTCCTCGCGCACGCGCAGACCGACGAGATCCTCGGCGTGCACGTCATGGGGCCGTTCGCCGGCGAGCTGATCGCGGAAGCCGTGGTGGCCATGGAGTTCCGCGGCTCGAGCGAGGACATCGGCATGATCTGCCATGCCCATCCCACGCTGTCCGAGGCGATGAAGGAGGCCGCCCTCGCGGTCGACAAGCGCGCGCTCAACCTATGAGGGCGGCGCGCCGACTGATCGCCAGGCTCCCCTAGTGCCCGCGGGCGGAGTCGTCGCGCTGTACGAGGAGAGCCTCGCGCGGCGCGGCTTCGTCGCCGACCCGTCGCAGCGCCGCGCCGTGGAGAGGCTGCAGCGGCTCTACGAGGACTGGTCGGCCTACAAGGCGCGGCGCAGCACCGCGCTCAGGCGCCTGCTGGTGAAGCCGCCGCTGCCCAAGGGAGTGTACCTCTGGGGCTCGGTCGGGCGCGGCAAGAGCTTCCTGATGGACGCGTTCTACCTGTGCGTGCCGCTGGTACGCAAGCGCCGGGTGCATTTCCACCACTTCATGCGCGAGATCCACCGCGAGCTGGAGAGCCTGAAGGGCACCGAGGACCCGATCGCCGCGGTCGCCGAGCGCACGGCGCGCCGCTACCGGCTCATCTGCTTCGACGAGTTCCATGTCTCCGACATCGCGGATGCCATGATCCTCGGCAGGTATCTCTCGCAGGTGATGGCGCGCGGCGTGGCCTTCGTCATGACGAGCAACTACCCCCCCGACCGGCTGTACCCGAACGGATTGCAGCGCGAGAGGTTCCTCCCCACGATCGAGCTGCTGAAGGACCGGCTGGACGTCCTTGAAGTGGACAATGGAACGGATTACCGGCGCCTGAAGATGGAGAGGTTGAAGGTCTACCACGCCGGTCCCGGCGCCGAGGCCGAGCTTGGCCGGATCTTCAGCGAACTGAAGGACGTCGAGGAAGAGAAGCACCCGCTCGACGTGGAGGGCCGGAAGATCCCCTATCGCCGGCGCGCCGGGGGGCTCGTGTGGTTCGATTTCCCGGCCCTGTGCGGCGGGCCGCGCTCCTATACTGACTACGTCGACCTGGCGAAGCGCTTCCACACGGTGATCCTCTCGGGCGTGCCGAGAATGTCTCCCAGGTCCGCGGATGCGGCGCGGCGCTTCACCTGGCTGGTGGATGTGTTCTACGATGACCGGGTGAAGCTGGTCGTCGGGGCGGAGGCGCCGCCCGAAGGGCTGTTCACCGAAGGCGAGCACAGCGCGGAGTTCCAGCGCACCGTGAGCCGCCTGCACGAGATGCAGTCGGCGCATTACCTGGCGAGCGAACGGAGGAGGGCGAGTGGAGAAGTTCAGAGCCTACAAGCTGACGGAAGCCGATAAGAAGATTCGCGCCGAGTTCGTCGAGTGCACGCTCGACGACCTCGACCCCGGCGAGCTGGTGGTGCGCGTGGCGTACTCGGACGTGAATTACAAGGACGCGCTCGCCGCGACCGGCAAGGGGCGCATCCTGCTGCGCCCCTCGTGCATCGGCGGCATCGACCTCGCGGGCACCGTGGTGAGCTCGGAGGACCCGCGCTTCGCCAAGGGCGACGCGGTCCTCGCGGTGGGGCACCTGATCGGCGTGAAGCACCACGGCGGCTATGCCGAGTACGCGCGCATTCCTGCCGACTGGGCAGTGAAGCTGCCCAAGGGCATGACGCTGTGGGACGCGATGGCCTACGGCACCGCGGGCTACACGGCGGGCCTGGCGATCGTGAAGATGGAACACAACGGGCTCAAGCCTGCCAACGGACCCGTCGTCGTCAACGGCGCGACCGGTGGCGTAGGCTCCATCGCGATCGGGGCGCTGGCCAAGCTCGGCTACTCGGTGACCGCGCTGACCGGCAAGGAATCCGAGTCCGACTGGCTGAAGAAGCTGGGCGCGAAGGAGATCCTGCTGCGCCAGAGCCTCGAGCTCGCCAAGATCCGGCCGCTCGACAAGGCGACCTGGGCGGGCGCGGTGGACAACCTCGGCGGCGAAGTGCTCGCCTGGATGGCAAGCACGATGAAGGTCAACGGCGTCATCGCCTCGATCGGGCTGGCCGCGAGCCCCAGTCTCAACACCACCGTCATGCCGCTCATCCTGCGCGGCGTGAGCCTGCTCGGCATCAATTCGACCGACGCCCCCTCGCCCGAGCTCGAGCGCCACGTCTGGCAGCGTCTCGCCACCGACATGCGCCCGCCGCTGCTCAAGGAGATGGCGCGCACGGTGCCGTTCGCCGAGCTGCCGAAGGTGTTCGACGATTTCATCAATGCCAAGGTGACCCGCCGCGTCGTGGTGGACCTCAACGCATGACGACCTATCGGGAGTTTCATCGGCGCTCGATCCAGGACCGCGAGGCGTTCTGGGCCGAAGAGGCGAAGCTCATTCACTGGCATAAGCCGCACACGAAGGTGCTGGAGTACTCGCGCCCGCCGTTCGCCAGATGGTTCGTCGGCGGCGAGACCAACCTGTGCCACAACGCGGTGGACCGGCACCTCGCCGCGCGCGGCGAGCAGCCGGCGCTCGTCTGGATCTCCACGGAAGTCGACCGGACTCAGAGCTTCACGTACCGCGAGATGCACGCGGAGGTGAATCGCACGGCGGCGATGCTGCAGGCCCTGGGCGTCAAGCGCGGCGACCGCGTCATCATCTACATGCCGATGATCCCCGAGGCCTGCTTCGCCATCCTGGCGTGCGCGCGCATCGGCGCCATCCACTCGGTGGTGTTCGGCGGCTTTGCCGCGGCGAGCCTCGCGGCGCGCATCGACGACGCGAAGCCCGCGCTGATGATCACCGCGGACGGCGGCAGCCGCATGGGCAAGAGCGTCCTCTACAAGTCGCTGGTGGACGAGTCGCTCAAGCTCGCCCAGCACCCGCCGCGCAAGGTGCTCATCTTCCGCCGCGGCCTGGATGCCGGCATGCCGGTCGTTGCCGGGCGCGACGTGGACTGGATGGATCTCGCGGCGAAGCACGCCGGCGCGCGGGTGCCCTGCGCGTGGCTCGAGTCGAACGAGCCGTCCTACATCCTCTATACCTCCGGCACCACCGGCAAGCCCAAAGGCGTGCAGCGCGACGTCGGCGGCTACGCGGTCGCGCTCGCCTCGTCCATGGACCGCATCTTCTGCGGCGCCCCCGGCGAGACCATGTTCACCACCTCCGACATCGGCTGGGTGGTGGGGCACTCGTACATCATCTACGGGCCGCTCATCGCGGGCATGACCACCATCATGTACGAGGGCGTGCCGGTGCGGCCCGACGCGGGCGTGTGGTGGAAGATCGTGCAGGATTACAAGGTGGCGGTGATGTTCTCGGCGCCCACGGCGATCCGTGTGCTGAAGAAGCACGACGTCGCCTTCCTCAGGAAATACGATCTCTCCACGCTCAAGCACCTGTTCCTCGCCGGCGAGCCGCTCGACGAGCCGACGCACCGTTGGGTCACTGAATCGCTCGGGCGGCCCGTGATCGACCACTACTGGCAGACCGAGACCGGCTGGCCGCTGCTCTCCGCGCACCCGGGCGTGGAAAAGACGCCGCTCAAGATGGGCTCGCCGAGCTTTCCCGTGTACGGCTACGACGTGCGCCTGCTGCACGAATCCACCGGCAAGCCCGTGGCCGACGGCGAGAAGGGCGTGGTGACGATCGCCCCGCCGCTGCCGCCGGGCTGCATGAGCACGGTGTGGGGCGACGACGAGCGTTTCGTGAAGACCTATTTCACGGACTTCAAGGACCAGCTCGTCTACTCCACGTTCGACTGGGGCATCCGCGACAAGGACGGGTATTTCTTCATCCTCGGCAGGACGGACGATGTGATCAACGTGGCCGGGCATCGCCTGGGCACGCGCGAGATCGAGGAAGCGGTCAACATGCATCCCGGCATCGCCGAGTGCGCGGTGGTGGGCGTGGCCGACCAGTTGAAGGGGCAGCTGCCGATGGCGTTCGCCGTGGTCAAGGATCCGGCGACCATCGCGTCACGCGAGGCGCGCATGAAGCTGGAGGGCGAGGTGATGCAGACGGTGGACAAGCAGCTCGGCGCCATCGGCCGCCCCGGGCGCGTGTTCTTCGTGACGCTGCTGCCCAAGACGCGCTCGGGCAAGGTCCTGCGCCGCTCCATCCAGGCGCTCGCCGAGAAGCGCGATCCCGGCGACCTGACCACCATCGAGGATCCGGGCGCTCTCGAGCAGATCCGGGAAGCGCTGCAATGAAGACCCGTTCCGAGCTGATGCTCGCCGACTGCGAGAAGCTCATGGCGGCCGCGCTCGCCGAGGCGCGGCGCAACAACTGGATCGTGGCCATCGCCATCCTGGATGACGGCGGCCACCTGCTGCACTTCGCGCGCATGGACGGCGCCACGCCCGCCAACGCCGCCATCGCGGTGGAGAAGGGTCGCACGGCGGCCATGTCGCGTCGCACGTCGGGCAACTGGCAGGAGCGGATCAAGAGCCGACCGGAGATGCTGAAGATGCCCGGCATCCTGCCGGTGCAGGGCGGCGTGCCGATCCTGGTGGACGGCGGCTGCGTGGGCGGGGTGGGCGTGTCCGGCGTGCAGTCGCACGAGGACGAGCAGATCGCCCGGGCAGGGATCGACGCGCTGCTGAAATGAAAACGGGGCCGCGCGGCCCCGTTTCATTCTCGCGCAACGCGGACTACATGCCGGCGAGGCCCGCCTTCGCGCACTGCTCATCCTGGTCGCCGGTCACGCCGCTCACGCCGACGCCGCCGATCACCTTGCCGTCCGCGAAGATGGGCACGCCGCCGGGGGAAGCCATCACGTTGGGCAGCGTTGCGGTCGCCGGCCCCTTGTTGATTGCTTCCATGAATACCCGCGTGGTGCGTCGGTAGGTTGCGGCGGTGCGCGCCTTGCCGACGGCGATGTCCATGCTTGCCGTCTGCGTGTTCTCCATGCGCTCGAAGTAGACGAGGAAGCCATGGTTGTCCACGACCGCGACGGCGACGTTCCAGCTGTTCTTCGCGCACTCGGCGATCACGCCCGCGGCGATCTTCTTGGCGGCCGCGATGTTGACGGGCGGGCCGTAATCGGGTCGCTGCTGGGCCTGCGACGCCGTCGTGAACGCGGCGAGCGCTACGCCCGCCAGCATGATGCTTGCTTTCATTGAGCTGTCTCCTTTGGTTTGGGTCGTGCACCCGGTCAACAGGGCGACCCGTACTCTATTCCACCTTCAGAGGCGCGTGTGCTCCGGCCGAAAGCCCATGCCGATCAACCGCGCCGGGATGCGGCGCAGCATGGGAAAGCGCTGCATCAGCCGGATCGGCCAGGCGATGCCGGGAGTGCCGCCGCTCGCGAGCACCCGCCCGAGCACGTTCGTCTGCAGGAAAAGCTGCATGCGCTGCGTCATGCGCGTCGGAAAATCGCGCCTGCGCTGCACTGCGGCGAGTTCGCTTTCGCTGGGCGTGCCACGCAGCAAGGCCCCCGCAAGGAGATTGGCGGCCGCCACCGCGTCCTGGATTGCGAGGTTGATGCCCACGCCGCCGATCGGCGACATGGCGTGCGCGGCGTCGCCGATGCACAGCAAGCCCGGGCGATGCCAGCGGTGCAGCCGGTCGACCTGGACGGCGAGCAGCTTCACGTCGTCCCAGCTGCGCAATTCGCCCGTGCGCTCGCGCAACTCGGGCGCGACGGCACCGATGCCTTCGCGCAGCGCCCCGAGGCCGGCGGCGCGCACCTCGTCGTAGCCGCCCTTGGGGATCACATAGGCGCATTGCCAGTAGTCGCCACGGTCCAGCGTCACGAACACGCGCCCGGCATCGATGCGCCCGAGCACGGCGGCGGGGTCGTCCGCGCGCTTCGTCAGCTTCATCCACAGCACGTCCATCGGCGCGCCGAAGTCCTCGACCTGCAGGCCGGCAGCATCACGGAGCACGGAATGCCGGCCGTCCGCCGCAACGGTCAGCTCGGCGCGCACCTCGAACTCGCCGTCGGGCGCGTGGCCGCGCACGCCCGCGATGCGACCGGCTTCCTCGATCAGCTGTGCCGCCTCCGCCTGCATCTTCAGGCGGAACGCCGGCAGCTTGCGCGCCTGCTGCGCGAGGAAATCGAGGAAATCCCATTGCGGCATGAACGCGATGAAGCCGCAGCGCACCGGCAGGTGGCGGAAGTCGGCGATCATCACCGTTTCACCCCCGATCTGCCCCCCGAGCTCATATACCTTCTGGTGCGGGCGCTGCAGGAATTCCTCCAGCAGGCCCAGCTCGTGCATGACCTCGAGCGTCGAGGGGTGCACGGTGTCGCCGCGGAAGTCGCGCAGGAAGTCGGCGTGCTTCTCGAGGACCACCGTGTCCACGCCCGCGCGCGCGAGCAGGTAGCCGAGCATCATCCCCGCGGGGCCGCCGCCGGCGATGCAGCAGCGTGCGCGCAGCTCGTTCACTCCGGTGCCGCAACCACTCCGTCGTCGAACAGCGCGTCGATGCGCTGCGCGCTGTAGCCGAGCGAGGCGAGGAGCTCGCGGCTGTCTTGCGACAGCGTAGGCGGCTGGCGTCGCAGGGGCAGCCGCTCGCCCTTCATCTCCAGCGGCAGCCCGGGGACCTTGAAGGTCGTGCCGCGCGGGTCGTGCGTCTCGACCATCCCGCCGGCGTTGAGGTGCGGGTCGTCGATCAGGTCGCGCGGGCGCGCAATGGGCGCGAAGGGCAGGCCGATGGCCTCGAGCTTGCTCTCGAGCTCGGCCCTGGCGTGGCGCGCGAGTATCTCCTGCAGCCTGGGCAGCAGCCACTCGCGCGCCTTGACGCGCAGGCCGTTGGTCTTCAACCGCTCGTCGGCGGCGAGCGCCGCCGCGCCGAACTCGCGGCAGAACACCTCCCATTGCGTATCGGTCACCACGCCGACGAACAGGCGATCGCCGTCCTTCGTGCCGAAGATGTCGTACACGCCCCAGGCGGGCGCCTTCATCGCCATGGGCGGGGGCTCCTCGCCGGTGATCGCCATCTGCGCCACGTGCTGCGCGACGAGAAAGGCGGTGTTCTCGAACAGCGCGCTGCGCACCAGCTGGCCCTTGCCGGTCGTCTCGCGCTCGCGCAGCGCGGCGAGGATGCCGATGGCGGCGAACATGCCGCCCATGATGTCGTTCACCGACGAGCCCACGCGCAAGGGCCGGTCGGGCAGCCCCGTCATGTAGGCGAGGCCGCCCATCATCTGCACCACTTCATCGAGCGCTGGCCGGTGCTCGTAGGGCCCGGAGAGGAAGCCCTTCATCGTGCAGTAGACGAGGCGCGGGTTGCGCCGGCGCAGGTCCTCGTAGCCCAAGCCCATCTTCTCCAGCGCCCCGGGACGAAAGTTCTCCGTCACCGCGTCCGCACCGTCGATCAGCCTGAGCGCGATCTCCTTGCCTTCCGGGCGCTTGAGATCGAGCGCGAGGCTCTTCTTGTTGCGGTTGAACATCGGGTAGAAGCCGGCGCCCGCGCCCATCAGGCGGCGCGTGTTGTCGCCTTCCAGCGGCTCGACCTTGATCACCTCGGCGCCCAGGTCCGCGAGCACGAGCCCGCAGGTCGGGCCCATCACCATGTGCGCGAACTCTACGACGCGCACACCCTCAAGCGGCAGCACGGAATCCTTTGGGAAGACCGGCGAGCGCCATATGACCGTACAGGGGTTCGTCCGGCACGCCGCCGTGCATGATGTTCCTCGCGGCGAGCAGCTTCTCGAAGTCGATGCCGGTCGCCACGCCCATGCTCTCGAACATGAACACGAGATCCTCGGTGATGACGTTGCCGCTCGCGCCGGGCGCGAACGGGCAGCCGCCCAGGCCGCCCATCGAGGAGTCGAATGACCGCACGCCTTCCTCCCACGCGGCGAGCGCGTTGGCGAGCCCCAGGCCGCGCGTGTTGTGGAAGTGCGCGCCCTCGAGCTTGTCGCCAATCTCCTGCTTCACGCGGCGGAAGACGCGCTTCACCTGCGCCGGATTGGCGTAGCCCACGGTGTCGGCGAGCGCCACGCCGTCGCAGAACTCGGCGAGCTTCACCGCGATGCGCACCACCTCGTCCTCGGGGACGTTGCCCTGCATCGTGCAGCCGAAGGCGGTGGAAACCGCGCCCTCGATCTCGGGGGTCTTGCCGTTGCGCATCGCGGCCGCCTTGCGCACTTCCTCGATCATCTGGTCGGGTGTCATGCGCACGTTGGCGACGCTGTGCTGGTGCGAGGCCGATACCGGGAAGGTGATCTTGTGCGCGCCGGCGTCGCGCGCGCGCTCGAAGCCTTTCACGTTCGGCGCGAGCGCCACGACCTTGAGGCCGGGGATGGTCAGCGCGTGCTGGACGACTTCGCCCGTGTCGGCCATCGCGGGAATCAGCTTGGGCGGCACGAAGGAGCCCACTTCGATCTCGTTCAGGCCGGCCGCGGCGAGGGCACTGATCCAGGCCTTCTTGGTCTCGGTGGGCATCAATTGCTTGGCGTTCTGCAGCCCGTCGCGCGGGCCGACTTCGCAGATCTGGACTTGGCGCATGGGGTCCTCCGGGAAGACTGGAATTCTAGCGCGCCTCGATGCGCAGGACGGCGTAGCCGCACAGCGCCGCGCAGGCGGCGAAGGCGAGCATGGCCCACAGCGATGCGCCCCAGCCGCCGAAGTTCGACGCCAGCCAGGCGAGCGCCACCGGCCCGAAGAACTGGCCTGCCTGGGAGGTCTGCATGACCATGCCGTTGGTAGTGCCCACGTGCTGGGGCGTCTTCGCGTGCACCACCACGCCGGAGAAGATGCAGGCGGGAATGACGCCGACGCAAAGCGAGAAGGCGAGACACGCGGCATAGCGCAGCCCGTCGGGCAGCGCGCTGCTCAGCATGCCGATGTCCGTCACCACCATGACGGCGCTGGCGGCCAGGATGAGCGGGCCGCGGCGCACGCCGTGACCGAGCAGCCAGCCGCCGCCGAGATTTCCCGGGACGTTGATGAGGACCATGAGCGCGGTAAGGAACGAGGCGAGGCCGGCACTCGCGCCGCGCTCGTCCATGAGGAAGGTCGGCAGCCAGATCATGACCGACGTCCACTGGGCGACGTAAAAGGCAAACAGCAGCGCGAGCGCCACGCTGCCCGGCTGCGCGAGCGATTCGAGCGCCAGCTTGAGGGAACCGACCCCGCCGTAGCGCGTCGTGGGCGCAAGGCGGGCGATGAGGACGAAGGCGACGGCCGCGGCGATGGCGGTCGCCACCCAGAGCCCGCGCCAACCCCATATGGCGAGCGCCAGCGGCGAAAGGAGCAGGGCGAGGCTGCCACCGGAAGGCATGTACGCGCTCCACAGCCCCATGACCTTTGCACGGTCGCGGTGCTCCGCCGCCGCGGCCGCCATCAGCGCGGAGCCGGCGACCGTAAAGAGGATGAAGCCGACGCCCTCGAAGAAGCGCGAGACGAGCAGGCTCGGAAAATTCCACGCCGCGGCACCGAACAGGCCTGCGGCGAGCAGCGTGGCCAGGCCCACGAGCCCGAGCAGCTTGTGCCCGAAGCGGTCGCACAGGATGCCGACGAACATGCCGACCGCCATGCCGATGACGTTGAACGTCGTGGCGATGAAGCCGGACTGCACGAGCGTCAGCCCGAGCTCTGCGCGCTGCAGGGGGAGCGCCGGCGGCACCTTGCCGATGTAGGCGCCGCAGACCAGGCCGCCGGCGAACACGGCCCAGACCGCGGGCCAGCGGGTGCCGCTCATTACGCGGCGTTGACCGGAATCTTCAGCTCGACGATCTTCTTTTGCCAGTCGGCGGGGCCGGACTGGTGCACCGACACGCCCTTGGCGTCGACCGCCACGGTGACCGGCATGTCCTTCACCTCGAACTCGTAGATCGCTTCCATGCCGAGGTCTGCGAAGGCCAGCACCTTCGACTTGCGGATCGCCTTGGCCACGAGGTAGGCCGCGCCGCCGACGGCGATGAGCGAGGCGGCCTTGTGCTTGCGGATCGCTTCCACGGCGACCGGCCCGCGCTCGCCCTTGCCGACCATGGCGACCAGCCCCGTCCGGCCGAGCATCATGTCGACGAACTTGTCCATACGCGTGGCGGTGGTCGGTCCCGCGGGACCGACGACTTCGTCGCGCACCGGGTCTACGGGCCCGACGTAGTAGATGACGCGATTGGTGAAGTCCACCGGCAGCTTCTCGCCTTTCTCCAGCATGTCCTGGATGCGCTTGTGCGCGGCGTCGCGCCCGGTGAGCAGCTTGCCGGACAGGAGCAGCGTCTCGCCGGGCTTCCAGGTCGCGACCTCGGCGGCGGTCAGCTTGTCGAGGTCGACGCGCCGCGCGTCCTTCGCCGGCGACCAGGCCACCTTCGGCCAGTCTTCCAGGGAGGGCGCCGCGAACTCCGCCGGGCCGGAGCCGTCGAGCACGAAATGCACGTGGCGCGTCGCCGCGCAGTTCGGGATCATGGCGATCGGCTTGTTGGCCGCGTGCGTGGGGTAGGAGGCGATCTTCACGTCGAGCACGGTCGACAGGCCCCCGAGCCCTTGCGCGCCGATGCCCAGCGCGTTCACCTTGTCGTACAGCTCGATCCTCAGCTCCTCGTACTTGTCCTGCGGCCCGCGCGCCTTGAGCTCCGCCATGTCGATCGGCGCCATGAGCGCTTCCTTCGCCATGAGCATGGCCTTCTCGGCGGTGCCGCCGATGCCGATGCCGAGCATGCCCGGCGGGCACCAGCCGGCGCCCATGGTGGGCACCGTCTTCAAAACCCAGTCGACCACCGAATCCGATGGGTTGAGCATCGCGAACTTGGCCTTCGCTTCCGAGCCGCCGCCCTTCGCGGCGACGTCCACCGCCACCTTGCCGCCGGGCACCAGCTCCACGCTGATCACCGCGGGCGTGTTGTCCTTCGTGTTGCGGCGCGCGAACTGCGGGTCCTCGAGCACGGAGGCGCGCAGCTTGTTGTCGGGGTGCAGGTAGCCGAGGCGCACGCCTTCGTTCACCGCATCGGCGAGCGAACCCTGGAAGCCTTCGAAGCGCACGTCCATGCCGACCTTGAGGAACACGTTGACGATGCCGGTGTCCTGGCAGATCGGCCGATGGCCCTCGGCGCACAGGCGCGAGTTGGTGAGGATCTGTGCGATGGCGTCCTTCGCCGCGGGCGAGCGCTCGCGCTCGTAGGCGCGGCCGAGCGCCTGGAGGTAGTCGGCCGGGTGGTAATAGGAGATGAACTGCAGCGCGTCGGCAACGCTTTGCACTAGGTCGGCCTGGCGGATGGTCGTCATGCGTGCCCTCCGTGTTGGCGCGCGGGCGCCGCGGGCATGATGCGATCGGTCGCGGCGATGGCCATGGCCGACAGCACGAAGGTGATGTGGATGCTGACCTGCGCGATGATGGTCTTCTCGTCGTAGGCGCTGGCGTTGATGAACGTCTTCAACAGGTGGATCGAAGAGATGCCGATGATCGCCGTGGCGAGCTTCACCTTGAGCACCGAGGCGTTCACGTGCGACAGCCACTCGGGCTGGTCCGGGTGCCTCTCCAGCCCGAGGCGCGAGACGAACGTCTCGTAGCCGCCGACGATCACCATGATCAGCAGGTTCGAGATCATGACCACGTCGATCAGGCCGAGCACCACCAGCATGATGACCGTCTCGTTCAGCTTGTCCGGCCGCGCCACGCCCTCGACCGACACGGCGTCGAGCACGTGACCCAGTGCACCGGCGTTGCCGAAGGCGGCGAGCAGCAGGTAATACAGCTCCTGCCAGAAGAGCCAGACGTACACGCCCTGGGCGATGATCAGGCCCAGATAGAGCGGCAGCTGCAGCCAGCGGCTGGCGAAGATCAGGTTGGGAAGCGGTCTCAACGGGCGCAGGGCGCGCTCGTCCGGCGAGGGTTTCATCGGGCGGCGGGAGGGTTGCGGAAGGCGCGTAATCTAGCATACGCTTGATTCAAGCTGGCACACGTTCCCGAGGAGAAGAAGCATGTCGTCGACCATCGAATCGGTGCTGCAGGAAAAGCGCGTCTTTCCGCCCGCCGCCGAGTTCGTCAAGCAGGCCAATGTTTCCGGGATGGAGGGATACCGCAAGCTGTACGCCGAGGCCGAGAAGGATTTCGAGGGCTTCTGGGGCAGGCTGGCGCGCGAGACGCTGCTCTGGCACAAGCCCTTCACCAAGGTGCTCGACGAATCCAAGGCGCCGTTCTTCCGCTGGTTCTACGACGGCGAGCTGAACGCCTCCTACAACTGCCTCGACCGGCACCTCGAGACGCAGGCCGACAAGACCGCGATCATCTTCGAGGCCGACGACGGCACGGTCACGAGGATCACCTACCGGGCCCTGTACCACGAGGTGTGCAAGCTGGCCAATGCGCTCAAGGCGCACGGCGTGAAGACGGGCGACCGCGTTCTGATCTACATGCCGATGTCCATCCAGGTCGTGGTTGCGATGCAGGCCTGCGCGCGCATCGGCGCCACGCACTCTGTGGTGTTCGGCGGTTTCTCCGCCAAGTCCCTGCAGGAACGCATCATCGACGCGGGCGCCACCGAGGTGATCACCGCCGACGGGCAGTTCCGCGGCGGCAAGGAGATTCCGCTCAAGCCCGTGGTGGACGAGGCCTTCGCCATGGGCGGCTGCGAGAAGGTGCGCAACGTGATCGTCTACAAGCGCAGCGGCAGCGCCGTCGCCATGCAGGCGCCGCGCGACAAGTGGTGGGACGACGTGGTCAAGGGGCAGCCGGACACGTGCGAACCGACGTGGGTGAACGCGGAGCACCCGCTGTTCATCCTCTACACCTCGGGCTCGACCGGAAAGCCGAAAGGCATCCAGCACTCGACGGGCGGCTACCTGCTGTGGTGCGCGCTCACCATGAAGTGGGTGTTCGACAACAAACCGGGCGACGTCTTCTGGTGCACCGCGGACGTCGGCTGGGTGACCGGGCACAGCTACATCACCTACGGCCCGCTGGCCGTCGGCACGACCGAGGTGATGTTCGAGGGCGTGCCGACTTATCCGGACGCGGGGCGCTTCTGGAAGATCATCCAGGACCACAAGGTGAACGTGTTCTACACGGCGCCGACCGCCATCCGGTCCCTGATCAAGGCGGGTGGCGACCTGCCGAAGAAGTACGACCTGAGGTCGCTGCGCATCCTCGGCACGGTCGGCGAGCCGATCAATCCCGAGGCCTGGATGTGGTACCACGAGACGGTGGGCAACGGGCGCTGCCCGATCGTGGATACCTGGTGGCAGACGGAGACGGGTGGGCACCTCATCTCGCCTCTGCCCGGCGCGACGCCGACCAAGCCCGGCTCGGCGACGCTGGCGCTGCCCGGCATCTTTGCCGACATCGTCGACGAGACCGGCACGTCGGTCGGCCGGAGCAAGGGCGGCATTCTCGTCATCCGGCGGCCCTGGCCCTCGATGCTGCGCACCATCTGGGGCGACCCGGAGCGCTACAAGAAGACCTATTGGCCCGACGACTTCAAGGGCAAGCTGTACCTTGCGGGGGACGGCGCGAGCATGGACGAGGAGGGCTACTTCCGCATCGTCGGCCGGATCGACGACGTACTGAACGTCTCGGGCCATCGCCTCGGCACCATGGAGGTCGAGTCGGCGCTGGTGGCGAACAGCAGGCTGGTGGCCGAAGCTGCGGTGGTGGGGCGCCCCGACGACCTGACCGGCGAGGCGATCGTCGCCTTTGTCGTCCTTAAGCGATCGCGCCCGACCGGCGAGGAGGCAAGGAAGATCGCGCAGGAGCTGCGCGACTGGGTCGCGAAGGAGATCGGGCCGATCGCCAAGCCCAGGGACATCCGCTTCGGCGACAACCTGCCCAAGACGCGCTCGGGCAAGATCATGCGGCGGCTGCTGCGCGCCATCGCCAAGGGCGAGGAGATCAAGCAGGACGTGTCGACGCTGGAGAATCCGGCGATCCTGGAGCAGCTGGCGGAGAAGCAATAGCGAGCGGCCCCGGCGGGGCGCGGCGCGCAAGGGAGGCGGGCATGGGAGAGTACGACGTGCGGGGCCAGCGCCTGGCGGCCTTGTGCCTGCTCGGCCTGCTGCTCTTCAACTACCCGCTGCTCGCCGTATTCAACGTGCCGGGGACGCTATTCGGCATCCCGGTGCTGTACGTGTACTTTTTTCTCGCCTGGGCGGCGCTCATCGGGCTCATGGCGCTGGTGATCGAGCGCCGCGGCTAGCGGCGCGGATCCGGGGGACGGCATGCTGCAGGGTTGGGTCGTCGTCCTTACGTCGTTCGCCTACATCGGGCTGCTGTTCGCGATCGCGTACACCGCCGACCGGCGCGCCGACGCTGGCCGCTCGCTGATCGACAGCCCGTACGTCTACAGCCTGTCGCTCGCCGTGTACGCCACGGCGTGGACCTTCTACGGCAGCGTGGGGCGCGCGGCCGAGAACGGCGTCGGGTTCCTGCCGATCTACATCGGCCCGACGCTGATGATCGCGCTGTGGTGGATCGTGATGCGCAAGATCCTGCGCATCAGCAAGCAGAACCGCATCACCTCGCTCGCCGACTTCGTGTCCTCGCGCTACGGCAAGAGCGCGCTGCTCGCGGGCGTGGTGACGGTGATCGCGGTGATCGGCATCGTGCCCTATATCTCGCTGCAGCTCAAGGCGATCTCGAACACCTTCGCCGTGGTGCTGCAGTACCCGAATATCGTCATGCCGGCCAAGCTCGGCACCGTGCCCGTGCTGCAGGACACGGCGCTGTTCGTCGCGCTGTTCCTCGCCGCGTTCACGATCCTGTTCGGCACGCGCCACCTCGACACCTCGGAGCACCACGAGGGCATGGTGGCGGCGATCGCCTTCGAGTCGCTGGTCAAGCTGGTGGCATTCGTCGCGGTCGGCGCGTGGGTGACCTGGGGCATCTACAACGGCTTCGGCGACCTGTTCGCGCGCGCGGCCGCCGAACCGAAGCTCGCCGCGATGCTCACGCCCTTCGATGCCATGGCCGGAAGCTACTCGAGCTGGGTCTGGCTCACCATCCTGTCGATGCTGGCGATCATGTTCCTGCCGCGCCAGTTCCAGGTCACGGTGATCGAGAACAAGGACGAGAAGCACCTGAACAAGGCGATCTGGCTGTTCCCGCTGTACATGCTGGCGATCAACGTGTTCGTGCTGCCGATCGCCTTCGGCGGCCTGCTGCACTTTCCGGGGGGCGGGGTGGACGCCGACACGTTCGTGCTCACGCTGCCGATGGTGGAGCGCCAGGAGTTGCTGGCGCTCGTGGTGTTCATCGGCGGGCTGTCGGCGGCCACCGGCATGGTCATCGTCGAGACCATCGCGCTGTCCACCATGGTGTGCAACGATCTGGTGATGCCGGTCCTGCTGCGCATGCGCGCGCTCGGCCTGACCGCGCGGCCGGACCTCAGCGGCCTGCTGCTCGGCATCCGGCGCGGCGCCATCGTCGCCGTGCTGCTGCTCGGCTACCTGTACTTCCGGCTGGCGGGCGAGGCCTATGCGCTGGTGGCGATCGGCCTGATCTCGTTCGCCGCGGTGGCGCAATTCGCGCCGGCGGCGCTCGGCGGCATCTTCTGGAAGGGCGGCACGCGATTGGGCGCGCTGGCGGGCCTGGCCGCGGGATTCGCGGTGTGGTTCTACACGCTGCTGCTGCCGGCCTTCGCGCGCTCCGGATGGCTGCCGATCGGCTTCCTCGAGCAGGGGCCCTGGGGCATCGAGCTGCTCAGGCCGCTCGCGCTCTTCGGCCTGGGCGGACTGGACCAGATCACGCACGCCATGATCTGGAGCATGGCGGCCAACGTCGGCGCCTACGTCGGCGTGTCGCTGCTGCGCGCCCCCGGCGCGGAGGAGCTGCGCCAGGCGAGCATGTTCGTCGACGTGTTCACGCGGCCGGCGCCGGTGGGCGGGGCGGGGTTCTGGCGCGGCAAGGCGTCCGTCGCCGAGCTGCAGGGCCTGCTGGCGCGATTCGTCGGTCCGGCTGCGGCGCACGAGGCGTTTGCCGAGTACGCGCGCGGGCTGGGGCGTTCGGCGGTCGGTCCGGAGGCCGACGCCGGCCTGGTCTACTTCGTCGAGACGCAGCTCGCCGGCGTCATCGGCGCAGCCTCCGCGCACATCATGGTGGCCTCGGTCGTCAAGGAGGAGGCGCTGACCCTCGAGGAGGTGCGCGCGATCCTGGACGAGGCTTCCCAGGTCGTGGTGTACAGCCGGCAGCTCGAGCAGAAGTCGCGCGAGCTGGAGGCGGCCACGGCCGAGCTGCGCACGGCGAACGAGCGCCTGCAGGAGCTCGACCGGATGAAGGACGACTTCATTTCCACCGTTACGCACGAGCTGCGCACGCCGCTCACCTCCATCCGCGCGTTCTCCGAAATCCTGCGCGACGACCCGAAGCTCGCGCTCGAGCAGCGCACGCGCTTTCTCGACATCATCGCCAAGGAAACCGAGCGCCTCACGCGCCTGATCAACCAGGTGCTGGATCTCGCCAAGCTCGAGTCGGGCACGGCGGAGTGGCACGCGACATCGGTGGACGTGCGCGAGCTCGTCGCGGATACGGTGTCGGCGATGAGCGAGGTCTTCCGCGAGCGGGCGGTGCGCCTCGAGCTGCACATGCCGAACCGGGTCTCGCCCGTGCGGGCCGACCCCGACCGGGTCAAGCAGGTGCTGCTCAACCTGCTGTCCAACGCGGCCAAGTTCTGCGAGACTGGCCGCGGCCGCGTCGAGGTTTCGCTGCGCGAGGAAGGCGGTGCGGTGCGCGTCGACGTGAAGGACAACGGGCCCGGCATCAGCGCCGCGGACCAGCGGATCATCTTCGAGAAGTTCCGGCAGGTAGGCGACGCGCTGACCGACAAGCCGCAGGGGACGGGCCTCGGTCTGCACATCTGCCGCCAGATCGTGGAGCGCCTCGGCGGGCGGCTGTGGGTCGAGAGCCGCTCCGGCCACGGGGCGCGCTTCTCGTTCACGCTGCCCGTGCCGCAGCAGGGCCGCGCCCCGGCTGCGCATGCGGCATGAGCCAGTCCGCGCCCGCAAGCGGCGGGGCGGCGACACGGAGGAGGATCCGCAGTGGGCAAGAAAGTGTTGATCGTGGACGACGAGCCGAACATCGTGGCCGCGCTCGAGTTCCTGCTGGAGAAGAACGGCTACGAGGTGCAGGTCGCCGCGAACGGCGTGGATGCGCTCGCCCAGCTCGACGCCTTCGGGCCCGACCTCGTGCTGCTCGACGTGATGGTGCCGAAGCTGAGCGGCTACGAGGTCTGCCAGCGCATGCGCACGGAGCCGAAGTGGCGCGACATCAGGATCGTGATGCTCTCGGCAAAAGGCCGCGAGGTCGAGGTGAGCAAGGGCATGTCGCTGGGCGCCGACCTGTACGTGACCAAGCCGTTCTCGAGCGCCGAGCTGGTCGCCACCATCAACGAGCTGCTGCGGCCGCGCGCGTGAGGGCCTGGGGCAAGTTCGCCCTCTGGGTGGCGATCCTGTTCGCCGCGGGGCTCGCCGTGCCGCTGGCGACCGGCGTCGCCGTGGTCTCCGTGCTCCCCGCCGCGGACCGCGAGGTCGTGACGCGCGTGCTCGGCGAGCGCCTGCCGCTCCTCGTCTTCGGCGCGATGGCGCTGCTGGCGCTCGCGGCCATGCTGGTGCGCTGGTTCTTCGGCGCCTACGTGGAAGCGGCGACGACGCTGGCGGAGCTGACGCGCGCCGCGCGCGGGGCGCGCGGC
>DATFEJ010000195.1:0-2123 GCA_035251235.1 Burkholderiales bacterium
CAGCTTGCGCTCCACCCAGGCGAGCGCGCCGGTATGGTCGCGCACCTTCACCCAGGCATCCAGGTTGACGATGATCTCCACCGGGTAGTGGCGCGACACCACGTACAGCGGCTTGGCGTTGCGCGAGGGCGCGTCGTAGAGCACCGCGGCCGGCTCGCCCACGCTCTTGAACTCGCCGGCCTGCGCCACGGCGGCGGCCAGCGCGAGCAGCAGCGCGGCGAGCGCGCGCATGGCTAGCTGGCCGCCTCGACGGGCGCGCCGGCCTGCTGCCGGCGCTGCGCGTACAGGGCCTCGAAGGACACCGGCGCGAGCAGCACCGGCGGGAAGCCGCCGCGCGTGACCAGGTCCGAGACCGCCTCGCGCGCATAGGGATAGAGGATGGTCGGGCAGGCGATCGCCAGCAGCGGCTCGAGGTCCTGCGGCGGCACGTGGCGCACGGAAAAGATGCCGGCCTGCGACACTTCGGCGAGGAACAGCGTCTTGTCGCCCGCCCGGGCGGTGACCGTCACCGTGATCGTCACCTCGAACAGCGCCTCGCCGAAGCGCGAGGATTCGTTGCGCACCTGGATCTCGAGCTGCGGCTGCTGCGCCTCGAGGAACACCTGCGGCGCGCCCGGGATCTCGAGCGACACGTCCTTCACGTAGAGCTTCTCGATCTGGAAGCTGGGCTGCTCGGCGTCGGCCATGGGCTCAGGTCTTTTCGGTGGCGAGCAGCTCGTCGAGCTCGCCGGCATGTTCGAGGTCGGACAGCTCGTCGAAGCCGCCGATGTGGCGCTCGCCGATCCAGATCTGCGGCACGGTGTAACGGCCCGAGCGCGCGCGCATCTCGGCGCGGCGCGCGGGATCCTGGTCGACGCGCACCACGTCGAGGTCGGCGCCGGCGACGCCCTTGTCCTGCAGCAGCCGCAGCGCGGCGCGGCAGTAGCCGCAGTGGGAAGTGAGGTAGATCTGCACGCGGGCCATTCTACTTCTCCAGCGGCAGGCCGCCCTGCGCCCAGGCGCGAAAGCCGCCGGCGAGGCTCACCGCCTGCGTGAAGCCGAGCGCCTTGAGGCGGCTGGCGGCGCGCACCGAAGTGCTGCCGGTGTCGCAGGCGACGATCACCGGCCGGCCCTTGTACTTGTCGAACTCGCCGGCGCGCCGCTCCAGGTCGGCGAGCGGCAGGTTCTTCGCGCCCAGGATGTGCGCCTCGGCGAAACGCGCGGCTTCGCGCACGTCGAGCACCAGCGCGTCCTGGCGGTTGATGAGCTGCGTGGCTTCCAGCGTGCTCACCGACCCGCCGCCGCCCGCGCCGCGCAGCAGCGGCCAGAGCAGCATGGCGCCGGAGCCGACCGCCGCGGCCACCAGCAGGATGTTCTTCTGCAGGAATTCGAGCATGCGCCGGCGATTATAATTGAGCGCATGCACCGCATCGTGCTTCTTCGCCACGGCGAGTCGGTGTGGAACCGCGAGAACCGCTTCACCGGCTGGACCGACGTCGACCTGTCGGCCGCCGGCGTCGAGGAGGCGCGCGCCGCCGGCCGGCTGCTGCGCGCCCAGGGCTACGCCTTCGACCTCGCCTTCACCTCGGTGCTCAAGCGCGCCATCCGCACGCTGTGGCTCGTGCTCGAGGAGATGGACCGCGTCTGGCTGCCGGTCGAGAAGCACTGGCGGCTGAACGAGCGCCACTACGGCGCGCTGCAGGGACTGGACAAGGGCCAGACGGCGGCGAAGTTCGGCGAGGCGCAGGTGCTCGCCTGGCGGCGCAGCTACGATACGCCGCCGCCCGCGCTCGAGCGGCAGGATGCGCGCTACGAAGGCGGCGATGCGCGCTACGCGGGCGCCGAAGTGCCGCTCACCGAGTGCCTGAAGGACACGGTGGCGCGCGTGCTGCCGTACTGGAAATCGGCCATCGCGCCCGCGGTGCGCGCCGGGCGGCAGGTGCTGGTCGCCGCGCACGGCAACTCGCTGCGCGCGCTCATCAAGCACCTGGACGGCGTGTCGGACGCCGACATCGTCGGGCTGAACGTGCCGACCGGCGTGCCGCTGGTCTACGAGCTGGACGACGCGCTGCGGCCGCAGCGGCACTACTACCTCGGCGACGCCGAGGAAGTGGCGCGCCGCGTGGCGGCCGTCGCCGCGCAGG
>DATFEJ010000355.1:0-7018 GCA_035251235.1 Burkholderiales bacterium
GCCCGGGCGCACACCGGCCGCCTCGGCCGCCGCGCTGCAGGCGAGCACCGAGCGGTTCTCGACGACCGCCCAGGACTCGCCCGCCGCCTCAAGCGAGGCACAACCGCGCAGCCTGGCTTCGAGCGCGAGCCGGGGAAAGCAAAGCGCCACCCACAGCATGGACAGGCCTCGGGATCGGAATGCGCAAGGGCGCGGCGAGTTGCATGCCGCGGCGCTTGAGAACGCGCACGGCGAGCTGCCCGCCGTCGGGCTCCAGTGCCAGCCGCAGGGGTGCCGGCGAGGGTTCCTGCGCGACCTGCGACGGCCGGAACAGGAGGGTGACGGCTTTGCCCGCCTCCGCCGCCAGGGCGAGCCGCCTCATCTCTGCATAGCTGGCGCGCGGCAACCACAGCAGCAATGCCCGGCAGGTGGCAGCGCGCAGCACCTGCTCCGCTGCCCATAACGCATCGCGCCTGCCCGGCGCCCTGATCACGGTCAGGAGCTCCAGGCGCAGGCCGGCGGCGGCGAGCGCCGGCGCGTACGGCAGATGGGGAGGCGCCAGCCAGGCGATCCTTCCGCCCGCGCGGGACAGGGCGGCGAGCGCCGGCAGCACGAGCTGCAGCTCGCCGACGCCCTGCCGGGCGCACAGGAGCTCGCTCAGCGTCCCGGCCGGCCAGCCGCCTCCCGGCAGCTCATGATCGAGCGCCGCGTAGCCGCTCGGCACGGCCGGCACCGTCGAAGCGGCAAGACTGCCGCCGCGCCAGACGGGGTGGCGAAGGAGAACGGCCTCGAGGGCCGCGGTCGGGGCTGCCATGGGGGGAAGGCTCCAATACTGTATTTATATACAGTATCGAAGGCGCAGGCAAGCGCCCCGGGGCGGGCCGCCTCCCGCGCGCGGCTAGCGCCGCAGGCAGCGATACACGTCGAACGTCTGCTTGCCGCCCTCCACCTTGGAGGCCGGCACGATGGTGTCCGCGCCCATGCTGGCGGCGGAGTTTCTCGCCGTGACGTTGATGTTGTCCTGCACCGCGTCCGGATGACGCGGGATGAGCGCCACCTCATGCACCACGCTCGCCGTCGTCCGTCCGAGGTTCACGCAGCCGGCCACGTCCTCCGCTTTCGCCATGCGCACCCCCGCGCCTTCCTGGGTCAGCTCGACCATCGCGCAAGCACCCAGCAGGGCCACGGAGAGCGTCGCCAGCATGCGGATGGGCGTGGAGCGTCTTGACGTGTGCATGACGGAGTCCTTTCAGGGAGGTGCGGGGAGAGCGGAGATTTTACACGCGCCCCGTGCCACACTTGCGGATCGATTCTGTCGTCGCGCCTTTCCGCGGCACCGCGCTTTTGCTATCGTGCGCCCCATGCGCCCGATGACCCTGGCGAGGCCGATCATCGAAGGCACTTCGTAGCGATGCCGCTTATCTCGATCGTCACCCCGGTCTACCGCGCCGAGGACTGTCTCGAGGAGCTGTACCGCCGCCTCGTCTCCGTACTGCCGGGCATCACGCAGGACTTCGAAATCATCATGGTCGAGGACTGCGGGGGCGATCGATCGTGGGACATCATCTGCAACCTTGCCCGGCGCGACCCGCGGGTCAAGGGCATCCAGTTCAGCCGCAACTTCGGCCAGCACTACGGCATCACCGCCGGGCTCGATCATTGCGACGGCGACTGGGTGGTGGTGATGGACTGCGACCTGCAGGACCGGCCGGAGGATATTGCGCTCCTCTACGCCAAGGCGCGGGAGGGCTACGACGTGGTGCACGCGCAGCGCGACAGGCACCGGGACGCGCTGCTGAAGCGCTGGGGCTCCAATCTGTACTTCAAATTGCTCGAGTATTTCGCCGATGTCACTTTCGAGACCCCCGGCAATTTCCGCATCCTGTCGCGCAAGGTGGTCGAGAACTTCCGCCGCATGCGGGAGCAGCTGCGGTACTCGACGGGCCTGCTGCACTGGATGGGATTCCCGACGGCCTATGTCGGCGTCCAGCAGGCCAGGCGCCACGCAGGGGAAACGACTTACACTCTGGCGAAGCTGCTGAAGCTCGGCCTCGACATCATCATCGCCTTCTCGGACAAGCCCCTGAGGCTCGCGGTGCGACTGGGGTTCATCATCGCGTTCCTCGCGTTCTGCTACGGGTTGTACATCCTCGTGAGCGCGCTGCTCTATGGATCCCCGATTACCGGCTGGAGCAGCCTCATCGTCTCGATCTACTTCATCGGCGGCATCATCATCGCCATCCTCGGCGTGATCGGCATCTACCTCGGCAAGACGTTCGACGAAGCGAAGAAGAGGCCGCTGTACATCGTCATGCACACGACCTTCGAGGAACGCGCAGCGATCATCGAGCACGCTCCTCACGTCCAGACTCCAACCTCCCCGGTGAGCACATGAGTTACGCGTACGTCGCCGTCTCCATATCGCTCATGGTCTACTGCCAGCTCGTACTGAAGTGGCAGGTGGCCGGTGCCGGAACCATGCCCGAGAACGCGGCCGGCAGGCTCGCGCTCGCCATCGGGCTCCTGGTCAATCCCTGGGTCATTTCGGCGCTCGCCGCGGCGCTGCTCGCGGCGGTATCGTGGATGGCAGCGCTGACCAAGCTCGACCTGTCGCACGCCTACCCGTTCTTGGGCCTGTCGTTCGTGGCGGTGACGCTCGGGGCGGCATGGCTGCTGCAGGAACCCCTCACGGTGCTCAAGCTCGCGGGCGTCGCGCTGATCTGCCTCGGCGTGGCGATCGGGAGCCAGGGTTGAGCCCGCGGCCGGCGTAAGGCATGCGCGCGACTGCGGTTCGGCCGGGGGCGGCCCGTCAATGAAGTGCGTGCTGCTCGGCGGTGCCGGTTTCATGGGCTCGCACCTCGCCGAGCGGCTGCTCGCCGCGGGGTTTGCCGTGCGCGTCTTCGACGTCAGCGACCGGGGCTTCGCGGACGGCGCTCCCGCGCACAGCGACATCGAATGGCTGCGAGGAGATTTTCGCGATCCGGCGGATGTCGCGGCCGCCGTCGCGGGCTGCCAGGGGGTCTTTCACCTGGCTTCGACGACGTTGCCGCAGTCCTCGAACCAGAATCCGGCGCGCGACGTTGCCGACAACATCATCGGCACGCTGCACCTGCTGGAAGCCTGCCGGCGCGAAGGTAGCCGCAAGATCGTCTTTGCTTCCTCCGGTGGCACGGTCTACGGCGTGCCGCGCGCGCTCCCCATCACCGAGGATCATCCGACGCATCCGCTCACGTCCTACGGCATCGGCAAGCTGTCCATCGAAAAGTACCTCGAGCTCTATCGCGTCTTGCACGGGGTGGACTACTGCGCGTTGCGCATCGCCAATCCCTTCGGCGAACGCCAGCGCATCGCGTCGGGCCAGGGCGCGGTGACCACCTTTCTGCACCGCGCGTATCGCGGCGAGCCGATCGAAATCTGGGGCGACGGCAGGGTGGTGCGGGACTACCTGTACGTGGGCGATGTCGCGGAAGCGATGGTGCGGGCGCTGGATCATCGCAGCGCGCACAGGGTCATCAATATCGGCAGCGGCGTCGGCCGCGACCTCAACGAGATCCTCGCCGCGATCGAGACGGTGCTCGGCCGGCCAGTCGAGCGGCGCCACGTCCCGGCGCGCAGCTTCGATGTGCCCGCCAACGTGCTCGATATCGGGCTTGCCCGTGCCGAGCTCGGCTGGGCGCCGACCACGCCTTTCGAGGAAGGATTGAGGCGCACGCTGCGCTGGGTCGCCAGCACGGAACTTGTCCGGACAGGTCCCACATGAGCCCATCGCCCGGTTCCGCTGCCGCAACTCCGGCCGTCTGGCGTTCCATGGTTGCATGGGCCGTCCTCGGGCTGGTGATCGTTCTTTACTATTTCCGCTTCGCCGAATACGACTGGGGGATGATGCCCACGTATTCGCCGGTCGGGGACTGCCTGATGAAGGGAGAGCGGCTGGCGCCGTGCGCCAGCGCTTTCCCCTACCCGCCGCTCTTTGCCCTGCTGATGGTTCCGCTGACGTTCCTGCCCATGTGGGCGAGGAACGTGGTCTGGTACGGAGTACTGGTGAGCGCCACTTACGGCTGCTTCAGGATGTGCGAGATGCTCGCCGTCAGGACGTTCCAAGTGGCGCGGGAGGAGCTGTTCTGGCTGAGACTGTTCTCCGTGATCCTGAGCCTGAAGTTCGTCCTGTCCGTATTCGAGAACCAGGCCTACGACACGCTGGTGTTCTTGTTCATCCTCGTGGGGCTCTACGGCTTGTCGCAGAACAGGACCTTTGGCGCCGCGGCGGGATTCGCCGCGGCGACCGCGCTGAAACCGACCCCCGCATTGATGTTCCTGTATGCCCTTTATCTGCGGAAATGGCGGGTCTTCGCGCTGGGCGTGGGCGTATGGCTGACCCTGTCTTTGCTGCCGGACCTGTTGTTCACGCCCAACCGGCCCGGACCTGGCTTCCTGCGAACGTGGATCGTGGATGTGGCCGTCGGCGGGCTCCTGGGGACTTCTCCGGACGACTACTATCCTCTGTTGAAGGACGTGGGCCTTCTCAACCAGTCGCTCAAGGGTTTCGTCTTCAACATCGTGTATGGGCGGCTGGGCGCGGATTTCGCCGCGCATGCCCGGACGATTCTGTATGTCGTGTATCTGGTCTACGGGCTGGCGGCGCTCGCGGTCCTGCTGCTCTCGGCGAAAGTCGAAGGCGCCTTGCTGTGGGGCGCGTCGGTCATCGTGATCAGCATGCTGATGCTCTCGCCGGTCTCCAGCAAGTCCCATTTCGTTGTCCTGCTGTTCCCGCACATGGCGATCGTGGCGTACCTGATCAGGCACCGCGAGGCGCGGCGCGCCGTCGTTCCGCTCCTGTGCACGAGCTTTGCCCTGAACACGCTCACGTCGCGAGCGTTCATGGGGAAGGCGCTGTCGAACCAGATGCTGGCCTGGGGATGCGTCACGCTGGGAACGCTGCTGCTGCTGGTCGTGGTGGCGGTGATCGTCCTCCGCAGCAGGAAAGCCGCGCCGCCTCTGCCGGGTGAGATTGCGCGCGCCAGCTGAGCATCGGCGCCCTGAATCGCGGCGGCTACTTCTGCTCCAATGCGACGTCGCCGCTGCTCGTCGAAACGACGGCGATGACGTGGCTGCGCGCCGTGAAGCGCTCGCCGTCGCGCGCCGCGAACGTCACGAGCAACCCGGTGGTGCGCGCGGCGGCGCGCTCGGCCTCGCGCTCGCGCTCCACGAGGCTGCGCGTCAGACCGCCCACCACCGGCACGCTCCCCGCGGCCACCGAGAGGATCTGTCCGGGGGTAAGGTTGGAGACGCTGGGCCCGACCGTGGCGAACTCCTGCAACGTCATCTCCAGGCAGCGGCCGGCGCATGACTTGTGCACGAGGACGCCCTTCTCGAGGAGCTGTGTGCGCAGCAATTCCGCGATGATCTGCTCCAGGGAGGTCGGGGCGTGGCTTGCGACGCCGACGACGACTGGCAAGCCTCGATAGCCCTCCGTGGTGGTGCGGCGCGCCGCCTCGCCCGCCAGGCTCTCGATCACCTTGCCGACCGCCTCGACCGTGTGCGCCGGCCGCTTCGCGCCGTCGCCGGTGGCGCAGCCGGAAAGCAGCAGCGCCAGCGCCGCGAGGCACACCCACCCGTTCCGTCGACTCATCCCTGCCTCCCTGCCCGGTCGCGGGCGCGTCATTCTAGGCTGAAGCGGATCAACTCGGCGCGCGCATCATGGCCCGAATGCCCGTACGCGAGCCGCCCCTGTCCGCGCAGCATGATCTCCTCGCGCCGCAGGCGTATCTCGGCGTCGCCGGAGATCATGACGTAGGTACCGTTGGTGCTGAGATCCTTGTAGAAGTACTTGTCCTTGCGCAGCTCGATGCGCCCGTGCAGGCGCGAAGCCGTGCGATGCGCGATGACGATGTCGCTGGCGGCATCGCGCCCGATCAGCACCGCGGGCAACTCCGGCCCCATGACCATCGTGCGCTCCCCATGCACCAGATGCAGCAGGCGCGCTTCGCCGCCGGCGTCGGGCTCGAGCGCACCGAGCACCGTGAGATCGTCGTCGTCCTGCCAGAGAAGCTCGAACACGCGGAGCTCTCCCTGCTTGCCCTTCACAGGCAGTCGATCGAGATCGCGCGTGCGCGCCTGTTGCGGCGGCGGCAAGGCCTCCACGGTAGCTTCCGTGGTCAGGATCTGGCCGCTTTTCGCCATTCCCGCCATGCGCGACGCGGTGTTCACCGCGTCGCCAAAGACGTCGCCGGCCTCCTCGAGGACCGGTCCGGCATGCAAGCCAATGCGCACGCCCAGACGCAGATCGCCGAACGGCGGCAGCCGGGCGACCCGGGCCTGCATGTCCTCCGCCGCACTGGTCGCCTCCGCCGCCGTCGGAAAGACGGCCATGATCTCGTCGCCCAGCGTCTTGATCACGCGCCCCCCGCGCTCGGCGGTCGCCGCGCGCAGCTGCTCGAGCACGGAGTCCACGGCTTTCAGCGCGCGCCGGTCGCCCAGCCTCTCATAGAGCGCCGTGCTGCCGCTGACGTCGGCAAAGAGGATGGCGAGATCGGTGCTGGTCATTGGGGCCTGGCGCGAATATACCGCTACCGTGGCAGCGTCTCCTGGCGGGGCCGCCAGTACCGGAGCACGGGACGCACAAACGAAAAAGCCCGGCCTCCTGTCGGAGGCCGGGCTTCGCGATATGGCCTGGCGGTAACCTACTTTCGCATGCGACTGCACACTATCATCGGCGCAAACCCGTTTCACGGTCCTGTTCGGGATGGGAAGGCGTGGTTCCAGGCTGCTATGGCCGCCAGATTGACTATGGACTCGCCCCTGGGGCGCACAAGGCGCCGCCGGCACGAGCCGCGATCCGGATGAAGTGAAGCCTGGGCAGGAGATGCTGCCAAGCGAACCGTCGAGCGCGCTGCATGCTCACGGTTATAGGGTCAAGCCGCACGGGCAATTAGTACAGGTTAGCTCAAGGCCTCGCGGCCCTTGCACATCCTGCCTATCAACGTCCTGGTCTAGGACGACCCTTCAGGGAGGTTAAACCCCCGGGAAGTCTCATCTTGAG
>DATFEJ010000073.1:0-9401 GCA_035251235.1 Burkholderiales bacterium
TCCTCGGCCTTCCTGAGGTCGCCACCCGTTTCGGCGAGCGCCTTCTTGCACTCCATCATTCCGAGCCCGGTCAGCTCGCGCAGCTCCTTCACCAGGCTTGCACTGATCTCTGCCATCACTGCACGCTCCGCAAGTCAAAAAAAGGGGCCCAAGGCCCCCGGACGCTGTCCGTCGCCTGCGACTCAGGCGTCCTTCGCTTCGTCGACCTCGACGAACTCGTCGCGCGCCGCGGCCGCCACTTCCTCGACCGCCTGCGAGCGCCCCTCGATCACGGCGTCGGCGATGCCGCGCGCGTAGAGCCGGATCGCCCGGCTCGAGTCGTCGTTGCCGGGAATGACGTAGCTGATGCCCTCCGGCGAATGATTGGTATCGACCACGCCGACCACCGGGATGCCGAGCTTGACCGCCTCGGCGATGGCGCCCTTCTGGTAGCCGACGTCGATGACGAACAGCGCATCGGGCAGGCTGCCGAGGTCCTTGAAGCCGCCCAGCGAGCGTTGCAGCTTCGCCAGCTCGCGCTGCAGGCCGAGCGCCTCCTTCTTCGCCATGTTCTCGAACGTGCCGTCCGCGGCCATCTGCTCCATCTCCTTCAGCCGCTTGATGGACTGCTTGACGGTCTTGAAGTTCGTCAGCATGCCGCCGAGCCAGCGGTGGTCGACGAACGGCATCGCGCAGCGCAGCGCCTCCTCGCGCAGGATCTCGCGCGCCTGGCGCTTCGTGCCGACGAACAGGATCGTGCCGCGGTTGGCCACCAGCTGGCGCACGTACTTGAGCGCCTCCTGGTACAGCAGCAGGGTCTTCTCGAGGTTGATGATGTGAATCTTGTTGCGGTGGCCGAAGATGTACGGCGCCATCTTCGGGTTCCAATACCGGGTCTGATGTCCGAAATGGACCCCGGCTTCCAGCATCTGACGCATGGTTGCAGACACTTCATGCTCCTTTTAGGGTTATCGTCTGCCACTCCGGTCAACCGAAAAACCCTTGCGGGCACCCTAACCGGCCGGAGCGGGAAATTTGGCGCGCGGCAAACCGCGTGCCAGCCCGAAATTCTAGCATAATCAGTCTTTTTCCCAGCCCATGGCGGTCGTCCTGAAGACTCCCGACGAGGCGGCGAAGATGCGCGTGGCCGGGCGTCTCGCCGCGGAGGTGCTCGACTACATCGCGCCCTACGTGCGCGCCGGCGTGACGACCGGAAAGCTGAACGACCTGTGCCACGCCTACATCGTGGAGGTCCAGGGCGCCACGCCCGCGCCGCTCAATTACGCGCCCCCGGGCTACAAGCCCTACCCGAAATCGATCTGTACCTCGGTCAACCACCAGGTCTGCCATGGCATTCCGGGCGAGCGCATGCTCAAGCCGGGCGATATCCTCAACATCGACGTCACCGTGATCAAGGACGGCTTCCACGGGGACAGCAGCCGCATGTACTACGTCGGCGAGCCGAGCATCCAGGCGCGCCGGCTGGTCGAAGTGACCTACGAGTGCATGTGGGCCGGCATACGCCAGGTGCGCGCCGGCGCCCAGCTGGGCGACCTGGGCGCGGCCATCCAGGCGCACGCCGAGCAGCACGGCTACTCGGTGGTGCGGGAATTCTGCGGCCACGGCATCGGCCGGCGCTTTCACGAGGATCCGCAGGTCCTGCACTACGGCAAGCCGGGAACGGGGCTGCGCCTCGAAGCGGGCATGACCTTCACGGTCGAGCCCATGATCAATGCCGGCAAGGCCGCGATTCGCGAGCTTGCCGATGGCTGGACGATCGTCACCAAGGACCACAGCCTGTCCGCCCAGTGGGAGCACACGGTGCTCGTCACGGAGAGCGGCTTCGAAGTGCTGACGACCTCTCCGGGCACACCGCCCGCGCCGGCGACCCTCGCCGGCGCCTGAGATGAGCGCGGTGCCCGTCCCCGCCGAGGAGCGGCGCGCCGCCCTGCTGGCCGGACGCACCGCCCTGCGACGCGACTTCGAGCGCGGGGCATCGCCGCGCCGCCTGCTGCAGGCCCACAGCCGCTTGATCGACCGCGTCCTGCGCGAGCTCTGGCGCGACCTGCAGCCGGTGGCGAGCGCCGCGCTGGTCGCGACCGGGGGCTATGGAAGGGGGGAGCTTTATCCCCATTCCGACATCGACGTGCTCGTACTGCTCGCCAAGGCGCCAGGCGAGGAGGAACGCGGCCGCCTCGAGCGGCTGGTCGGCATGTTCTGGGACATCGGCCTGGAAGTCGGGCATAGCGTGCGCACCGTGCACGAATGCGCGCAGGCGGCCGCCGAAGACATCACCGTGCAGACGGCGCTCCTCGAGGCGCGCTTTCTCGCGGGCAGCCGCAGGCTGTTCCGCCAGCTGACCGAAGCGGTGGCGCTGCACCTCGATGCGCGCGCCTTCCTCAAGGACAAGCGCCTGGAGCAGGAGCAGCGGCACGCCAAGCACCAGGACACGGCATACGCCCTGGAGCCCAACCTGAAGGAGGCGCCGGGCGGCCTGCGCGACCTGCAGACCATCCAGTGGATCGCGCGCGCCAACGGGCTGGGCGCGCACTGGCGCGACCTCGAGCGCCACGGCCTGCTGCTGCATGCAGAGGCCGACCATCTCGACAGGTGCGAGAGGCTGCTGCAGGAACTGCGCATCCGGCTGCACTACCTGGCCGGGCGCCGGGAGGACCGCATCGTCTTCGACTACCAGACGCCGCTCGCCGCGCAATGCGGATTTCCCGGGTCGCCCGCGCGCCTGCCGAGCGAGCAGCTCATGCAGCGCTATTACACCAACGCCAAGGCGGTCACGCAGCTCAACACCATCCTGCTGCAGAACCTCGAAGAACGGCTGGCAGTGGAGCCGGACGCGACGCCCCTTGCCATCAATGAGCGCTTCCGCGTGCGCGGCGAGCGGCTGGAGGCCTGCGACGAGGCGCTGTTCGAGCGCGAGCCGCGCGCCATCCTGGAGAGCTTCCTCCTCATGCAGCAGCACCAGGGGCTGCGCGGCATGAGCGCGGGCACGCTGCGCGCCCTGTGGCGCGCGCGCACGCGCGTCGACGCCCGGCTGCGCCGCGACCCGGTGGCGCAGATGCTCTTCCTGCACTTCCTGCAGCAACCGCGCGGCATCGTGCACGAGTTCCGGCGCATGAACCAGTACGGCATCCTCGGCCGCTATCTGCCCGAGTTCGGCCGCATCGTCGGCCAGATGCAGCACGACCTGTTCCACGTCTATACGGTGGACCAGCACATCCTGATGGTGGTGCGCAACCTGCGCCGCTTCACGATGCCCGAGTTCGCGCATGAATTCCCCCTGTGCAGCCAGCTGATCAGCGCCTTCGAGCGCCGCTGGCTGCTGTACGTGGCGGCGCTGTACCACGACATCGCCAAGGGCCGCGGCGGCGACCACTCCGAGCTCGGCATGCGGGACGTGCGCGCGTTCTGCCGCCGCCACCGCCTGTCGCGCGAGGACGCCGACCTGGTCGCCTTCCTCGTCGAGCACCACCTGCGCATGTCCGCAACCGCGCAGAAGGAGGACGTGCACGACCCGGAGGTGGTGCGCGCCTTCGCCGGGCAGGTCGGCAGCGAAAGGCGCCTCGTGGCGCTGTACCTGCTCACGGTGGCCGACATCCGCGGTACCAGTCCCAGAGTGTGGAACGCCTGGAAGGCGAAGCTGCTCGAGGACCTGTTCCGCGCCGCGCGGCGCGTCCTCTCCGGCGACGCGCCGGCGCTCGACGCCGCACTGGCCGAGAAGCAGGCCGAGGCGTCGCGCCTGCTGCGCCTGTACGCGCTCTCCGAAGGCGTCGAGACCCGCTTCTGGGCCCAGCTCGACACGCCGTACTTCCTGCGGCACGAGCCGCAGGAGATCGCCTGGCAGACGCGCAACCTGCACTACCGGGTGCAGGCCAGGGCGCCGGTCGTCAAGGCGCGCCTCGCCCCCATCGGCGAGGGAATGCAGGTGATGATCTACGTGCCGGACCGCGCGGGCCTCTTTGCCCGCATCTGCGGCTATTTCGAGCGTGCCGGCTTCAATATCGTCGAGGCCAAGGTGCACACGACGCGCCACGGCTACGCGCTGGACACCTTCCTCCTCATGGGACAGGGACCGGGCGCCCATTATCGCGACATGCTGCTGCAGATCGAGAAGGAGCTGGCCGACGAGCTGGATTCCGTTGCGCCGCTGCCCCCGCCCCGCGGCGGCCGGCTGTCCCGGCGCGCGCGGCACTTCCCCGTGTCGCCGGTGGTCGACCTGCGCCCCGACGAGCGCGGCGCCTACCACGTGCTGTCTGTCGTCGCCAGCGACCGGCCCGGCCTGCTCTACGCCCTCGCGCGCACCCTGGCGCAGCACGAGGTCAGCGTGCACACCGCCAAGATCAACACGCTGGGCGACCGCGCCGAGGACGTGTTCCTCGTGTCGGGCGAGGCGGTGTCCAACCCGAAGCAGGCGCTGCAGCTCGAGCAGCAGCTGCTGCGCGAGCTGCAAGTCTGAACGCTATTCCTCCGGCGGCAGCTCCTCGCCCGGAAACAGCTCCTCGATGAAGCCGAATTTGCGGAAGTCGCGCACGCGCATCGGGTAGAGGACGCCGTCGAGGTGGTCGCACTCGTGCTGCACGACGCGGGCATGGAAGCCCTCGACCGTGCGCTCGAAGCGCTCGCCACGCTCGTCGTGGCCCGAGTAGCGCAGATAGCGAAAGCGCGGCACCACGCCGCGCATGCCGGGCACCGACAGGCAACCCTCCCAGTCCTCGTCCTTGTCCGCGGCCAGCGGCTCGAGCACGGGATTGATCAGCACGGTGTCGGGCACCTCCCCGGCGCGCGGGTAGCGCGGATTGGCCTTCACCCCGAAGATCACCACGCGCAGGCTCACGCCGATCTGCGGCGCGGCGAGTCCCGCACCGTTCTGGTGCGCCATCGTGTCGCGCATGTCAGCGAGCAGCGCGGCGAGCTCGGGGGTGCCGAAGCGCTCGACCGGCTTGGCCACCTGCAGCAGGCGCGGATCGCCCATGCGCAGCACTTCGCGGATCATTCCGCCACCAGCCGCTCGATGATGCGTCGCACGCGGCCCATGGCCTCGGCGAGCACGGCCTCGATGCGTTCCATGGGCACGGCATGGGCGCTGTCGCCGCGGCCGGCCGCGTAGTTGGCGCTGACGGCGATCGCCGCGTAGGGCAGGTCCAGCTCGCGCGCCAGGGCCGCCTCGGGCATGCCGGTCATGCCCACCATGTGCGCCCCGTCGCGCTCGAGCCGGTTGATCTCCGCGGCGCTCTCCAGCCGCGGCCCCTGCGTCGCCGCATAGGTCCCGCCGTCGATCATCTGCTCGCCGCAGGCGCGCGCCGCCGCCAGGATGCGCGCGCGCAGCGGCGCGGCGTACGGCTCGGTGAAGTCGACGTGCGTGACCTGCGCCCCCGCGCCCTCGAAGTACGTGGAACGCCGGCCCCAGGTGTAGTCGATGATCTGGTCGGGCACGGCGAGCGCCCCGGGCACGAAATCGCGCCGGATGCCCCCGACCGAGGCGACGGACACCACCCCCTGCACGCCGATCTCCTTGAGCGCCCAGAGGTTCGCCCGGTAGTTCACCTCGTGCGGCGCGACGGTGTGCCCGTAGCCGTGGCGCGCGAGAAAGACGAGCTCGCGGCCGCGGATGCGGCCGAAGGTCAGCGCGCCCGAGGGCTCGCCGTAGGGCGTGCGCACCATGTTGCGCTGCGTGACTTCCAGGCTGGCGAGCTGCGAGAGCCCGCTGCCGCCGATGACTGCGAGCATCAGGTCTCCCGCATGGCACGGATTTCGGGCAGGTTGCGCCAGAAGCCCTTGGCATCCATGCCGCAGCCGAACACGAAGCGGTCCGGAATGCGCAGTCCGACGAAATCCGCCGCGATGGGCTTGGGTGCCGTCAGGATCTTCTCCACCAGGACGGCGCTCAGCACCTCGGCCGCACCCCGCGCGAGCAGCTCGTCGCGGATGGCGCGCAGCGTCTGCCCGTGGTCGAGGATGTCGTCGAGCAGCAGCACGGTGCGCCCGCGCGCCTCCGGGGGGCTGACGCGCCAGGTGAGCCCGCCGCCTTGCGTCGCCGCGCCGTAGCGCGTCGCATGCACGTAATCGAGATCCAGCGGAAAGCGCAGCCGCGGCAGGAGCTGGCCCGCGAACACCACGGCGCCGCCCATGACCACCAGCACCAGCGGATAGGCGTCATGCAGGCGCGCGCCGATCTGCTCCGCGAGGCGCGCGATCGCCCCCTGGACCTCGCGCTCGCCGCACACCAGGTCGGAGGCCTCGAGAAAGTCCCAGGCGCGCGCCAGCTCAGGCATGGCGGCGCTCCTCCAGGTAGCGCGCGAACTCGGCGCCGACCTCGGCGTGCTTCAGTGCGAGCTCCACGGTCGCCTGCAGGAATCCCAGCTTGGACCCGCAGTCGTAGCGGCGGCCGGCGAACCGATAGGCCATGACGCGCTCCTCGGCGAGCAGCGCGGCGATGGCGTCGGTGAGCTGGATCTCGCCACCGCTTCCCGGCTGCACCTGCGTCAGCTTGTCGAAGATGCGTGGCGTCAGCACATAGCGGCCGACGACCGCGAGCGTGGAGGGGGCCTGGTGCGGCGCGGGCTTCTCTACGAGCGCGCGGATCGCGCTCAGCTCGGCCCCGGGCTTGTCCGGGCTGACGATGCCGTAGCTCGCCGTCTGCGCGCGGGGCACGTCCATGACGCCGAGGATCGAGCAGCCCGCGGCCGCGTAGCGCTCCGCCATCTGCGCGGTGACCGGCGGCTGCGCGTCGATCAGGTCGTCGGCCAGCAACACCGCGAAGGGCTCGTCGCCGACCACCGGCTGCGCGCAGAGCACCGCGTGGCCCAGGCCGAGCGGCTCGGGCTGGCGGATATAGATGCAGCGGCAGCCCGCCGGCAGCACGCTCTGCACCGCGTCGAGCAGCTCGCGCTTGCCTTTCGCGGCGAGCTCCGACTCGATCTCGTAGGCCTTGTCGAAATGGTCCTCGATGGCGCGCTTGTGGCGGCCCGTGATGAAGATCATGTCGGTGATGCCCGCGGCGGCCGCCTCCTCCACGGCGTACTGGATGAGGGGCTTGTCGACGATCGACAGCATTTCCTTGGGGCTCGCCTTGGTGGCGGGCAGGAAGCGGCTGCCGAAGCCGGCGACCGGGAAGACGGCCTTTCTCAGCGGACGTGTCATGCGCCTCAGCGTACCTTGAGCAGCTCCTTGAGCCCCGCTTCGTCGAGGATGGCGACGCCGAGGGACCTTGCCCGCTCGAGCTTCGTGCCGGCCTCCTCGCCCGCGACGACGTAATCGGTGTTCTTCGACACCGAGCCTGTCACCTTGTGTCCCTTGGACTCTATCAGCGATTTGGCTTCGTCGCGCGTCATGCCCGGCAGCGTTCCGGTGAGCACGAAGGTCTTCGCCGCGCGCGCCGGCACTGCCGCGACTTCGGCCGCGATGCGCACGCCGCGGCGCGGGTCGGCCAGCTTGCCGATCACCTCGCGGTTGTGGCGTTCCTGCAGGAAAGAGTGGACGCTTTCCATGATCTCGGGGCCGATGCCCTCGAGCGGCACCGGCGCTGCCGCCTCGCCCCGGCGCTTGCGCCTGGCGTTGTCCTTGCGCACCGCCTCCTTCTGGGCCGCGAGCGCCGCCCAGTCGGCCGCGAGCAGCGCCGCGAGCGTGCCGAAGTGGCGCGCCAGGATCTTGGCCACCTCCTCGCCCACGCCGGGAATGCCGAGCGCGAAGACGAAGCGCGCGAGCGTCGTGTCGCGCGAGCGCTCGATGCTGTCGATCACGTTGCGCGCGGACTTCTCGCCCATGCGCTCCAGGCCCGCCAGCGTGTCCGCGTCGAGTGCGTACAGGTCCGCGGGGCTCGACACCAGCTCGCGCTCGACCAGCTGCTCGGCGAGCTTGTCGCCCAGGCCCTCGATGTCCATCGCGCGCCGGCTCTTGAAGTGCAGCAGCGCACCGACCCGCTGCGCCGGGCAGTACAGGCCGCCCGAGCACCGCGTGGCCGCCTCCCCCGGCAGGCGGACCACCGGGGAGTGGCACACCGGGCAGCGCGTGGGCATATGGAACTCTCTCGCCCCGGCCGGGCGTTTCTCGCCCTGCACGCTGACCACCTCGGGGATGACGTCCCCCGCGCGGCGCACGATCACGGTATCGCCCACGCGCACGTCCTTGCGCCGCAGGTCGTCCTCGTTGTGCAACGTGGCATTCGTGACCGTCACGCCGCCGACAAACACCGGCTTCAGGCGCGCGACCGGCGTCAGCACACCCGTACGCCCGACCTGGACGTCGATGCCGAGCACCTCCGTCGCCTGCTCTTCCGCGGGATACTTGTGCGCCAGCGCGAAGCGCGGCGCGCGAGCAACGTAGCCCATGCGCTCCTGCCAGTCCAGGCGGTTCACCTTGTACACCACGCCGTCGATGCCGTACGGCAGACGGTCGCGCTTGGCTTCGAGCCTCGCGTAGTAGGCGAGCATGCCGTCCGCGCCGCGCACGACCGCCCGGTCCTCGACCACCGGAAAGCCGAGCTCGCGCAGCCGGTCGAGCACCTCCGCCTGCGTGCGCCAGCGCGCGCCCGGCGCCTGTCCCACGCCGTAGGCGAAGAAGCGCAGGCGCCGGTTCGCCGTCACGCGCGAGTCGAGCTGCCGCAGGCTTCCCGCGGCCGCATTGCGCGGATTGACAAATGTCTTCTGCCCGGCCGCGCGCTGGCGCTCGTTCAGCGCATCGAAGTCCTTGCGAAACATGAGCATCTCGCCGCGCACCTCGAGGTCGCGCGTGTCCGCCGCCCGTGGCAGGTGCAGGGGAATCGCATGCACGGTGCGCAGGTTCGGCGTGACGTCCTCGCCGGTCTGGCCGTCGCCGCGCGTCGCGCCCTGCACGAGCTCGCCGTCGCGATAGGCGAGGCTCACGGCGAGCCCGTCGAACTTGGGCTCCACCGCGTATTCGACCTCGTCAACCTGCAATGCCTCGCGCACCCGGCGGTCGAACGCATGCACGTCCTCTTCCGCGAAAGCATTGTTGAGCGACAGCATCGGCGTGCGATGCCGGACCTCCGCGAACTCGGCGAGCGGCGACGCACCCACCCGCTGGGTCGGCGAGTCCAGCGTGACGAGCTCCGGGTGCTCGGCCTCGAGTGCCTGCAGCTCGGCAAAAAGCCGGTCGTACTCGGCGTCCGGGATCTCCGGCGCGTCCTCGACGTAGTACAGGCGATTGTGCCGCTCAATCTCGCGCCGCAGCGCCTCGGCGCGCTCGCGGGGCGCCTTCGCCATCAGGCGAACAGCCGCAGCGCCGCCGGGCCGCCCGGCTCGATGCCGCGCGCTTCGAGCGTCCGGCTGATGCCCTCGAGCTGCGCGCCGATCGCCGCCAGCGCGCGCTCGTCGAGCGCGCGCGCATTGTCGTCGACGATCGCGCCATTCAGTCGCGCGGCCAGGTCGCGCGCGTGCAGCACCATCGCC
>DATFEJ010000086.1:0-2481 GCA_035251235.1 Burkholderiales bacterium
GCATTGCGCCGCGATCTCGGGCTCGGAAAGGCGCAGCGCGTTCTCCAGCAGCTGGCGCACTTCGGGCGTGCTCAGGGCTTCGATTCTCTCCCGCGTCCACAAGGGAACCCGGGCCGTACGGAATGGTTGCATGCTCGACCTGCTCGGCGTGGAAACAAAAAAGCCCGGTTGCCCGGGCTTGAGTAACGTTCTGCGCGGCGGCTTAGGCCGGGCGGACGTTGGTCGCCTGCGGGCCCTTGGGGCCGCTGCCGGCGTCGTACTGCACCTTCTGGTTCTCGGTGAGCGTCTTGAAGCCGCTCCCCTGGATGGCCGAAAAGTGCACGAAGAGATCCTTGCCGCCGTCATCCGGGGTGATGAAGCCGAAACCCTTGGCGTCGTTGAACCATTTCACGGTACCTGTGCTCATGCGGTGTTCCTAGATAGTTGAAATAAGGCCTGCTCGGCCCTGCGTGGACTTCAAGGAAGGGAACTACCTGATGAGCTCGGCGCGGAACGCCAGGACGGACCAGCTACTTCACTGCTTGAGAATCCTGCGGCCCGCATTGTACAGGCCGGCGCCCCTTACCGCAACCGGTAGGGCTCGAGCCGCAGGTCCTCGAGCTGCGCGCCGAGCATGACGATGGCGCCCTGTCGCCGGTTGTCGCCGGTCTCGGAGAACTCGAAGCTGTAGGTGCGCCGCAAGCGCAGGCGCCCGTCGGCGTCGCGACCGAGGCGCAGCCGCGCGAACGCCACCGTGTCGTCGAGCAGCTGCACGCCGTAGCGCTCGCAGGCCGCCCGCCCTGCGGACACCGCGCGCTCGCGCGCGCGCAGGCTGTCCGACCACAGGAGGGCGGCGCCGACCACGGCGGCGAGCGCGGCGAGCTCCCACATCCTCAGGCCGGGCGCCGGGCGCGCGCCGTGAAAAAAACTGTCATGATCTCTTCCCAGCGTGATGGGATGCGCATCGCGGACAAGCTTATACCGGAGCCTGCATAGCACTGTGCCTACAATTGCTGAACCAACGGGTGAGGACCCATGACACTCTCGATCGCGAATATCGTCGGCATGTTCTTCACCACCGCGGGCGCGCTGCTCATCTTCCTGTACCTGGTGGAGACGCCGAAGTTCGCCCGGGAATGGCTCAGCCCGGAGGGACAGAAGGCCTTCGCCCGGCACCGGCGCCTCCTGGTGCTCGGCGTCGGCTTGCTCGTCGCCTGGATCGTCATGCAGTACGTCGCCGTCATCCTGTCGTAGCAGGACTGCCGGCCGGCTCTTCCTAGACCCTAGACGATTCTCTCCAGCGGCAGCTGGAACACGCGGATGTGGTCCGCCGCGCGCTGGATCTCGCGGTTCGCTGCCTGCACCCCGCGCATCAGCGCTTCCAGCGGCGCGTCGTCCTCGAAGGCGATCATGGTCACCGAGTTGGTGCTGGCGTAGGAGCGCGAGCCCAGGTGCGGCTCGGTGCCGCGCCCCTTGCCCCGGGCCCCGTCCCAGCTGGTGAAGTAGTCGATGCCGTTCTCCTCGAGGATGCGCATGACGCGCTCCATGTAGTAGCTGTTGCAGACCAGCAGGGCCATTTTCATGACGGGGCTCCGGGCGCAGGAGGGACGGATCCAACATACGTGCGCGCGCGCGCCGGGGCTTGACGCAGGTCAAGCGCCGCCCGGCCCTTGTCCGCCGCCCGCGGTTGTGTCACCGTCACCGCTGTCTGCGTCCGTGGGGAGCCCGCCGGGGCCATGCTGCGCGACACGCCTTCCTCGACCGGCCTGGCGCATGCGCCGCCGGGCGAAGTGTTCGCCGCCCTCGGCGCGGCGCTCGAGGCGCGCGTCGTCGGCCAGCGCGCGCTGACGCAGCGCCTGCTGGTGGCGCTGCTGTGCGACGGGCACGTGCTGGTCGAGGGCGTGCCCGGCCTCGCCAAGACCACCGCGGTGAAGACGCTCGCCGAGCTGCTGGAAGCCGACTTCCACCGCATCCAGTTCACGCCCGACCTGCTGCCCGCCGACCTCACCGGCACGGAAGTGTTCCGCGCCGAGACCGGCACCTTCGAGTTCCGTCCCGGTCCGGTGTTCCGCAGCCTCGTGCTGGCCGACGAGATCAACCGCGCGCCCGCCAAGGTGCAGTCGGCGCTGCTCGAGGCGATGGAGGAGCGCCAGGTGAGCGTCGGCCGCGCGAGCTTCCCGCTGCCCGAGCTGTTCATGGTGATGGCCACGCAGAACCCGATCGAGCAGGACGGCACCTATCCGCTGCCCGAGGCGCAGCTCGACCGGTTCCTCTTGCACGTGCAGGTCGGCTATCCCGCGCCCGAGGCCGAGCACGCCATCCTGCAGCTGGCGCGCGGCGGCACGGCGCGCACGCCCGCCAAGGCGATCGCTTCGGCCGCGCAGGTGTTCGCCGCGCGCCGTGCCGCGCTCGCACTGCACATGGCGCCGGCGCTGGAGAAGTACCTCGTCGAGCTCGTGCTCGCCACGCGCGCGCCGCAGGCCTACGACGCGGCGCTCGCGC
>DATFEJ010000201.1:0-3354 GCA_035251235.1 Burkholderiales bacterium
GCGCGAGATACAGCGGATCGGCGCCGCCGTCGAGCATGCGCACCAGCCAGTAGAGCGAGGCATCGGGATCGGAGCCGCGCACCGACTTGTGCAGCGCCGAGATCTGGTCGTAGAACTGCTCGCCGCCCTTGTCGAAGCGCCTGAGGCTCTTCGCCAGCGTGGATTCGACGAAGGCCGCGTCCACGACGCCTTGCGGCTTCGCGTTCTGCAGGATCTCCACGGCGTTCAGCAGCCGCCGCGCGTCGCCATCGGCGAAGCCGACCAGGCGCTCGCGCGCGCCCTCGTCCGCCTGCAGGCCGCTGCGCTCGAGCAGCGTGCCCAGATCCTGCGCCGACAGGGGCTCCAGCACGTAGACCGTGGCGCGCGACAGCAGCGCCGAGTTCACCTCGAACGAGGGATTCTCGGTGGTGGCGCCGATGAAGGTGAACAAGCCCTTTTCCACGTAGGGCAGGAAGGCGTCCTGCTGCGCCTTGTTGAAGCGGTGCACCTCGTCGACGAACAGGATCGTGCGCCGGCCGCGCGCGGCGAGCGCGTCCTCGGCGCGCGCGACCGCGTCGCGGATGTCCTTCACGCCCGAGAGCACGGCCGAGAGCGCGATGAACTCGGCGTCGAAGGCCCGCGCCATGAGGCGCGCGAGCGTGGTCTTGCCGGTGCCCGGCGGCCCCCACAGGATCATGGAGTGGGGCTTGCCCGACTCGAAGGCGAGGCGCAAGGGCTTCCCCGGCCCGAGCAGGTGCTTCTGGCCGAGCACCTCGTCGATGGATCGCGGGCGCAGCCGCTCGGCCAGCGGCGCCAAGGGCGACGCTCCTTCGGGCGCGACCGGCGCGGGCGCGCCGAACAGCTCACTCGCCGAGGACATCGGCGCCCTTGGGCGGCGTGAAGCGGAACTCGCCCGGATCGAGGCGCGGATTGCGCACGAAGCGGCTGAACTGCAGCAGCGTCGTCTGCCCGAAATGGTCGTAGAGCTCCATCGCCTCGACGCCGTCGCGGCCCATCCCCAGGCGGATGCGCTCGAACCCCGCGTCGCGGTCGCGCGGCCGGGCCTCCAGCCACTCCAGGCCGGCCACCGGGCCGACATTGGACAGCTCGAACGCGCGCTCGACGTCCTTGTCCCCGGCGAGCAGCGCCGCCGGCGTCGAGCCGAGCGCCTTGCCCATCGAGCGGACCGTCACCTGGTTCAGATCCGGGTCGTGGATCCAGACGCGCGTGCCATCGCCGACGATCAGCTGCTCGTAGGGCACGCGGATCTGCCAGCGGAAGCGACCCGGGCGCTGGAACGCGAAGGTGCCGCTCGAGGCCTGCACCAGGCGCTTGTCGCGATCGAACACCTTCTGCTCGAACTCGGTGCGCGCGCTCTGCGTGTCGCGCACGAACGTCCGGAACTTCTCCAGCGCATCCGCTCGCGCGAGCGCGGGGACGATCAGCAGGACCGCCAGCAGCAGCGCGCGCACCCTACTCCGCCCTCGCCGGCACCAGGACTTCGCGATTGCCGTTGGACTGCATCGGCGAGACGAGGCCGGCGCGCTCCATGTCCTCGATCAGGCGCGCAGCGCGGTTGTAGCCGATGCGCAGGTGGCGTTGCACGAGCGAGATCGAGGGCCGGCGCGTGCGCAGCACGATCTCCACCGCCTGGTCGTAGAGCGCGTCCTTCTCGCCGCCTGCCTCGCCGTTCGCGCCGTTGCCGCCCAGCTCCTCGCCGACGCCGGGATCGAGCACGTCCTCGAGGTATTCCGGCGTGGCGAGCGACTTGAGGTGGTCGACCACCCTGTGCACCTCGTGGTCGCCGACGAAGGCGCCGTGCACGCGCTGCGCGAGGCCGGTGCCGGCCGGCAGGTACAGCATGTCGCCCGCGCCGAGCAGCGCCTCCGCGCCCTGCTGGTCGAGGATGGTGCGCGAATCGACGCGGCTCGCCACCTGGAAGGCGATGCGCGTCGGAATATTGGCCTTGATCAGGCCGGTGATGACGTCCACGGACGGACGCTGCGTGGCGACGATCAGGTGAATGCCCGAGGCGCGCGCCTTCTGCGCGAGGCGCGCCACCAGCTCCTCGACCTTCTTGCCCACCACCATCATCAGGTCGGCGAGCTCGTCGATGACCACCACGATGTAGGGCAGCGGCGCGAGCGGCTGCGGGGCGCCCGAGTCGAGGCTCGCCGGGTCCTCGAGCGGCTTGCCGGCCTTCTCGGCGTCGGCCACCTTGTGGTTGAAGCCCGAGAGGTTGCGCACGCCCACCCACGACATCAGCTTGTAGCGCCGCTCCATTTCCGCCACGCACCACGAGAGCGCGTTGGCGGCCTGCTTCATGTCGGTCACCACGGGCGCGAGCAGGTGCGGGATGTCCTGGTACACCGAGAGCTCGAGCATCTTCGGGTCGACGAGGATCAGGCGCACGTGCCGCGGCTCGGCCTTGTAGAGCAGCGACAGGATCATGGCGTTCAGCGCCACCGACTTGCCCGATCCGGTGGTGCCGGCGACCAGCAGGTGCGGCATCTTCTGCAGGTCGGCCACCACCGGGTTGCCGGCGATGTCCTTGCCGAGCGCCAGCGCGAGCGGCGAGTGCATGTCGGCGTATACCTCGGAGCCGAGGATCTCCGACAGGCGCACCGTCTGGCGGTGCGGGTTCGGGATCTCCAGGCCCATGCACGACTTGCCGGGGATGGTCTCCACCACGCGGATCGACACCACCGACAGGGCGCGCGCCAGGTCCTTCACCAGGTTGACGATCTGGCTGCCCTTGACGCCGACCGCCGGCTCGATCTCGTAGCGCGTGATCACCGGCCCGGGATAGGCGGCCAGCACTTTCACCGCGACGCCGAAATCGGACAGCTTCTTCTCGATGAGGCGCGAAGTGAACTCGAGCGTCTCCGTGGCGATGGACGGGGATTCGTGCGCGCCGTCGTCCAGCAGCTTGACGGGCGGCAGCGGCGTGTCGGGCAGGTGATCGAACAGCGGCGCCTGCTTCTCCTTTTGCACGCGCTCGGACTTGCGGATCTCGGCCGGCGGCGGCGCGATGACCAGCGGCGCATGCTCTTCCTCCCGGCGGCGCTCCGCCTCGACGACGTGCTCGCGTTCCTCGCGGGCGAGCTCGCCCGCGCGCCGGTCCGCGCGGCCTTCCCAGGCGCGCCGGGCGAGCGCCGCGCCGTTCTCGAGCAGCGTACCGGTCGCCTCCGCGACCGCCAGCCAGGACACGCCGGTGAACAGGCTGAAGCCGACCGCCGCCAGCGTCAGCAGCAGCAGCGTGGCGCCGGTGAAGCCGAGCAGCCGCGCGGCCAGGCTGCCGACGTGCCGCCGACCAGCCACCCGATCCCCATGCAGAACGTGTATCGCGACGATGTGGTCGGCACCAATGTGCTG